>CAILAZ010000289.1 GCA_903832295.1 uncultured Acidobacteriota bacterium
AGATTTTGTACTCCATCGGTCTCCAGGTCGTAGAGGATTCTTAAGTAAGAACCTTTCAGTACCAGCCTCCACAATGCCAGACTCTACTCTGGACAGACTTAAAGGCTCATCGTCTTGAGCTTGCCAGACATGAAACACAGCTGATCCATGCAACAGTTCCCTTTGTGTGACTCTCCATTTTGTCGTTTTCGTTTTGGTCCCACCTTGCCCAGAGACTGTATAACTCCACCAGTTACCAACCGCCAAAGGAAAATAGTTCTCGCTGCCGGGGCTCCTGGTTTGACCTATCGCTCCGGCACAAAAGCAAAGAACGATGAAGAAGATCGTACGCATAGCAGACAAGACGAAGCGATGCGCCTTAGTTCTCGTCATGGGAATAAACTCCAGTCTGTTTGGGAGTCATGCGCGGGTGGCCCGGGCTAACATTCCCATTCATCGATGCACTTCAGGGTGGCGGGTGGCCGGGTGGCCGGGTGCCCGTCCTAGCTTCCTTTGCTAGGGCGGGTTAGTTGCCCTTATTCTTGCCTTTGGCTTTCCACCGTCAAACCCTGGCCTGCTACCTAGCCTGCCGTTGGCCCATGCTCGTGAGCACCGACCCCACGGCTCATGCAATCCTCAGTCTGCGTTCTTCAACCGCAGCGCCTCTTTCTCCGCCGCCTCGGCCTCTGCCGTCATTCCCTTCGCCCGCAGAGCCTCCGCCAGAAAGCCCTGTGTCTCCGCATCGTTGCCGCTCATCTCAATCTCTTTGTGGAACGCCGCAATCGCCGCGTCATACTGCTTCCCTTGCATCAGGCATCGCCCCTGCCGCGAATACACGTACCCCAGCTTCGGCTCCAACTGCTCCGCCAGCGCATATTCCCGCATCGCCGCTCCGCAGTTGCCTTCCAGGAACGACGCCACCCCCAGCCCAAGGTGCGCCTCCCCGCTCCTCGGATTCATCGCCAGCAGTTTCCCAAAACTCTCCCGAGCCTCCGCCAGCTTGCGTTCTTCCAACTGCGCCCCGCCCAACTCATACAGAATGTCTTCATCCTTGGGCGCGCTCTCCAGCGCCTTCCGCAGTTCCCGCTCGGCAGCCGCATAGTCCTTCTTCACCCAGTACGCATGGCCAAGGTCGTAATGAATTTCAGCCGCCGCGCCCGGCCTTGCCTTCAGCACTTGCTCCAGCAGCGGCACGGCCGCGTCCACCCTGCCCTCTCGAATCGCATCGCCCGCGCGCATCATGTAGTAGGAATACGCCCGGAGCTTCCACAACTGATACCCGCACCCCGCCAGCACCGCGCCCACCACCAGCATTACGCCCAGCCTTGGCAGCAGCTTTGCCTCCGGCGCAGCCTTCGCGATCAGCGCCCCCAGCGCCAGCCCCGCCAGCAACCCGCCCACGTGGCACGCGTTATCGGCAAATCCGCTGATCATGCCAAACACCACGTTGTATCCCACAAATGCCAGCAGGCTCTGCATCGTGCTCTGCGCCATGCCGCGCGACGAAACCTCGCCCAGCTTCAGCGACGCAATCACCGCGCCCGCAATTCCAAAGATCGCGCCGGATGCGCCCGCGCTCACCGTCGGCGTCGAATGCCACCACACGCTCGCCAGGCTTCCCGAGATGCCGCACAATAGATAGACACATGCAAATGTAAAGCGCCCGTACAGCCGCTCCGCCAGTCCTCCCAGCATCCACAGGCACCACATGTTCATCGCAATATGGAAAATCCCGATGTGCACAAAGCACGAGGTGATCAGCCGCCACCACTGTCCGGTCAGCGTGTACGGCCCATAGTTCCCTCCCCACGTCAGCAGTTCCCTGCTCGTGGGCTGCATCACAGACGCGCCGCTCAACGCCATCCCCACGAACACCGCCACGCACACGCCCAGGATCGCCTGCGTCACCAGCATCGGCATCGCCTCGCTCCGCTTCCACGGAGTCGCCATCACCGGCTGGTACTCGGAGACCTCGCCGCGCTGTGCCGCTTCATGCTGCTTGCACCAGCCGCAGATTTTTTTGCCGAAGGTGAACCCGGAGATCGTACGCCCACACCGAACACATTGTGCCATCGTTGCCCACCAGAAAAGTTTCAGCCGGGTTTCTCACCCGGCCTTTTTGATGCCGCGCGCAGGCCGCGCAACCATTCACTTTCCGGTCAGGCATCCTGCGTTTTTCCTTGTACCGGAAAGTCAATCGTTCAGAAATTTCTGAACGATATACCTTTTCGTAACCGCAGCTCCGCCAACGATTGCCCTGCGAGTCAATCCTTGGCCGCCTGCTATTCCCACTCAATCGTCCCCGGAGGCTTCGACGTTATGTCATAAACCACCCGGTTGATCCCCGGCACTTCGTTCACAATGCGGCTTGAAATGGCCTTCAAAACCTCATGCGGCAGCGGAACCCAGTCCGCCGTCATCCCATCTTCACTGGTCACCGCGCGGATCGCGCACGTGTACGCATACGTCCTCTGGTCGCCCATTACGCCCACCGACATCACCGGCAGCAGCACCGCGAACGACTGCCATATCTGGTCGTAAAGCCCAGCCCGCTTGATCTCCGTCAACACAATGTCATCGGCCTCCTGCAGCAGCGCAATGCGCTCCGGCGTCACTTCGCCCAGGATTCGCACTGCCAGTCCAGGCCCCGGAAATGGCTGCCTCTGCAGCATCTCATCCGGCATCTGCAGGTCGCGCCCTATGCGCCTCACCTCATCCTTGAACAGGTCGCGCAGCGGCTCAATCAATTTCAATTTCATCTTCGCCGGAAGCCCACCCACGTTGTGATGGCTCTTGATCGTCACCGAAGGTCCGCGCACGCTCACCGACTCAATCACGTCCGGATACAGCGTTCCCTGCACCAGCCACTGCACCTCGCCGTACTCGCGCTTGATGCGCTGCGACTCCTCGTCAAACACTTCGATGAATTCGTTGCCGATAATTTTCCGCTTGCGCTCCGGATCGCTTACGCCCGCGAGTTTTGAGAGAAACCTGTCGGTCGCGTCCACCGCGTCAATGTTGAGCTTGAGCTTGGTTCGCAAATTGTGCTGCACCTTCGCGTACTCATCCTTGCGCAGCACGCCGTTGTTGACGAATACGCACGTCAACCGGTCGCCGATGGCGCGGTGCACCAGCGTCGCAGCCACGCTGGAATCCACTCCGCCGGAGATCGCGCACAGCGCACGCCCCTCGCCCACGGTCTCGCGTATCTGGGCGATGGTGGAATCGATGAAGCGCTGCGGCGTCCAAGACGGCTGCGCCTTGCAGATGCCGAAGACAAAATTCTTCAGCAGGCTGGTCCCAAACTTTGTGTGATGCACCTCAGGATGAAATTGCACCGCGTAATATCCTGCGGCAACATTTTCAATTGCCGCCACGGCGCTAGTCGTGCGCGCCACCAGGCGGAAGCCGGGCGCAAGTGTATCCGCCTCATCGCCGTGCGACATCCACACCGACAGCGTCTCCGGCAATCCCACGAACAGCGCAGAACTCTCGAGCACGGTCACTTCCGCGTGGCCGTACTCGCGTTTGCTGGCTGCGTGTACCGTGCCGCCCAGCGTGTGCGTCATGAACTGCAGGCCGTAGCAGATGCCCAGCACCGGCAGTCCAAGCTTGAGCACTTCGGGGTCGGCCGGAGGTGCGTCCACGTCATACACCGAGCAGGGGCCGCCGGACAGAATAATGCCCACCGGATTGTAGCCGCGGATTTCGTCCAGCTTGGCCGTGCAAGGCAGGACAACCGAGAAGACATTCTGCTCGCGAATGCGCCGCGCAATAAGCTGCGTGTACTGCGAGCCGAAGTCCAGGACAACGATGGAGGGAAGCGCTATGTGTTCCACACTCAAGGTTCGCAGAATTGGGGGCAGACTGTAAAGCGATTAGAGAACAGCCTTTCCAGAATGATCTGCTGCCGAAAGCGCCTGCGGCAACACCAGTTCGCGTACTGCCACCGAGGCGTATGCCGCCAACCGGGCCAGCAGGAATGCGTCTGAGATCACCAGGTACGCCAGGGTCTCGAGAATCAACAGGCTGGTGACGACCCACGCGGGCAGTGAAGATCGCAACGCAGCGGTAGAGACTCCCACCAGCGAGATTACGGTCGCAGCCACTCCCCGCAATGTGCTGTTCCATACTGCAATGGATACAAGTCGCGAGTAATTTTGCCGCGCAAACGCGATTGCGGCCACCACTGAGTCCAGCGCCGACAGGCCGTCACGCGCAACAAAGATGGGCGACAGCGAGAGCAGCCAGTTCACATAGCTCCACACCACGCCAGAGACCGCCAGCGCAGCGAAGACGATCAGGGCAGCGAGTGCAAGACTATCGCCAGCAGGGTTGACCAGCGCCGCTAGGTATCCGCCGCCGAGATAGCCGATCAACACGATCAACAGCATGAGCACGCGAGCGCACTTCAGAATCGCGTACGCGCTCCACCGCGGGGCATCGGGTGCAACGCGCACCGCGTACTCGGTGGCGAAACGGCGCACCAGCACGCGGGTGATGATTCCACGCCCCAGCGTCGCGGGGATGATCCACAACACACAGCCAGCGCTGAAGACCTGCGTCAGGGTGCGCACCAGGGGCGGCAGCGCCTGGGCAATCACATTCCCGGCGGCGGTCACGAAGGTAAATGGATCCGTCCCATTGAGCGCCTGCTCATCGGTATCAGAGAGAAGAATGGCCTGCCGCAGATGCGAGTAGGCAAAGAAGGACAGTGCAAGCAATCCCAACCCAAAGCTCCAGCGCCAGAGCAGTTCCATTGGCAGCAGCGCCGGTTCGCGGCGCAGCATGCGAAAGCCTTCGCGATTTGCGTCTGCACTCATGCCAGAAGCATAGCGCACGCAGCCGCCCCGCGCCCATGCAAAACGAAACGCCCGCCTTTGATGGAACCAGAGGCGGGCGAGAATGTCTGCTGGCTTATCAGCCCTTGATGACGATGTTGACCAGCTTGTTCTTCACCACGATCACCTTGACGATCTGCTTGCCGGCCAGCGCTTCCTTCACCTTCTCGTCGTTGAGGGCGGTGACGCGCACGGCCTCATCTTCGGCATCGTGAGCCACAGTGAGCCGCTGCCGCAGCTTGCCGTTGAACTGCACCACGATCTCGACCTCATCCTCTTTCGCCAGCAGCGGGTCCGCAATCGGCCACGGGTGGCGTAACAGTGCATTGGCATCTTCGCCGAGCACGGTCCACAGTTCCGCAGCGAGATAGGGCGCAAAGGGGCTGAGCAGCAGCACCATCTTGCGCTGCACCTCGGCGCGGAAGGCCTTGGGAGCCGCTGAATCCGCGGCGAAGAGCTCGGCTTTCACCATGCACGCGTTCAGCAGTTCCATCATGGCCGCGACAGAGGTATTGAAGTGCCAGCGTCCCTGGAAGTCGCCGGTGATGCGCTGGATTGTCTGGTGCAGCTTGCGCAGAACGTTGCGCGCGCCAGGAGCAAGCGCGGCGACATCGTACTCGCGGGGCTCGCCCGCAGCCATCTTCACCGAGTTCTCGGTGATGAAGCGGTAGAGGCGAGAGAGGAAGCGGTACACGCCCTCGACGCCCTGGTCCTGCCAATCGAGGTCGCGGTCCGGCGGGGCGGCAAACAGGGTGTAGAGCCGCGTGGCATCGGCACCGTAGCGGGCCACCATGTCATCGGGCGATACCACGTTGCCCAAAGACTTTGACATCTTGGCGCCGTTCTTGATCACCATGCCCTGCGTGAACAGGCGCTGCGCCGGTTCGTCGTTCTTCACCAGGCCGATGTCGCGCATGAACTTTGTCCAGAAGCGCGAGTACATGAGGTGAAGGATGGCGTGCTCGACGCCGCCGATGTACTGATCCATGGGGAACCAGTAGTTGGCGATGTCGCTGTCAAAGGGCGCGGTGTTGATGGGGCTGGTGTAGCGGTAGAAATACCAGCTTGAATCGACAAACGTGTCCATGGTGTCAGAGTCGCGGCGCGCCGTTCCTCCGCACCTGGGGCAGGCAACTTCGTAGAACTCTTTTACGCGCGTCAGCGGGGAGCCGCCTGCGAGCGTGATCTCGACATTTTCCGGCAGCAGCACGGGAAGCTGATCTTCCGGCACCGGCACCAATCCGCATTTTTCGCAGTAGAGAATCGGAATCGGCGTGCCCCAGTAGCGCTGGCGAGAGATGCCCCAATCCTTCAAGCGATAGGTGATGGTCGCCTTGCCAAAACCATTCTGCTCGGCAAAGTCGGCCATCTTCTTTTGCGCTTCTTCGCAGGCCATTCCGTTGAACGGGCCGGAGTTGATGAGCAGAGAATCTTCGGCCACAAAGGGCAGCACGGGCTGCTCCGGCTGCCCGGCTTCGGGCGGCTCCTGCTGGCGGCGCGGCAGAATGACGATGCGCACTTCGATGCCGTATTTGTTGGCGAATTCAAAGTCGCGCTCGTCGTGCGCGGGCACGGACATGATGGCGCCGGTGCCGTAGTCCATCAGGATGTAGTTGGCCACCCAGATGGGTACGCGCTCCTGGTTGAAGGGATTGATGGCGCAATGTCCGGTGAAAAAGCCCTTCTTGTCCACCGATCCGATGTCGCCCTCTTCGCGGGCTTTCTTCTGGTCGGCCAGCATCTGCTCCAGGCTGGCAAGCTTCGCGGGATCGTTGCCGACGAGCTCTGCCACCAGGGGATGCTGTGGCGCTAGCTGCAAGGAAGTCGCGCCGAAGATGGTGTCAATGCGGGTGGTGAAGACCGTGATCTTCGTTTCGGTGCCCCCGTCGAGTTTGAAGTCGACGTTTGCGCCTTCGCTGCGGCCAATCCAGTTGCGCTGCATGGTACGCACGCGCTCCGGCCAGCCCTCCATTTTGTCCAGCCCCTGCAGCAGTTCTTCGGAATAGTTGGTGATGCGCAGCGACCACTGTTCGAGTTCACGCTGCTCTACCGGGGTGCCTTCGTGGCGCCAGCAGCAGCCGTCCACCACCTGCTCGTTGGCGAGCACGGTGGCGCAATCCGGACACCAGTTGACCTTGCTCTTTTTGCGGTAGGCCAGACCCTTCTCAAAGAGCTTGAGGAAGAACCACTGGTTCCAGCGGTAGTACTCAGGCAGGCAGGTTGCGATCTCGCGCGACCAGTCATAGCTGAAGCCGAGGCGCTTCATCTGCGCCTTCATGGCGGCAATGTTGTTCAGCGTCCACTCGCGCGGCTGGCGCTTGTGCTTGATGGCGGCGTTTTCCGCGGGCAGACCAAAGGAATCCCAACCCATGGGGTGCAGCACGTTGTGGCCGCTCATCCACATGTAGCGGGCCAGGGCGTCGCCGATGGCGTAGTTGCGCACGTGTCCCATGTGCAGCGCGCCGGAGGGATAGGGCAGCATCTCCACTACGTAGTACTTGGGCTTGCCGCAGGTGGGCGGCTCAGGAGCGTAGCGGGTAAGATCGCTCTCCCAGAGCGCGGCCCACTTCTGCTCCACCGGAGTGGGATCGTAGCGTGTGTCGTCGGCTGCTCGCAGGTGAGGCTCCGCGTCGGGCTCCGTAACGGCGGCCGGAGGCGAGACGATGCCTAGCTCCTGTGCCAGTCCCTTCACGTCCTGCACCATGACTTCGGCGGCTTCACGCACCACTTCCACAACTTGTTCGAGGATGTCGGCTGGAGAATCCAGCGACGTTTTAGGGAGAGATTTCTGCTGATCTGCCATGAGTGTTGGTTCGCCCTGAGAGTGGCGCAAATTGCGCTAAGGATAAGAATTCATTCTACAACTTATGGGGCCGTTCTCCACACACCTACTCTGCCAGCGCTTTCAGGGCCTCGACATTATGCAAGTCGTCGAAGGGTTCGTCGACGGGAGTTTCCAGGATGAACGCGGCGTGTGCGTGGCGCGGATCGTGCAGCAGGCGGCGGAACGGCTCGGCTCCGATGGTTCCTTTTCCGATGCTGTCATGACGGTCCAGTTTGGAGCCGCAGGCGGCCTTGGCGTCATTGCAATGCCAGACGCGCACGTTCGCGAGGCCTACGGTGGCGTCCAGATTGCGCATCGTTTCCTCGTATCCGGCTTCGCTTACGATGTCATAGCCTTTGACGTGGGTGTGGCAGGTATCAATGCAGCTTGCGACGGGGACGTGGGCGCGGAGTGCGGCGATCAGTTCGGCCACGCTCTCAAAGCTCGAACCCAGGGAGAACTCCGCACCCGCCGTGTTTTCGATCAACAAGGTGAGCCCGTTCTGCTCCATGTTGAGGCCGTCGCTGGCGCGGCTGATGGCAGCGCAGGCGTTGGCGATTCCCTGCTCGCGGGTGCAGCTCCGGAAGCTGCCGGGATGCAGCACTACATACTCCGCCTGAATCGAAATCGCTCGCTCCATTTCGGCGCGCAGCGCGTTCACGGACTTCTCCAGCATCTCGGGATCGGTGCCCGCGACATTGATGAGGTAGTTGGCGTGAATGACCAGCGGCTTCAGGTCGTACTGCTGGCGCAGGCGCAGCATGGCCTCACATTGCGCGGCGGAGATGTCAAAAGGCCGCCACATGCGCGGGCTGGAGCTGAAAATTTGCAGCGTATTGCATCCCAGGCGCCAGGCGCGCTCGGCTGAGGTCTCAACCCCTCCGGCCGTGGAAGTGTGAATTCCGATGCGGCGCGACTTGGGCTGTGCCCGGTGCTCGTCGGCGGGGATCAGCTTGAGGATGTCTCTTTCTGGCGTGGTCGCGGATTTTTTCACGGCTCGGGGCATCGATAGATTGTAAGGCGTGTCGGCCACGGGGGCCAATGTCGGCCAGCAACTCCCATTGCAGCGAGCACGGCATCCAATTAGATTGATCATCACGACCAATGGCAAAATCCGGAATTCCTCTCAGCGACCACTTCGACGGCAAGCAGTTCCACAATCCACAGCGGCGGGCGAGGGGGCTCTGGGACGTGCTGCGCTGGCTGCGAACGCGCCAGCCGGGGAGATGGCCAAAGTGGATTGATCGGCGCTACGGAGCACCGCCTCCAGCGCGCGTGCCCTGTTCGGACGAACCCGCCGAGGCGTTGCGCCTGACATTTGTGGGGCACATGACATTCCTGCTGCAATGGCAGGGGCTCAACATTCTCACCGATCCGATATGGTCTGAGCGCGCCAGCCCTATCTCATTTGCCGGTCCGCTTCGGGTCTGCGCCCCTGGCATCCGCTTCGAAGATCTGCCAGCAATTGACGTTGTGCTGCTCAGCCACGACCACTACGACCACATGGACCGGCGCACCATTCAGCGACTCTGGAAGACGCATCGGCCGCGTTTCTACACCGCGCTGGGTAACGGCCGTCGCCTGCGTGCCTGGGGCATAGAGGAAGTTGTAGAGATGGACTGGTGGCAACAGTCAGAGCATGAAAGCGGGGTGCGCATCGCCTGCACGCCGGCTCAACATTTTTCCGGACGCATGCCCTGGGGCCGCGATGCCGCGCTCTGGTGCGGCTTTGCCCTGCTACCGGCCGATGCGAAGGATGGGAGCAATGCAATCTACTTTGCGGGAGACACCGGCTTTGGACCGTTCTTTGCACAGGTGGCAGAGCGTTTTCCTCATCCCAGGCTGGCGCTCCTGCCCATTGGAGCTTTCCGTCCGGAGTGGTTCATGGGAGAGGTGCACTGCAGTCCTGCGGATGCCGTGAAGGCTCATCGGATTCTGCGGCCAGGGCTGAGCGTGGCGTCACACTTCGGGAGCTTTCCATTGGCCGATGACGGATATGCCGAACCGCTCGCCGGACTGAATGCCGCGCTGCTCGAGCTGGAGGGCGACGCGACAGCAACATTCATCGCTCTCACAGAGGGCGATTCGCGCCTCATCGGCTGAGGCCTCCGCGCGCCGGAGCGGTCGCGATGATATTCTAGTCGGGATCACGATTGAGGCTTTCACCTTCCATGGCAAACCCGAGCAACCCTAACTCCCAGCCCGCCCCCGATGCTAACGAGTCCTTTGAGGACATTCTCACCCAATATGAGCAGTCGCATAAGCGCAAGGCTCCGGATGGGAACAAACAACTGGAGGGCACGGTTGTTGCCGTCTCCGCCGAGTCGGTCTTTGTCGATATCGGCTACAAGACGGAGGGCATTCTTCCACTCGCGAACTTCCAGGGCGCGGGAGAGACCGTAAAGGTGGGCGATAAGTTCCCGGTCTCGGTGAAGGGCCGCGACCCCGAAGGCTACTACGAACTGTCGCGCCTGAAGGTGGAACTGCCGAAAGACTGGTCTGCGCTGGAAAAGGCCTTTGCGGAAAAGACCATCATCCTCGGCACCATCACCGCCGTCGTAAAAGGCGGGCTTAGCGTGGATGTGGGCGTTCGTGCATTCATGCCGTCCTCTCGCAGCGGCGAGCGCGATGCCAAGCTCATGGAGAAGATGGTGGGCGAGCAGATCCGCTGCCGCATCATCAAGCTGGATGTGGCCGATGAAGACGTGGTGGTGGACCGCCGCGTGGTCGCCGAAGAAGAAGAGCGCGCAGGAAAAGAGCGCCGCTACATTGAAATCGAAGAGGGCGCGACCCTGAGCGGCAACATCCGCAGCCTGGCTGATTACGGAGCGTTTGTCGATCTTGGCGGCGTGGACGCCCTGCTGCACGTGAGCGATATGTCCTGGGGACGCGTGGGAAAGCCCGCCGATGTGCTTACCGTGGGACAACAGGTGGAAGTGAAGGTGCTGAAGGTTGATGCCGAGAAGCACCGCATCTCCGTCGGCCTCAAGCAGCTTCAGAAGCATCCGTGGGATGCCGTGCCGGACAAGTATATTGTCGGCGAGCGCGTGACCGGAACCGTAACTCGAGTGGTGGAGTTTGGAGCCTTTGTCGAACTGGAACCTGGCATTGAAGGACTGATCCATCTCTCCGAGATGTCGTGGGGAAAGAAGGTCAAGAAGGCCGGAGACGTCATCAAGCCAGGAGAAACTGTCGAAGCCCTGATCCTTGGCGTCAGCCTGGGAGAGCGGCGCATTTCTTTGGGACTCAAGCAGGCTCTGGGCGATCCTTGGGCCAACGCCGCACAGAAGTTTGGCGCAGGCACGGTGATTGAAGGCCCCGTCACAAGCATCACGAAGTTCGGTGCATTCGTGCAGCTTGCCGAAGGCATTGAGGGGATGGTGCACGTCAGTGAGATCAGCGCGGAAAAGCGCATTGAACATCCGCAGGACGTGCTCAAACTTGGCCAGATTGTGAAGGCGCAGGTGCTTGAACTCGACATGGAGAAGCGTCAACTTCGCCTCAGCATGAAACAGTTGATCCCGACTGGACTGGATGAGTACATTGCCGAGCACAAAGCAGGCGACGTTGTAACCGGACGGCTGCTGGAAGAATCCGGCGACCGCGCTCGTGTGGAACTAGGCGAGGGACTCTACGCCACATGCCGCATCGTTGCCGCGGCCGCCACGGCGGAAGAAGCCAAGCCGGAAACCAAGGTCGATATGTCGTCCATCAGCGCGATGCTCAACGCAAAATGGAAGGGCGGCGCAACAACCAGCGCAGCCAAGCCGGAAGCCGCGCACGCGGGTCAGATTCGGAGCTTCCGCATCGTAAAACTCGATGCGTCGGCAAAGAAGATTGAACTCGAACTGGCATAAATCTCAGCCGCGCCGCAAACTGCCTGATGGCGAATTTCGGCGCGGCTTTGTACTGCACTGAAATCCCCGCATTGCCCCCACTACCGGGCCTCCGCTAAACTAGTGGTTTCAGCGAGGGAAAAATGCTGGTAGTAATGCAGTCGTCTGCAACGCCCGATGAAGTACGCGCCATCTGTGAAAAGATCGAAGCCCTCGGCTTCCAGTCGCACTCGGTAGAAGGAACTCAGCGTTACGCCATCGCCGTCACCGGCGACCTGCGCGGAATCGACACCTGCGGCATTGATGAGATGCCAGGCGTCGGCGAGATCATACGCATCAGCAAGCCTTACAAACTGGTGAGCAGGGAATCAAAGCCGGAGAACACCGTCGTCCGCTTCCCCAATTCTGAGGTAACGATCGGCGGCGAGGAGTTTGCCATCATTGCCGGCCCGTGTTCGGTGGAAAGCCGCGCGCAGACGCTGACCATCGCCGAAAAAGTTGCAGCCGCCGGGGCCAAGCTCTTCCGCGGCGGAGCCTACAAACCCCGGACCTCGCCCTACGCTTTCCAGGGTATGGGCGTGGATGGCCTCAAGATTCTGGCCGAGGTTCGTGACCAGTTCGGCATGCTCATCGTCACCGAGGCGGTGGATGCCGAGGCGATGACGGCGATCGAGGATTATGCCGACATGGTGCAGATTGGCGCACGGAATATGCAGAACTTCTCGCTGCTCAAGCGCGCAGGACGTTCTCCGCTTCCCATCCTGCTCAAGCGCGGCCTTAGCGCCACGCTGGAAGAACTGCTGATGGCTGCCGAATACATCATGAGCGAGGGAAATCGCAACGTGGTGTTGTGCGAACGGGGCGTACGCACCTTTGCCGACCACAGCCGTAATACGCTGGACCTCTGCGTGATTCCGGCAGTTCAAAAGCTCAGCCACCTGCCGATCCTCTCCGACCCCAGCCACGCCACCGGAAAGCGCGACCGCGTCATTCCCATGGCTCTGGCCTCAGCCGCGGCGGGCGCAAATGGACTGCTGGTGGAAGTGCACCACGATCCGGAGCACGCGCTCTCCGATGGAGCACAGTCGCTGTTCCCTAATCAGTTTGTGGCAATGCTCTCGCAACTCGGCGGAGTGCTGCCGGTAGTGCATCGCACTCTCAACACCGATCCGCCAAAAGCCAGAAAAGCCGCTGCACAGGTGGTACGCTCGTGAACATGCACAAGAACGTGGTTGCGGGCCGGCTGTTTGCCGGCCTTGCACTTGCCGCCGTGGCGCTGCTTGCCGGATGCACCAAGCGAACCGCCGAACCTCCCCACACCTTCGCCTACATCACCAACTCCGGCTCGAACACTGTGAGCGTGCTCGACCTTGCGACCATGAAGATCATCGCCACCCTGAACACGGGGAACAATCCCACGGGTGTCAGCGCAAGCCCCACCAAAGATGAAGTCTATGTGGTCAACACTGACTCCGGCACGGTGAGCGTCATCAACGCTACAACCAACAAACTGGCGGGCAGCATCGGCGTGGGGCGCGCGCCTGCGGCGATCTCCATTACTGCCGACGGCACGCGGGGGTGGGTGGCCAACACCGAATCCGGCACCGTTACCGTGGTGGACCTGGACGCCCATCGCGCCATCGGACATGTCGCTGTCGGGAGGCAACCCGCCATGGTACGCGTCTCAGAGGATGGCAAAGTTGCTGCCGTCGCCAATCGAGGAGACGACTCGCTCACCGTCATCGACGGCGCCACCATGAAGGTTCGCGCCACGCTTCACATCTGCAAAGCCCCGGACTCGCTGGTCATTCTGCCGGATGCCTCGAAGGCGGTGGTAGGCTGCTCCGGTTCACGCCAGGTCGCCTCCGTGAATCTGAAGAACGCTGTTGTTGAGGCACTGCTCAACGTTGGCGGCACCCCTGTGGACCTGGCGATGAAGCCCGATGGGGGCGAGGTATTCGTCTCCAACTACGAGGCACAGACCATCTCCGCCGTCAGCCCCTACAACAATGAAGTCGGAGAGAGTTTCCTTGTGGGCGATCACCCCGTGCGCGCCCTCGTGAGCGCGGACAACGGCACGCTCTATGTCAGCAACTTTGCATCCAACAGTGTGGCAATATTCAGCGCTGTGGATCGCAAGCCGATCACGACGGTGCAGGTCGGATTGCAGCCCGGAGCGCTTGCCCTCACGCCGGCGGAAAACATGTTGCTGGTGGCGGACTCCGGCTCGGGAGATGTTGCCGTGCTTCTGCTTGACCGGCGGCAGGACAAGAAAGTGCAGGCGAAGCAGCCGCGATTGTTCCTTATGATTCCTACCGGCGTGCGGCCCTCGCAAATAGCAATCAAGACGGTGAAAGCGATTTAATGGTCATCTGCACGGGGTGCGGTCGAGAGTTCGAGTCTGCCACTGACACCGAGAACCTCTGCCCGCAGTGCCAGGCAGAGATTCTCTCCACACTCCCGCCCGACCCCGAGCCAGGCCGCCTGCGCAGGCTGTTGGAATCGCCCACCATCGTGCTGATCGCACTCAACACGCTGGTGTATCTAGTGATGGCCACGGAGAGCCGCAACTTCACCTTCACTCCACAGGTGCTGGAGAGCTGGGGCGCGAACTCGGGTGCGCTCACCTGCTCCGGCCAATGGTGGCGGCTCTTCACATCGACCTTTGAACATGGATTCCTGCTGCACATCGCGCTGAATATGTGGGCGCTCTACAACCTGGGGTGGCTGGCCGAGTTGCTCTTCGGTCGCACGCGTTTCACCCTGATGTACCTGCTCTGCGGGATCGGCGGGAGCCTGGGAAGCATTTGCTGGCACGGCAACGGAGTCAGTGTGGGTGCCTCGGGAGCCATTTTCGGTATCGCCGGAGCGCTCATCCCTGCAATGCTGCTGCACGGCAATCAGCAGCTCCGCAAAGTCCTGCGCGGCCAGCTCGTCAGCATCACTATTTTCGTTCTGTACAGCCTTGTCTCGGGAGCACGTAGCAGCGGGATTGACAATGCCGCGCACATCGGCGGACTCGTCACCGGACTCATCCTCGGCGCGCTGTTTCCCACGGGTCCTGATCGGGAAGAGCATCGCGGGAGGCTGCGCGTGGCCGCCGGAACAGGGCTGATGCTGCTAGTCTTCACCGGTGCGGGAGCCTTCGCCCGTCAGCGGAACGAGCCTTATGTGGAAGAAGAGCTCGCTCTCAGCGCACATGGGCGGGGAGATATCTCCGCCGCGATTGTGCATGCCCGGCGGGCTGTTCAGTTGAATCCGCAAAATGCGCATGCCCAGTTCATGCTGGGAACCATGCTGCTGGATACGCAACAGTACGGGGACGCCGTGCAGCCATTCACCACGACCGCTCGCCTTCGTCCCAAATTCGGCCCCGCATTTGTCAATCTGTGCGTAGCCCAGCGCGAGTTAAAGATGCTGCCTGAGGCGCTATCCAACTGCGAGCACGGGGCTGAGCTCGCTCCCGGCGACTCCGAGTCCTGGTTCAATCTCGGGAGAGTACGCTACGACCTTCGTGACCTGACTGGGGCGCGCGACGCACTGGCAAAAGCGGCGGCGCTCAATCCCCAGGGCTTCGATGAGAACCTGCAGTATGCCCTCATGCTGATTGCCAACAACCAGCTACCCGATGCAATCCCATACCTCCGCAAGGCTCACAACCTGCGGCCACAGGATGATAGCCTTACCCGGTTGCTACTGCGGGCTGAGCGGCAGTAGCTGCTCCGCGTTCAATTTGCGGCCGGCTGGCAGAGCTGTTCAAATGCCTGCTTGAGCGACGCCGCGATTTCAGCTGCATCCCGGCCCTCAATCTGGTTCCGAGGCATGAAATAGGCGAGCTTCCCCTCCCGCATGATCGCAATGCTTGGCGACGAGGGAGGCTGGTCGGTAAAGTACTCCCGCGCGCGCTGCGTCGCCGCCACGTCCTGCCCGGCAAACACGGTAATCGCGTGATCCGGCCGTACCGCGTTTTGCAGTGCAACCCGCACCGCTGGACGCATCTTGCCCGCCGCGCAGCCACAGATGGAATTCACCACCACCATTAATGTGCCCTTGCTATCCCGGATCGCCGAGTCCACGTCTTCAGGAGTGCGGGCCTCCTGCACTCCCAATCGCGTCAGTTCCTGACGCATGGGCACCACCATCAACTCTGGATACATCGATTCGCCTCCCAACAGATTACTTCTTTCCTGTTGGATGAGCAGCGCACCGGATTGGGCGCATTCCATTCGCCTGGCTGTATCATGTGAGCAAGATGCTGGAGATTCAGGAGAACGTCTGGCTCGCCCCGTACACCACTCTGAAGGTGGGCGGACCTGCGGCATTCCTTGCCCGGCCCACCACCCAGGAAGCCGTGATCGAAGCTCTCCAATGGGCGCAGGCCCGCTCGCTGCCTGTTTTCGTGATTGGGGGAGGCAGTAACCTGCTGGTCAGCGACCGCGGCTTTCCCGGCCTCGTCCTGCACATGAGCATATCCGGCATCGTTTCCAGGAGCGAGGATGGCAAGCAGATCTACTCTGCCGGAGCGGGAGTAGTCTGGGATGAACTGGCGGCCCGAGCGGTGGCTGACGACTGCGCCGGGGTGGAGTGCCTCAGTGGCATTCCCGGAACCGTTGGTGGCACGCCGATACAAAACGTGGGCGCCTACGGCCAGGATGTCGCGGAGACCATACATTGCGTCCGTGCCGTGGACACTGCGTCCGGCCAGCCCGTGATATTCAGCAGTTCCGCCTGCGAATTCAGCTATCGCCGCAGCCGATTCAATCAGCGCGACCGGGGCCGCTACATCATCACCCAGGTGGATTACGGGCTTGAGCCCGGAGGCCCTCCCAAGCTTGCCTATGCTGATCTCAGGCGCCACTTCGCCGAGTCACAAGAAATTCCAACGCTTGCAGAAGCCCGCGAAGCTGTCCTCGCCATCCGCCGCGCTAAGGGCATGGTTCTCGATGAGAACGACGCAGACAGCCGGAGCGCAGGCTCCTTCTTCCAGAACCCCGTAGTCACCCGCGCACAATACGAGCGCGTTGCCGGAGCTTCCAGCTTGCCGGTGCCCCACTTTGAAGCGGCCGATGGCCAACTGAAGCTTGCGGCGGCATGGCTGATTGAGCAGTCTGGAATTGCAAAGGGTTTTGTGCTCGGCTCAGTAGCTATCAGCAGCAAACATACCCTTGCCCTCACAAATCGCGGAGGCGCGACTGCCGCTGACGTAATTTTGCTTAAGGAATACGTGCAACGCAGGGTCTTTCAGCGCTTCGGCATTGAGTTACATCCCGAACCGGTGATGCTGGGCTTTTAGCCGCGCAGGAACTGAATGGAGTGTGTCTTGATGATGAGCCACACCGACTTTCCGTGATGGAGGTCCAGCGCTTCTCTCGCGCCGCGCGTGATGTGGACCACGAACGCCGTCGCTGCTCCCGCCCCGCACAGCACCCGCAATTCCACCATTCCGGCCCGGTCTTCGATCACTTCAACCCGTCCCGGCACAATGTTGCGCGCACTGATCCCGGACGGGCGCTCGGTGGCCACCAGGATGTCTCCAGCCCGCATCGCAAGGCAGACTGCCTCGCCCGCCAGGCGGTTCGCCACAGGAGCCTCCATCAGCAATCCGCTGCCGCCGAGCCGGCAGGTCATTGTCCCCATCTCGGGATGAAGCGCCTCGAGCACTGCGTCAAAGATATTCTCGTATCCCGCGAGCGACGCCTGCTCGCGGCGGACCGGCGTATTGAATACCTCGCGCGGAGCGCCGTCCGCAATTACCTTCCCCGCCTCCAATACCAGCACGCGTCGCGACAGCAAGTAGGCCTCAGACTGTTCGTGCGTCACATACAGCATCGGCACAGCACGTTCGCGCTGCCAGTCGAAGATCGTTTCCAGCAGCAGAGATTTCAAGGCCTCGTCCAATGCTGAGAGCGGTTCATCCAGCAACAATACTTCCGATTCACAGACCAGGGTGCGCGCCAGGGCCACCCGCTGCTGCTCGCCTCCAGAGATCGCTGCCGGACGTCTCCTCGCCAGGGAGGCAATCTTGAATCGCTCGAGGATCGCCTCGACGCGCAACTCCCTTTCGGCCCGGGGCTGATCCAGCAATCCGTACTCCACGTTTTCCCGCACCGAGAGATGCGGAAATAACGCTGACTGCTGCGAGAGATATCCCACTCGTCGCCGGTGCGCCGGGATATCCACTCCCTGTGCGCTCGAGAACAGTATCCGTTCGCCCAGTGCGATCTCGCCACGCTCTGGCGTTCGAAACCCAGCGATGCACTCCAGCACCGAGCTCTTCCCCGCACCGGAGGCGCCGAATAAGACAACCACCTCAGGCCTCGCGTCGAAATGGCACTTCAGGCAGAAGTGCGCCAGCGCGGTTTCGATCTCCACCCGCAGATCACCGCTCATTGCATTCTCCAGTTGCGCTTGCGGTTCAGAGCGTGAATGCCGATCAGCAGCGCAAGCGAAATGCCCAGCAGCACGAGCGATTGGTGCGCCGCCGCGGTGTATTCCAGCATCTGCACGTTGTCGTATATCGCGATGGAAGCTGTCTGTGTGCGCCCCGGGATGTTGCCGCCGAGCATCAGCACCACACCGAACTCGCCGAGGGTATGGGCAAAACTCAACGCGATGCCCGTGACAATCCCCGGCAGCGCAAGGGGGAAAGTAATGCGCCAGAAGGTGCGCCACGGTGCTGCGCCCAGGCTGGCAGAGGCGGCCAGCAATCTGCGGTCCACCGAGGCCAAGGCCGAGGTGAAGGGCTGCACCGCGAACGGCAGACTGTAAATCACAGAGCCCAGCACTAGTCCTTCAAAGCTGAAGGCAAACGTGTGACCTGTGAAGCGCTGCCACATCGCCCCCAGCGCGCCACGCGAGCCCAGCACCAGCAGAAGATAAAAGCCCAGCACCGTCGGCGGTAGCACAATGGGAAGCGCCACCACGGCCTCCACTAGAAAGCGGAAGCGAAAGCGCGTGGAAGCCAGCCACCACGCCAAAGGCATTCCCAGCACGAACAGCAGCGCCGAGGTCACCAGAGCCAGCTTCAGGCTCAGGAAGACGGGTGAGATCATGGCTTGCCCCGATGTGCGGCAGCGGGCGCGCATTCTGATTCAGATGGGGTTGTGGGCATCGGCTCCTTGCGGCTCCTAATGCGTATTTTGAACTCTGGAGGAGTATGCACACAATTGCTCACCACGATTCTCCAAGGAGCAATTGTATGGCGCGTTGCACTCGGGAAACTCAGGCTTGCAGCAGAGAACCGCAGCCCCGTGGGCGCTATTTCGGTTTGCGCTGCCGCTTAAACTGCAAAACACTTCCGGGCATTCCGCGAGTCTCACTGAGAACGGCAACTGTTGCGAGCACGCCCATTACCAGAAAGAGCGCGAAGAAAATCACGGCAATGACGAGAATGGGCATAAAACACCTCGCGCGTTATTGTCTATCGGCATCAGCCGCCGCTCGGTGATGCGAATCACCGTCACGGGTGAGCCAGTTGCCTAAACCAGCTTTGCGAGTTCGCCATCTATCTGGTTCAGCTCTGTATTGAGCAATTGTGTATATCGCTCGTTGCTGGTGCGCGCCAGCTGTTCGCAGATGCGAGCCCGGGTCAGCTTAAGCGCCTGAACCTTGCGGGCTTCCTCCGCCTTCAGGCGTCCGAGCCGCTCGTTTTCGTCCACTACTTCCTGAGAACGAACCTGCTCCTGTCGATCAATTTGCTGCTCTTCCACGGATTTGCTCTCCCAGCCTTTTGCCATGCATTGATTATATGCGGCTGGGCAGGGCTTAGACAAAGCAAAGAGGGCCGGAATCCGGCCCTCCAGGAAAATTGGCCGTCCTAGAACCTGATTACCAGCCCAGCAGTGTAGCGCAGATGATTCTCTCCCCCGCCGTGGCTCGTGTGGATGTAATCGAGTTGTCCTGCGCGCACGGCAAAGTGTTCGCCCAGCTTTGCGTCCACTCCGCCGCCGAGTGCGGCAGCAAACGACTTCGTAATGGTCTCGCCAAGGTAGCTCACGCTGAAGCGCTCATGGTCCATTCCGAACAGCACATGCGCAAAAGGAGTAAAGGTCGAATCCGAGCGCACCGCATAAACTGGGCCAAAAAGGTAGGTGTAGCGGGAGACGTTGACCCCCGATTGCGCCACATTGGTGCCGGTTGCGCGCATCACATCGGCCCTGGCTCCAAGGTTTCCGTGCAGGAAATACGTTGCCTGCAGCAGTTCACCGCTCAGACCGGCGCTTCCGAGACCATAGTTCTGCAACCCAGAATGCACATAGCTGTATCCGGCAAACAGCTCCTTCTTAGGGTTCACCGGCGCTTGCTCTTCTTCCTGTTGCTGGGCAAACGCCACGGAGCAGAGCACGATAACAGACATCAATACAACAATGAGCTTACGCATACAATTTATCCCCACGCAATTAAGATGAAGTTGCGGCTCGTGCAAGCCTGCCGCGTTCGAAATCCGCTTGCTAGAACCGGAACACAACGCCACCCGTGTAGCGAAGCGACGCCTGGTTGGTGCCATAGTGATTGGTGTAGAGGTAATCCAGTTGTGCCAAGCGTATCCCCAGATGGTGAGACAAGTTGCCATCCAGCGTCACTCCGCCTGCCGCCGCAAGTTCCGTACTCCGGTAGTCGATTGTTGTTCCATTCTGGGGCACCGTGAAGTCGTCGCGATCCACTCCCACCAGTCCATGCACCGAAGGCGTCAGGAATCCAAACGTATGCAGGCGGTAGCTCGGCCCTCCCATGTAGCTGGAGCGCTGGTACTTGATCCCCGTGCTATCGACGGATTTGTTTGAGCCGCGCGCGAGGTCCACGGTGAAGCCAAAATTGTGAGCCTTGAAATAATGGCTGAATTCGAATGCAAATCCATTCAGCGGAGTGCTGTGTACCACATTGCTGCCGGTGGTGTCGGCACGCTGGTACGCATACCCAAGGTAGAGCTCCGTCTTCGGAACCTCCAGGGGCTTGGGCTCCATCTGGGCCGCGGCAAACGCGCCGAAAACAAGAACAAACAGGAGAACAACGGTGAATTTACGCATCAATATCATTCCTCCGGGAGGTGAGAACCATCACCGGCAAGCCCGGCGTGATCGTTCTTCAGCCGGAACCTGAGACCTGAGATGAATTGCTCGTCTGCACTCAACTTAACACGGCAGGGCCCCCGAGGGGCAGAGGGGAGTGCTTACCCAAGCCCTCAGGAGGCATTCCTCAAGTCAGAATAATACGTTTATTCGTTTTCCCGCGATTCTCTCAAGAGGCGCAGGGACCGCCCGGCAATCTGGGGATCCTTCTCCACCGGACCATTGGAAAACGGACTTTTCAGCGCGCTCGTGTCCAGCATGTTCCGCCAGCCGCGATTATTTGGCGATGGTGGCAGCGTGTAGCCAACCGCTTCGTGATAGGAATTCAGGAGAATCAGGAACGTGTCATCCACAAGCTGGCGTCCCATTTCATCCACACTGTCCAGCGTTTCGCCATTGAACATTACCGCAATGCTGCGGATCCACCCGGCGTTCCACTCCTCTTCGGTCATCTCGTGCCCATCGGCTCCGAACCACGCAATGTCCTTCAGGATCGAGTTGCGAATACTGCGGTCCTGGTAGAAATGCCGCCGCCGAAGGTTCGGATGCTCCTTGCGCAGTGCGATCAGCCTGGAGACAAATTCGAGCAGATCCTCCTGCTCCTCCCCAAGCTTCCAGTTGTTCCAGCTCAGCTCGTTATCCTGGCAGTAGGCGTTGTTGTTTCCAAACTGGGTGCGTGCAATCTCATCGCCCCCGCAGATCATTGGTACCCCCTGCGAGAGAAGCAATGTGGCAAGGAAGTTCCTCATTTGCACCCGCCGCGCCGTCAGGATCGCTTCATCTTCCGTCGGGCCTTCGGCTCCCATGTTCCAGGAATTGTTGTCGTTGGCGCCATCCTGATTGTCCTCGCCATTGGCGATGTTGTGCTTTTCGTTGTAGCTCACCAGGTCGTGCAGGGTGAAGCCGTCGTGCGCGGTAATGAAATTGATGGAGGCGTAAGGCTTGCGGCCATCATTTTTGTAAAGATCGCTGCTGCCGGTCAACCGGTAGGCCAGATCGGAGAGCTGCCCCTCGTCGCCCTTCCAATAACGCCGCACGGTATCGCGGTACTTGCCATTCCACTCCGCCCAGAGCACCGGGAAATTCCCTACCTGGTAGCCGCCCTCGCCCACGTCCCACGGCTCGGCAATCAGCTTTACGCGCGAGACGATCGGATCCTGGTGGATGATATCGAAGAACGAGGATAGCCGGTCCACATCGTGCAGTTCGCGCGCCAGCGCCGACGCAAGGTCAAAACGGAAGCCGTCCACATGCATCTCCGTTACCCAATAGCGCAGACTGTCCATGATCAACTTCAGCACCTGCGGATGGCGCACGTTCAGCGTATTGCCTGTCCCGGTGTAATCCATGTAGTAGCGGGGCATTTCTGCTACCAGCCGGTAATACTCCGTGTTGTCGATGCCGCGGAAGTTCAACATCGGACCCAGGTGGTTGCCTTCACCCGTGTGGTTGTACACCACGTCCAGGATCACCTCAATGTTCTCGCGATGCAGTGCCTTCACCATGGCCTTGAATTCGGCCACCTGGCTTCCCGTGTCGCCGCTTGAGGAGTAGCGCGCCTCCGGGCTGAAGTAGGCAACAGTGTTGTAGCCCCAGTAATTGCGTAAGTTTCCTTCCACCAACCGTTTGTCGTCGATGAACTGATGTACCGGCAGAAGTTCCACTGCCGTGACACCCAACCGCTTCAGGTACTTGATGCTGGGGGGCGAGGCAAGCCCTGCATATGTCCCCCGCAGTTCTTCCGGAACCTCCGGGTTCAGTTTGCTGAATCCTTTGACATGCAACTCGTAAATGATCGAGTCGCTCAGAGGGGTATTTGGCGAACGATCCTGCTCCCAGTCAAAGTACGGATTCACAACTACCGACTTGGCCATGCCATCGCCATCGTCGCGCTCGTCGCGCATCAGATCCGGATCGGCTCCGCCAAACTGGTAGGGATAAATCGACTTGGTCCAATCCACCACCCCACAGACCGCTTGCGCCTGAGGATCGATCAGCAGCTTGGAGGGATTGAAACGGAAGCCATTTGCCGGGTCCCACGGTCCGTACACCCGATAACCGTAGAGTTGCCCTGGCTGGATGCCCTGCAGATAGCCGTGGTGCACGAAAGCCGTCGTCTCTCGAAGTTCGATGCGCTCATTTTCCCGCCTCGACCGATTATCGTAGAGGCACAGCTCAACCTTGGTAGCATGCTCAGAATACAGTGCAAAGTTCGTGCCGGTTCCATCCCAGGTGGCACCGAGAGGATAGGGCTTGCCAGGCAAAACGATTCCAGACATTTTGTACCCGTCAGTCAGATTTTCCTGCTTGCTTGGATGCAGGAACAAACCATACGCTGCATCGGACAAAAGGAAAAGGCCTTCGCGGGGAAGACCTTCCAGACACTCGTGAGTTCAATTTGCTTACTTCAGCGAAGCGCTTTTGACAGGCGGAGCTTTATCCGCGAAGTAATTGTGCTCGTCCAGGTTTCGGTAAAAGCGACCTGCCAGCTCGGCGGCTTTGGGCCCATAAACCGCGTGATCTCCCTCCAGGAAGATTACAGTCACAATCCTCCCAAACTGCGAGTTTGCGAATGAGCCAAACCACCCGAATCTCGTTCCAGCGCTGCTGCAGGTTCCGGTCTTGCCCAGCACCTGCTCCGACGTAAAGCTCGTGCGCAGGCTGCGCGCGGTGCCAAACTGCGTTGCACCCAGCATACCCACGCTCACCTCGGGAATGAGCGGCGCGATGTCGAGATAGCGCTTTACCTTCGGCTGGAAGTCTGCAACCTCGGTCGCCGAATTCGGATGCTGCAGGTAGTACAGCGTGCCACCGTTGGCGATCGATGCCATGAGCGCGCCAAGTTGCAGCGGCGTCATGCTGATGCTCTCGCCAAACGAGCACATCTTACCCACTCCGCCCAAACTCGCCGGAAGCTCCTCGGTCGGGTACACGCCGAGGTGCTCGCCTTCGATATTCCATCCCGCCAGTTCGCCCAGTCCAAACTGGTGTGCATAGTAGCTGACCTTCTGGAAGCCAAGCCGCCGTCCCAAAGCTTCAAAATACTGGTTATTGGAATGTGCCAGCGCCTGGTTCATGTCCATCTTCCAGCCGCCCAGATTCACCGGCGTGTCCTTGGTCACAATGCCTTCGCTGAGTGCCGCCAGCGCCACGGAAACCTTGATCGTAGAGCAGGGCTGCGCGCCGCTTGCGAGCGCCAGTCTCTGGTTCACCATCGCCAGGATTCGTCCGTTGCTCGGATCGATGGCCACCACCGTGCCGTGCATATTCCCGAGCGCGTTTACTGCTGCTTCGCGCACCAACGGGTCTTCGCCCAGCGTGACATCACCAGCCTCGGGGTCCGACACAAAAGAACTCGCCGTGAAGCGCTCATAGTAACGCGCTCTGCGCTTTCCGTGCTTGCTCACGATTACAGCTGCGGCTGGAGTCTTCGCGCGAGCTATGACCCTGCTATGCTTCGCGGCCGCCATGCGCTTTTCCGTCTTCGTACTTTCCTTGATCTTGCGATTCGTGCGCGTCTCATGACGTGTGGATACCGTAGCCGCAAATGAGCCCAATGCGCAGAAAATGCAAAGCGCCATCGCCAGCGCGGCTCTAAAAATCCGAGTTTGAATCGCAGTAAACATCCTTGTACCTACACCTCTGCCGCAGCTCGGTCTTCCGGGCTTTTGACTTCTCTGGTCAATCGGTCAGTAAGTTGATCCTAAGCGACTCGATCCTGCTTTTACAAGATCGAAACACGCAACTCAGGTATCTCAACCTATGACCTAAGTACATCTACCAACACAGCTGATGCAGCATCTTTCAGCAGAGTTGCGGAACCAGCCGTTGCTCTTTGTGTCTATCGGCAGGCACTCCGTCCCGGATAAGGGAAACCGTCCCGCTCTGTTGATTGTTAGCACAAACAGAAAGGGCGGAGGCTAACCGACTTGAGTCCCCCCGCCCCGAATTCTTGTTTGGCCGTGCGCTGCACGCAATCTTATTTTGTGATCGTCAGCGCAATCTGAGTCGAGTGGACCGTCGTTCCAGCCGAGGCCAGGATCGTAATCGTCGTCGTCACCGACTTCGGAGCGGTCGTCACGATTGGCGGAACTGAGTTCGGCGACGAGCAACTCGCCATCATCATCACCGCCAGCAGCGCAAACACTGCACACATCAATATCCGCCGCCGCCGGACGCTGGCTCCTGCCAGCAACACTCCGCAAAATACGAAGCCTGTCCATCCTGTCCGCTTCCGGGGAGCGTCTGGAACACGCAACGCACTCACGGAGTTCAGCGAGGTTTGAATCGTCAACGTCGCACTTGCAGCCGTCGCCGGAATCGTGACATTCACCGGAGAAAATACACACGTGGTATATGCCGGAAGCCCTGAACAGGACAGCGCTACGATTCCTGCGTAACCGTTCAGCGAGCCCAAGGTGAGCGCAACCGTCGTCTTGTCCCCCGCAGCCACACTGGGTGCAACCGGTGCAGCGCTGATCGAAAAATCTCCTGCCGCGGTAGTTCCAAACTGGTTGTAAGCCAATGTCCAATAGCTGCGCGAGCCGGATACCTGCAACAGGTCGGGCAGTCCATCGGTGTTGATATCTGCGAGTTCCAACGGCCCTCCCAGTGGGAGGTCCTGTGCTTTTGCGAAGGTCCCGGCCTTGGTGTTCAGCCAAATCCCTGTTGCCGAGCCTTCGTCGGCCACAATATCGGCCAAGCCATCGTTGTTGATGTCGGCAAAGTGAATGCGTGTTGCGCCACCCAGCGCAATCTGCGAAGTCTGCGTGAACGTGCCAGTCCCGGAGCCAAGGTACACCGTGGCTGTCGTCGCCGTCCCCGTTCCGGAGACGATCACAAGGTCAAGTTTTCCATCGCCATCCACGTCCGCCAGAGCCACAGAAGCAGCTGCCACCGTGCTGATTGCCTTGTAGTACGCGTACGTTCCATCGCCGTTGTTCGGGAGATAATCAACCCCGCCCGCGCCCGCCGTAATCAGATCCGGATGTCCATCGCCATTCACGTCGGCAGCCGTGATGAAAGTCGCCCCCGGCGCGGTCGGGTAGCCTATCTCGTAGCCGAACGTGCCATCGCCCTTGCCAAGAAATACCGCCACATTTCCCGGGGCAGTATCCAGGTCAGCCACATCCGGAAACCCATCCCCATTCAGGTCCTTTACCACTGCCTGCGTGGAGAGGCTCTGCGTGACCACCACCGGGGCATCGAATGTTCCATCACCCCTCCCCAGCGCCGCAAAAGTTGCGCCTTGTGTCGTCACATTGTTTGCCGTCACCGCCGAGGTCCAGAACACCAAGTCCAGCAATCCGTCCGCATTCAGGTCCGCTGGCACCATCCCCGCAAGCGGCGCAGTCGTAAGCGTTGTGTAGATGGGAGCCGCCAGCGTGCCGTCTGCCTTGTCCAGCATCACGCCAACCTTGCCTGTTGAGGTCCCCGCAAAGATCGCATCCGGACGCGCATCGCCATTGAAATCGGCCGAGGCAACGATCCCGCCGCTGTAGGGATAGACGTTCGGAGTCGCAAAGCCCCCAGTCGATTTTGACAGCCACAACACCACTCTGCCGGTGACACCGGATGGTGCCACAAGGTCCGGAGTTCCATTGCCGTCAAAGTCCGCTGTAGCCAGGGACGCGCCAGTCACGTTGTCTGCAAAACCCAGTGCCAGCAGCTTTTCTGCGTCGAGGCTTCCCGTTCCGCTGCCCGCCAGCAGGGACACGGGCTCTGTGATCCCGCCCGCCACAATCACGTCGCGCAATCCGTCTGCCGTGAAGTCAGCCACCGCAATCTCGTACGGATCAACCACCGAACTTGTCTGGGTCAGAGCCGTCTGCAGCGTTCCATCGCCGTTGCCCAGCAGCACCAGCACCTTTCCGCCGCTAACTCCCGCGATCACGTCCAGTTTGCGGTCGCCGTTCATATCCGCCACCGCCACGCTGCGGACCGCTCCGGTCACAGCCGTCGAACTGGCAGCCCCAAAACTCCCATCTCCTATCCCCAGCAGGACAGAGATTCCTGCGCTGTCAATGCCCAGCAGGTCCAGATTTCCGTCGCCGTTCAGGTCTGCCGCCGTGTAGAACGTTCCGCCATAGCTCGTGGTCAGCGCGGACTGAAAGGTCCCATCTCCCTTGCCCAGAAAAATCTGGTTCCCCGTGGCCAGGTCGGGATGCCCGTCGTTGTTGAAGTCGCCCACAACCAAGCGTCCATTGCTGGTGGTTACCGTCTTAACGGGCGCTTGGAATGTTCCGTCTCCGTTTCCGAGCAGGACAACAATCTTCAGATCAAACTTGTTGTGGAGCGCAATGTCCAATTTGCCGTCGCCGTTGAAGTCTCCCACCACGAGCGACGCCGGTACGGACACTCCTGATGCCGACGAAACCGAAGAGGCAGCGCTTCCCGTGCCGCTGTTCAGCAGCACCTCCACGGTGGAGGAGGCACCGTCTGCCACCACAATGTCCATCTTGCCGTCGCCGTTAAAATCACCTGCGGCAATCGCATTCACTCCCGTCACCGGAATGTTAATAGGAGATGGGTAGATACCCGCGAACACTGCAGGGACAAGCGCCAGCAGGATAAGTGCAAAAGTACTGGCGAAACGCGCCGAACCGTGCACGTGACAGCGACTCATGGCTGATTCCTTGAACAGAAGTTCCTTCGACTTTAGCGCAGCTCAGGCGGGGGTACAACAGAAGTTACGGTTTGACAATGGTTAAGGGCGTTCCCAGCCCTCCATCTGCTGAAAACGCCCCAGAATCTGATCCGATCTTCAGAAGTTCAGCCCAGGTCTGGATTCCTCTTTCGAAGATATGCGGGGACGTCCAGTTCATCATGTTCGTCGTCCATCGCCAGCGCATCCAGAGAAGATACCGGCCTCGTCTGCTGCACCGCCTCCCAGATTCGCGTCGGAGGCTGAGTCGTCGGCTGAACCTCCACCACTCCTGTCATAGGACCTGCCAGGGGCGGTGGCTCAGGAATCGCATGCTCGGACTCCTCTGCTCGTAATTCGTAGGTCTCATCGGCCCGCCGCGTGATCTGCGGCTCCGGCGTTCGCGTCCACTGTGCCTGCCTCGCCTGCTGAATTGCAGCTGCCGTCGCCGTCATCGTATCCCGCGCGTGGAGGCGCGATTCGGACCGAAAGCCCGTTGCGATCACGGTGATCTTCACCTCATCCTTCATCTTCTCGTCCAGCACAGCGCCAAAGATGATGTTTGCATCCTCATGGGCTGCGCTTTGGATGATTGTAGATGCCTCATACACTTCGGCCAGCTTCAGTGAACTCGATCCTGTAATGTTCAGCAGAATGCCACGTGCACCATCAATGGCTCCAGCCTCCAGCAGTGGCGATGCAATCGCCCTCTGCGCCGCCTCCAGCGCCCGGCGTTCGCCCTTCCCCGTCGAGGTCCCCATAACGGCGTATCCCATGCCCGCCATGATCGCCTTAACGTCTGCAAAGTCGCGGTTGATGATGCCAGGAATCGTGATGATGTCGGAAATTCCCTGCACCGCCTGCCGCAGAATGTCGTCAGCCACCCGGAATGACTCGAAGAAGCCCGCATCCTGCGCCACCGCGAGCAGTTTCTCGTTCGGAATCACAATCACCGTGTCCACCGAGTCAATCAGCTCCGCCAAGCCCTTTTCCGCCTGGTTCATCCGGCGCTTGCCCTCAAACGCAAAGGGCTTGGTAACTACTGCCACGGTGAGCGCACCCATTTCGCTGGCCAGCGAGGCAATAATGGGCGCGGCTCCAGTTCCGGTGCCACCGCCCAGACCCGTGGTTACAAAGACCATGTCCGCGCCTTCCAGCGCGGCAATGATCCTGTCCGTATCCTCCAGCGCGGCCTGCCGCCCCACCTCAGGATTCGCCCCGGCGCCCAGCCCGTTCGTCAGCTTCACACCCAGTTGAAGTTTCTTCGGAGCGCGGGACATCTGCAACGCCTGCAGGTCCGTGTTGGCCGTAATGAACTCCACGCCCTCCACGCCGGCCTCAATCATCCGGTTCACCGCGTTGTTGCCGCCGCCACCGACGCCGATCACCTTGATCTTGGCGTTGTTGCGTACCTCTTCGTGGAACTGAATTCGAATGTCCTGCTCGTCCATCATGCTAGCCTCACTCTTGGCGCGCCTTCGCGCCTGGCATCAGTTCGTTGAGCGCGACGTGAACAGTCCCCGCAGCCGCGCTCCAAAACCGGTCTCTTCCTTACTCTTCAGTACCCGCGCCCGCTGCGTGTAAAACACCAGGCCAATTGCGGTTGCATACTCGGGCTCCTGCAGTTCCACCGGAAGCTGCGCAATCCCCATCGGCAGTCCGACTCGCGCCGGACGCCTCAGAATGTCCTCGCAACTTTCCGTCAGGCTCAACAACCGCGATCCGCCCCCGGTGAGGATGATTCCTCCGCCGAGCGTTTCCAGCACTCCCGCATGACGAAGGTCGTCACGCAACAACTCCATCAGTTCCCTGGCGCGAGGCTCCAGGATTTCTCCCAGGTCGCGCTGCCTCATCATCCTCGAAGGACGCTCTCCCACGGATGGAACCTCAATCTCGTTCTGCTCCGCAATCCGCGTCACCATGGAGCAGCCAAATTGCCGCTTCAGACTCTCAGCGTCCACCAGCGAGGTCTTCAGCCCATATGCAACGTCGCGGGTAAAGTTGATTCCACCAAGCGGCACAACACTCGAGTGGATCACAACCTCATCCTGCACAACTGCAATGTCTGATGTTGCTGCTCCAATATCGATTACCGCGGCACCCAGTTCGCGTTCGTCGCGCCGCAGCACCGCATCGCAGCACGCCAATCCTTCGTAAACCTTATCTTCCACGCTCATGCCAGCCAGGTTTAGCGCAGTCACCACGTTTTGAACTGCTGCGCTCGCCGCCGTAATCACGTGCACACGAATGTCTAATTGACGCCCTATCATCCCCACTGGGTGCTGGATACCGTCCTGGCCGTCCAGCAAAAACTCTTGCGTCATCAGGTGCAGAATCTCGCGTCCTTCCGGCAAGGCGATCTCGCGCGCCCGCTCTCCGGCCTCCTGCACGTCGGCGCTGGTAATTTCCCGTGGCCGCGATCCAAGCGAAATCACTCCGTGGCTGTTTACGGAGCGAATATGCGGCCCGCTCACCCCTACCACTGCCGAAGCCAGGGCGAGTCCGCTGCTTTTCTCTGCGCGCCCTACCGCCTCCTCCACACTCTTCTTAGCCAACTCGAGGTCCACGATTACGCCGCGCTTGGTTCCCCCCGAAGCCGCAACCCCGTAGCCGCGATAGCGCAGCCCCGCCTCGGTCATCTCCACCGACAGTGCCACCGTCTTAGAAGAGCCCAGGTCGATGATCGTGATGATGTTCTCGTTGCTCTTTCCCATCTATTTCCGTTTCTTCACTGCCCGGTGCCGTGGCTTCGATGGCACTGCCGGCTCTGAGTTCTTTTCCGTGCCGTCAGTCTTTGCAGCCCCCGCTGCGGCCGGCGGTGTCGCAACATGAGTGTCTGGATTCAAAATCACCTCGCGGCCATAGCGCATGTCCACAGATTCCAGTTTTCCGCGTTCCTGCTCCCATTTCTGCACATTCGATAAAAACACCATGAAGCGCGACAGGAAATTCTCCTTGCCCAGATGCAGCAGAATCGGCGCCGACCCGCCCTTCGCCAGCACCTTCACGTCTTCCGGATCGCTCAAGTCCACCTCATCGATGTTGCGCGAATATTGTGCGCCCTGCGCGCCGTTGCCCTCGTCCAACTCGCGCATCAGTCTCATATACGCCCTCATTCGCGGTGCGCGTGTGGAAAGAGGCTCGTTCTCGTTCATTCCCAGGATGACCGGAAACGAATAGCCGTCTCCCTGCGTGCCGGAGGGCATCTCCATCAGCACTCCCTGCGCATCCACCAGTTCCACGCGCTCTCCCAGGGCGACAAATCCAACCGGCGTACGCTCCTTCACCACCACCCGGAGTTGATTCGGCCAGAGTCTTATCACTGCCGCCGACTCCACCCAGGGGATCTTCTCCAACTCCCGTTTACGCTCCGCCAGCGGGATCTGGAATACATTGCGCCCCACGTCCTCCCGCATTTTTTCCAACACCTGCGCTCGCGACTTTGAAGCCTCTCCCCCCACCTGCACGTCATTCTCTGAGCGAACACGGAATCGCCACGAGTGTGTCGCAAATCTGTAGGACTCAAATCCAGCCACTGCCAGCACTGCCAGCGTCAGCACCACCGCTGCCACAGCGCGCATCCGCGAAGCCGTCTTTTTCGGCAGCGCGCTGCGCCTTACTGAAACCCGTTTGTTTGCCCGCCGGAACTGGTTCTGTTCGTCTTCGTCCTCGTCATCCGTCAGTCCAGCGTCCAGCGGCAGCGAGTCGTCCGCATAGGAATTGCGGGCCGTCTGGCCTCGGCGGTAGAACGGATCGTCGGAAGGTGGTCCCTGGTTGCGCGCCATAGATGGAAAGCAGGCAGCAAGCGCCTTATGCGCTCACTATACCTGCTTTTGCCGCCGATTCAGCTAGTGAATATTCAGGCTTCCCCGGCCCGGACTTTAACTCGTTAACAGTGTGTGCAGAATTTCTCCCCCTTCTGCACCGTCCCCTGTGCATACTCGCCTCAGACGCCCGCCGCCTGCTCGCGCGCCCGCAACTTCTCCAGGATCTGCGGCCCCAGTTGCGAAACCGTTCCTGCGCCCAGAGTCAGCACGACGTCGCCCTCCTGCACCTGTTCCACCAGTGCATCGACCGCGGCCGCAAAGCTCGCTGCAAACTCCGCCGGATGATCGTTCCGGCAGCGTATCTTCTGTGCAAGCGAAAGTCCGCTCACCCCTGCAATCGGCTGCTCGCTGGCCGCATAAATGTCAAGCACCAGCAACCGGTCCGCATCCGGAAATGCCGAGACGAATTCATCCATGAGCAGGTAGGTCCGCGTGTACCGGTGCGGCTGGAAGATCACGTGAACTCGCCCTGCCCCGCGCAGCCATTGCCGCGCCGCCGCCAGCGTTGCCACAATCTCGGTGGGATGGTGTCCGTAGTCATCCACTACCCGCACGCCTGCGGCCGTGCCCTTCAACTGGAAGCGCCTGTCCACTCCGCGGAATTGCGCGATCCCATCGCGGATGCGCTCCACCGGAATCTCCAGTCCCATCCCGACCGCAATCGCCGCCGTCGCGTTCAGTACGTTGTGCGCGCCCGGGACGAACAGTTCGAAACGCCCCAGATCGCGCCCCTGGAACTGCACCCGGAAATTGTTGTGCATCGCTTCGGGCTCCTGCCCAGTCGCCATCTCCATCGCGCGGAAGTCTGCATCCTCGCGCGTTCCGTAGCTCACCACTCGGCGCTCCACCCGCGGCAGCAGATTCCGCAACCCGTCGTTATCTGTACATGCCACCACCGTCCCATAGAACGGCACCCGGTCCATGAATTCCACGAACGTATTCTGCACGTCGTCCATGTCGCGGTAGCAATCCATGTGTTCGCGGTCGATGTTCGTAACCACGGAGAGGATCGGCGACAACTTCAGGAATGAACGGTCGCTCTCGTCTGCCTCCGCCACAAGGTATTGCGAGGTCCCCAGGCGCGCATTGGAGCCCATGGCATCCACGCGACCCCCCACCACAACCGTCGGGTCCAGTCCGCCCGCCGCAAGCACGGCCGCCACCAGGCTCGTCGTAGTCGTCTTGCCGTGCATCCCCGCAATGGCGATTCCATATTTCAGCCGCATCAGTTCGGCCAGCATCTCCGCCCGCTGGATCACCGGTAGATGCAACTGCCGCGCCTCTGCCACCTCCGGGTTCTCGCGTGAGATCGCCGAACTGGTAACCACCACCTCAGCCCCGTGGACGTTGTCTGCCACGTGACCCACAAAGATCTCAGCTCCTAGTTTCTTCAGCCGTTCGGTTGTTGCCGACAAGCGCAGGTCTGAGCCGCTCACGCGGTATCCAAGGGTAAGCAGCACCTCGGCAATCCCGCTCATGCCGATGCCACCGATGCCAACAAAATGTATGCGCTGAATCTTTGCGAACATGACTCTTGAATTGTACGGCAGGCGGCGCGGACCATCACACCAGGTGCGAATTCTCTTCCTCCTCCGGAGCCACAATGCCCTCCGGCAGGGCGCCGCCGTTGTAGCTGGCCATCCGGTTCTTCCACTTCAGGAAGTCCCCGATCCTCTGTGGCTCAATCCTCACCTCCACCCGCCGCAGGCTCGCCAGCAACAGGTTCATCTCGTTCATCAGCCCCTCGGCATGCCGAAGTTTGCGCTTGGACTTCCTCGCCACCTGCAGTTCGCGCCCTGCGGCTTCCAGCAGCCCCCAGCCCTCGGGCATCTCCTCGGCCTTCAGCATCCCCTTTGGAGCCGCGAAGTAGCGCTCGCATCCCAGCGCAATCTCCGGATCGCGCCTCCACGGCTTCCACGCATCGGCCAGAAAATCCGCGCGGCTGATCTTGCACTCAATCACAATCGAGTGGTTCTTGCCCTTCCACCCGATCGCATCCGGCATTTCGCCCGATGAGCATCCCTGCTCGCTCAACACAATCCCGCAGCGATACCGCCGCAGCCACGCCTCCGCCATCTCCACCAACCGAGCGTGTGTCATGCCCTTTTATCGCACGAAGGGCCCGCCATTGGCGAGCCCCGGATTCATGGCCATTGTGAAGCAGCGCTCCCTATGTCGAGTAGTCCGCGTTGATATGCACGTACTCCACCGTCAGGTCGCAGGTCAGAAACTCCAGCGCGCTCTTCCCTCTTCCCAACTCCACTCGAATCTCATACTCCGCCTGCTTCAAATATTCATGCGCCTGCTTCTCGTCGAAGGCGTGCGCCACTCCGCCCTTGCAGACCTGCTGCGGACCGAAGAAGATGTTGATCTTCGCCGCATCCACCGCCACTCCGCTCTTCCCCACCGAGGAGAGGATTCGTCCCCAGTTCGGGTCGCACCCCGCCCAGGCGGTCTTCACCAGAGGCGAATTGGCGATCGAGCGCGCAATCGTCCGCGCTTCGTCCACGGACTTCGCGCCTGAAATCCTCAGCCTCACCAGGTGCTCTGCGCCTTCGCCGTCGCGCACCACCTGCTCCGCCAGCGACGCGCAAACCCCGCGCAACGCCTCCGCAAACTTCTTTGCCACCGCCGCCAGCTTCACCTTGCTCGCCCCGGAAGCCAGCACCAGCACGGTGTCGTTGGTCGAGGTATCCCCATCCACGGAAATCGCGTTGAACGTGGTATCCACCGCCGCCTTCAGCGCTGCCCGCAAATCCACTGGCTCCGCCTCCAGATCGGTGAATATGTAAACCAGCATCGTTGCCATGTTGGGATGAATCATCCCCGATCCTTTGCACACTCCGGCGATCCGCACCGTCTTCTTGCCTGCGGCAAATTCCGCCGAAGCCAGCTTCATCCGCGTGTCCGTCGTCATGATGGCCGTCGCGAATGCCTTCAATGCTTCCGCGTCGCCACCGCGCCCTTCCACCACCGCCGGAATCGCCTTCACCAGTTTTTCCACCGGCAGCGGCACTCCAATAATTCCAGTTGACGATGGCACGATGAACTGCGGAGCCGCCTCCAGGGCCGCTCCCAGTGCCGCGCAGCTCTGCTCCGCCACTGCGATTCCCGCAGCGCCTGTCGCACAATTTGCGTTGCCCGCGTTGACCAGAACGGCACGCACCCGTCCCCGGCTCTTGCGAAGGTGCGCCCGCCCTACCTCAACCGGCGCGGCCACCACTCGGTTCCGCGTGAACATCGCCGCCGCCGAAGCGCCCATAGGAGCCTCCGCCAGCGCAAGGTCCGCACGCCCGCTTGCCTTGATTCCGGCCTTCGTGGCCGACCACAAAAATCCCAGGGGTAGAAATACCGCCTCATCCGCTCCGTTTACATTCATCTTTCGATCTTCACCAGCGGCTGTCTCACCCGCAACTGCAATTTTGCCGGACGCGGCAGGATCGCGAATTGCGGCAGCTCTCCGCGATACATCGCAACCTCGTCGCACTCGTGCAACTTCGGACAGTTCGCGCAGTCCTTGTAAATTTTGTCCGGCAGTTCCTCACGCTTGGCTTCCGCAAAGCCCATGTGCGCAAAGAACTCCGGGATACGCGTGAACAGGCACACGCAATGAACGTGGTGCAGCTCTGCTTCTTCCAGCAGCGCATCCACCAGCAGGCGTCCCGCGCCCGCGCCCTTGAAGCGCGGCCACACGGCAATCGAGCGGATCTCCGCCAGGTGCGTGCCATACAGATGCAGCGCTCCGCAGCCCAGCAGTTCGTCGCCCTCCACCACCACAGTAAAATCGCGGATGTTCTCGCAAATCTCCGCCAGCGACCTTGGCAGCAGCGTTCCGTCTCCCGAAAAATCCGCAATCAGCCCACGCAGGTTTTCCGCGTCCGGCAAAACCGCTTTACGCGTGTACATCGGCCGCCTCTGTCTTCCTCAACTGCATCACCCGCTGCTCCATGGACGCAAGCGCCGCAGCCACCTTCGCGCGCGCCGTGCCGCCGGTTACATCATGGCAGTCCAGCACAGCCTCCAGCGTTACGCTGGCGTAAAAATCATCCCCGAACGCTTCGCTGATCTCGCGCAGCTCTGCCAGCTTCATCTCGTGCAGTTCCAGGCGTTGCTCCATCCCCGCGCGCACCGCCCGTCCAATCACCTCGTGCGCCCGCCGGAACGGCACTCCCTTGCCCACCAGGTAAGTGGCCGCAGCCATCGCGTTCATGTAGCCCGAACTCGCCGCGCTTGCCATTCGCTCCAGGTCGAACTGCACCTCGCGCATAAAGCCCCCCGCCACACGCAGCATCATGCTCACCGTGTCGGCCACCACGAATACCGGCTCCTGCGTCTCCTGCATGTCCTTGTTGTAGGCCAGCGGCAGCCCCTTCAGCGTGATCAGCAACTGTTGCGCCGCGCCCATCACTCGTCCCGCCTTGCCGCGAATCAGCTCCAGCGCATCTGGATTCTGCTTCTGCGGCATCGCGCTCGAACCCGTCGAATAGCTCTCCGGAAGGTGCACAAAGCCATACTCCAGCGTCGAGAACAGGATGAACTCCTCTGCCCACCGGCTCAGGTGTACCGCCAGTATCGACAGTACCTGCGCGAACTCAATCGCAAAATCCCGGTCGCTGGTTGCATCCATGCTGTTCCGCGTCGGAGCCTCAAACTTCAGCTCGCCCGCCACCATCTCCCGGTCCAGTGCCAACGTCGCGCCCGCAATTGCCCCGGAGCCCAGCGGGCAGTGATTCAGCCGCTCACGGCAATCCCGCAAGCGCTCCACGTCGCGCAGGAACATCTCGCAATAGGCCAGCAGCCAATGTGCCACCAACACCGGCTCGGCCCGCTGCAGATGCGTATAGGACGGCATCGCCGCCGTCCCCGCCTGCCGCGCCCGCTCGGTCGTAGCCGCCACCAGTTCCGCCAGTAGTCTGCTGATCTCGTCGCACTGCGCGCGTACAAACAGCCTCAGGTCGGTCGCAATCTGCTCGTTGCGACTTCGCCCCGCGTGCAGTTTCAGCGCCGTCTCGCCGATCAGGCCCTGCAGAGATTTCTCCACAAAGTGGTGAACATCTTCGGCCTCCGGGTCGTTCAGCAGCTCATGCCCGGTCAGCGAGAGCTTTTCCAGCCCTCCGAGCATCGTCGCGTACTCTGCCCCGGAAAGGACACCAGCCGCGAGCAGGGCTTTCGCGTGCGCGCGGCTGGCGGATATCTCTTCCTGAAGAAGACGCTGGTCAAAGGGAAACGACCTTTGCCAGCGCTCGAATTCCGGATCGAGCGGCTGTCTGAACCGCCCCGACCACATCTTCACTTTGTCACCTCAAGAGCCTTCTTCTTCGCCTTCTGGTTCATCATCCGCGCCCGTGCCGGCAGCGCCAGTATCTTGATGAATCCCGCAGCGTCCTTCTGATCATAGCTCTCGCTCATCGTGAATGAAGCAATATCGGCGTTGAACAGCGAGTACTCCGATTTCCGGCTGCTGATCCCCACATTGCCCTTGTACAGCGACAGCTTTACCGTGCCCGTCATCTCCGCCTGCGTCGAGGCCACAAACGCATCCAGCGAAGCCCGCAGCGGAGTGAACCAGAGCCCGTTGTACACAATCTCTGCGTACTTCAATCCCACGTGCTGCTTGAAGTGCGACAGGTCGCGATCCAGGCACAATGCCTCCAACTCGCGATGCGCCAGCAGCAGCAGCGTTCCGCCCGGAGTCTCATACGCACCGCGGGATTTCATTCCTACGAACCGGTTCTCCACCAGGTCGATTCGTCCGATCGCGTTGCGCGCGCCAATCTCATTCAGCAGGTCGAGCATTTGCACCGCCGGCAGCGCCTGTCCATTCACCGAAATCGGAACACCCTTGTCAAACCCGATCTCCACTTCCTCCGTCCGGTCCGGGGCCTTCTGCGGCGAATTTGAAATCTGCCACGTCGTGTCCAGAGGTGCGCTGGCTGGATCCTCCAGTTCCCCGCCCTCGTGCGAAATATGCCAGATATTCCGGTCGCGCGAGTGAATCTTTGTCCGGCTTGCTACGATTGGAATCTTCCGCGCCTCCGCGTAATCGATGCAGTCCTCGCGCGATTTCAAAGTCCACTCACGCCACGGCGCAATAATCTGCAACTCCGGCGCAAGCGCCTGGAATGCGTGCTCGAAGCGCACCTGGTCGTTGCCTTTGCCGGTGCAGCCGTGCGCCACCGCATCAGCGCCCTCGGCCAGTGCAACCTCCACCTGGTACTTGGCGATAATCGGCCGCGCCATCGAGGTCCCCAGCAGGTACTTATGCTCGTACACCGCGCCTGCCTGCAGGCACTTCCACACATACTCGGTCAGGAACTCCTCGCGCAGGTCCTTCACCACAACCTTGGACGCGCCCGTGTTGATCGCCTTCACGGCGACCTCTTCCATGTCTTCGCGCTGTCCCACGTCGGCAACAAAGGCGATTACATCGCAGTCATAATTCTCTTTCAGCCACGGAATAATAATCGATGTATCAAGTCCGCCCGAATATGCCAGTACAACCTTCTTCTTAGACATTAAAGCTCCTCGTTGGGAAGCGGCGAGCGCCTCCTCCCAGTAGCTGCAGAAGGATCGCCTTCTGTATGTGCAGGCGGTTCTCCGCCTGGTCAAATACCACGGACGCGGACGAGTCGATGACCGCCGCTTCCACTTCTTCGCCACGATGCGCGGGCAGGCAGTGCATGAACACGGCTCCCGGCGCGGCGTTTGCAAAAAGTTCCGGAGTCACTTTGAAGCCGGCAAAAATACGCGCCCGCTCTGCGATCTCGGCTTCCTGTCCCATGCTGGCCCAAACGTCGGTGTACACCGCGTCCGCGCCCTTCACGGCCTCTACCGGATCATTCACCACTTCAATGGTGGCACCCGTTTCCAGCGCAATCTCACGCGCCGCCGCCAGTACTGCCGCGCTCGGCTCAAAGCCCTTTGGAGTTCCCACCACGATGTGCGCTCCAAACAGCGCCGCACTCAGCATCAGCGAGTGGGCTACGTTGTTGCCATCGCCCACATACGCCAACCGCACTTTGCGGAGATCGCCAAAGTGCTCCCGCAGCGTCAGGAAGTCAGCCAGCGCCTGGCATGGGTGCTCATAGTCACTCAGCGCGTTGATCACCGGAATCGACGAGAACTTCGCCAGTTCCGTCACCGTGCTGTGTTCAAAGGTGCGGAGCACCAGTGCATCCACCCAGCGCTCCAGGTTGTGCGCCATGTCGCTGATGGGCTCGCGCTCGCCGATGCGCGAGGTCAACTGGTCCACGAACATCGCGTGTCCGCCCAGCGAGTAAATTCCCGACTCAAACGTCAATCGCGTGCGGAACGAAGGCTTCTCGAAGAACAGAACAATCTGCTTCCCCGCCAGCGCTGTGCGGAAATCCGCGGGCCGCGCCTTCACCAGCGCTGCCAGTTCCAGCAACCCCTCGGCCTCTGCCGAAGTCAGGTCGCTCATCGCCGTCAAGTCCGTCAGCACCGCCGACGGCGCTGCGTTATCAACCGAGTCCTTGTCCACTGGACGTGTTGCCATCTTCTTGTCCTCCTCTGCTCCCAGCTCCGGATTCAATTCCGGGCTCCTCATTTCGCGCCGCTCGCGCTTGCCTTGGGGAGCCTCTGCCGAGGGCTGCGCACAACCGCGGGCGCAGCGTCGCCAGATGACGCGCAGGAGGACAGAATCTGATCGAGCGCTTTCACTACCACTTCCACTTCCTTCTTCGTAACAATGAACGGCGGCAAAAAGCGCAACACCGTTTCATGCGTCCGGTTAATGATGATCTTCTCCGCCAGCATCGCCTTCTGCACGGCCTTGGCCAGTTCCGCGGAATCCAATTCCACTCCCGCCATCAGCCCTACGCCGCGCACATCCACAATGCAGCCGTGCCGCGCGTCCAGTTGCTGCAGCAGGTCCAGAAAGTACCCTCCCACCTCTTTCACGTGGGCTAGAATCTTCTCCTCTTCCAGCACCTTCAGCACTTCCAGCGCCACCGCGCACGCCAGCGGACCGCCGCCGAATGTCGTCCCATGCATCCCAGGATGAATCGCCCCAGCCACATCCGCCGTCACGATGATCGCTCCCAGCGGAAGTCCCGCTGCCAGCGGCTTTGCCAGCGTCACCACATCCGGCTTCACCTTGTAATGCTGGTAGGCAAACATCTTGCCCGTCCGCCCCAACCCGCACTGAATCTCATCCAGCATCAGCAGTGCGCCGCTCGCCTCGGTCAACTCACGCGCGGTCTTCAGGAACTCCGGGCTTACCGGATGAATCCCGCCCTCGCCCTGAATCGTCTCAATACAGATGGCGCAGACATCTTCGCCAAACTTGCTCTTTAGATCTTCAACGTCGTTGAACTTCACGAACGTAACGCCCGGCATCACTGGCGCAAACGGCTTTCGGTATTTCTCCGTGTACGTGGTCGCCACCGAACCCATCGTCCGCCCGTGAAAGGAGTTTTCCATTGCCAGGAACTTTGTGCGCTTCTTCAGCCCCTTGCCGCTGGCCACAGCGCGCGCAATCTTCAGCGCGCCTTCCCAGGCCTCCGTCCCGCTGTTGGAGAAAAATACCCGGTCGAGCCCTGAGAGCTTCACCAGCTTCTGCGCCAGCACCGAAGGAAACTCGGTGTAGAACAGGTTGGAAACGTGCACCAGCTTCCCAGCCTGTTCCTTGATCGTCTTCGTGACCGCCGGATGCGAATACCCCAGCGCCATCACTCCAATTCCACTCAGGAAGTCGAGGTACTTGCTGCCGTCGTCCGCGTACAGGTACGCCCCTTTTCCGTGGGTAAACAAGATCGGATGCCGGTCGTAGGTGTGCAGCACATACTTCTCTTCCGCTTTCTGTACCTTGGCTAAGCTCACGATGCCATAACCTCCGTGCCGCACTCGATCTTCGTCTGGTAAAACGCGGGCAGCATGTCAGCATCCAGCGCCGGCAGAATCCGTACCCGGTGCACGCCCGAACGCAGCGCATCCTGGCAGGCTTCCAGCTTCGGCAGCATTCCGCCGCACACCACCGCGCTCTTCACCAATTGCGGAATGTCGCTCATTGAAAGCCAGCGGATCACCGCGCCATCGGCACCCTTCACGCCCGCGACGTCGGTTAAAAAGATGAGCGCGTTCGCCTTGCATCCCGAAGCGCACGCCGACGCCATCTGGTCCGCGTTCACGTTGTAGTACTCGCCATCGGAACCCAGCGCGAGGCTGGAAATCACGGGGATTCCGTCGTTATCCCAGATCGCCTCGATCCAGCGCGAATCCACCGAGCTGATCTCGCCGACAAAGCCAAGGTCTGCGCCCTTTGTCTTCTTCTTCCGCGCCAGGAACGCCGCGCCATCGCCGCCGCATAGTCCCACCGCGGCCTGTCCCGTCGCCGTGATCGCGGCCACCAGTTGCTTGTTCACCCGCCCCGCGAGCACCATCAGCGCCACGTCGCGCGTGTCGGAGTCGGTCACCCGCAGTCCATTCACAAATACCGATTCCTTGCCCATCAGCGCCAGGGTTTGCGTCAGTGCCTTGCCGCCGCCATGCACCACCGCCACTTTGTGCCCCTCTGCCGCCAGATCTGCAACCGCCTGTGCGCACTTCTTCAGGAGCGCCTTGTCTTCCAGAGCCGCACCACCAATTTTCACCACGAGCTTCATCACAGTAACCCCTCTTTCTCGCTCCAACCGAACATCACGTTCAGGTTCTGGAGCGCCTGGCCGGCCGCACCCTTCATCAGGTTGTCCAGGCAGCTCACCACAATGAGCCGCTTTCCATCCGGAGCCAGTTGAAATCCCACATCGCAAAAGTTTGTGCGCACCGAGTACTGAATCTGCGGCAACTTGCCGTGCTCGAATATCCGAACCCAGCTCGCATTGCCGTAGAACTCGCGCAGCACGCCTTCAATTTCGTTCGGAGTCGCGGGCCTTTTCAGCCCTAGATAGATCGTCGAAAGAATGCCGCGTGGGATCGGCAACAAGTGTGGAGTAAAGATAAGCTCGTCTGCATGTAGTCCCGCCTGTTCCAGGATCTCGCCCGTGTGGCGATGTCCAAATACCGAATACGCCGAAAAGTTGTCGGCAGCTTCCACGAAATGTGTCTTCTGCGTCGGCTTTTTGCCCGCGCCGGAGACACCCGACTTGCAATCGCAAACCACGCCGCGCGTGGTCTCCACCAGCCCTGAACGCACCAACGCTGCCAGCGGCACAATTACCGAGGTCGCATAGCACCCCGGATTCGCCACCAACCGCGCTCCGCGAATCTCCTCGCGATGCAGCTCCGGCAATCCATACACGGCCGTCCGGTCCAACTCCGCCGCCAGCGCCGCGTCCTTATCCTCAAACCCGTAAACCGCGCGGTTCGCCGCTTCCTTCAGCCGCCACGCGCCGCTCAAATCGACAATCCGCAATCCCCGCGCCAAGCCCTCGGGAACCAACTCCCGCGAAAGCTCATGCGGGGTCGCCAGGAACAGAACATCCACGCCCCGGGCCTTCAACAGCTCCCAGGAAAACGCTTCCAGCGGCAGGCTCGCTCCGCCCGCCAGCTCCGGGTAGTGTTGCTCCAACGGCTGCGCCGAAGCCTCGCGAGTGAGAAACACCGGCGCAGCCAGCTCCGAATGCCTCAGCAGCAGTTTTGCCAGCTCGAATCCCGCGTAGCCCGTGGCGCCCATCACCGCGGTCTTCAGTTTCGCCGTTGTCACTGCATCATCCCTTTGATCCGCAGCGAAATCCGGTGCGCGTTCTTCTTGTTCTGCGAGATCACCAGGATGGTGTCATCTCCGCCCACGGTCCCTACAATCTCGCTCCACCCTTCTGAATCGATGGCCGCTGCCACCGGCTGAGCCGAACCTGTAGCCGTCTTAATCACCAGCAGGTTCTGCGCCTCGCGAACTTCCACCACGAACTCCCGCACCAGCCGACCTGCCGAGTGATAGCCCGGCTCCGCCTGCTGATCACCGCGCGACATGCTGTATCCCGCCGAAGTCTTGACCAGCGCAAGCTCATTGATATCGCGCGACAGCGTCGCCTGCGTCACATCGAATCCCTGCCGCAACAGCAGCCTGCGCAGTTGCTCCTGGTTCGCAACCGCCTCCTGCTGCACCAGCTCCAGAATCAGATTTTGACGCGACACCTTCGACATAGGCTTCCCGGATAGAATTATTATTCAGATGACCGTATAAGTATGCATCTTCAAATCTCGCCCCGTCAATATTTTTCGCCCTCACTTTGCGTGTTTTGCCCGTCTCCTGTGGATATTTCCCGCAAATGCGTAAGCGGCCCGCAGGCCGCTCACGCACGCATAATACGTATTTCCCCCTACCGCGCCGCCGCGACTGGCCGCCTTCCCTGAGCTACCAGCCACAGCATGTACCCCACCGTAGCCAGCCCACCGACAAACAGAAGCAGGAACAGCACGATCACTCCCACCTGCGGTTGCACCGCCAGTCCGCCCAGGTCCACATACGGCTTCAGGTAGGCCAACCGCAGCAGGTACCGCAGGCACACCATCAGGAACAGAGTCACCACGGACATCCCGAACCCCGCATGCACCAGCGGGCTCGGTTTCTCCGCCAGGCTTCCCAGCAGGATTAGCAGCATCGCCAAAATCACCGACATCAGCCCCAGCCCAAACACTCCTCCCGCCAGCGGGTCGCGCAACAGGGTCATCGCAATCTCCCGCGGAATTGCCAGCAGCAGCCACATCCCCAGCAGGAACTGTCCGCCCGTGCAGGCCGCAAACACCAATGCTGCACGTTGCACCAGCCAGCGCCCGTACTCGGCATCGGTCTTCATCTTGCGCATGCCCAGGTGCGCCAGGATCGCCGAGAACAGCGCAATCGCCCCGTTCACGATATGCAGATACCGGGGTACGAGGCTGCGCTCACCCAGGTTCAGGTTCCATCCGTTCGGATGCGCGCGGTACATCGCCAGCCATCGCTCCGGCGCCAGCATCAGGGTCATGTTGTTCACAAAGATGAATGCGATCCCCAGCAGCACGCACACCGAAACCGCCAGCACGCAGCCCGCAATACCCGTTCCTTTTTCCGCCCTGTAGGAGAAGTAGTAGTAGCCGTAATACGCCACCATCACCAGTGGAATCACCATCAGCCACAGCGAGCCAATCAGGATCGAACTGGCATAGAGGAAGTTGCCGAACAGCACCTGCACAAACAGCAGCGCCGCCACTCCCAGCGTCACCGTAAAGGCCAGGAAAGTCGGCAGCATCCCCGCCAGTTCGTTCGCCAACCGGCGCGAGTAAGGATGTTCCGAGTGCCGCCCCCTCAGGTAGTTCCACAGCGTCCATATCCCGCCGCCCAGCGCCGAATTCATCAACACCACGTGCAGCGTGAATACCACCAGCAGCAGCGCCGTAAATAGCCACACCGGCCCCGGCAGCGGAAGAGGATCAACATGAGGAATTGGAATCGTCTGCATTAGCGCACCTCCTGCCGCGGGCTGGCCGGGCGCATCAGTTGCGAATGATTGCTCCCCGTTGGCATCTGCTCGGGAATCGGGGTATGCAGAATTGGCCGGTTCGCCTCGTGGGAAATATATGCTGCCAGCGCCGCCGCCTGATCCGCTGGAGCATTGAAGGCCGGCATGTTGCTGCTCATATCGCCCAGCGCTGGAAAGACCTCTGCCACCTGCGCGGGCGTTGCTTTCTCAAACGCTCCCCGCAGCGGCCTGTAATTTCCATTCACCGTGTGGCAGTGTCCGCAGCGCGCTCCAAACACCTTCTCGCCAACCTCCAACCGGTTCGCGTCCGTTACCTGGAACTGCCATGCCGGATTGAGCGATGCCAGGTATTTACCCAGCGCCTTACGGTCCTGCGCGTCTCCCGCATACGGAGGCATCGTCCCCCGCAACATGTGAATGTGTTGCAGAATGTCGGCTGCAAAATCCGCGTCCCAGCCATCCACTCTCTGCCGCATCCCGCGATATCCTCCTGCCGCGTGGCAGCTGCCGCATTGCAGATGGAAGAGGTTCTGCCCATACGCCTCACTCGTCACATCGTCCGCCAGCAGAAAGTTCGCCGTCCGGCTCACGCCCTTCGCCTGCAGCGCCTCCACCTGCGCCGCACGGATGTCGTTGGCATAAATCACCTGGTTGATCACCCACGGCTTGCGCAAGAACTCGCGCAGGTACTCACCCGCGCCAATCATTCCCAATCCGCACACTACCAGCGCCGTCACCACCCCAGGCCGCATCCAGCGCGGCTTCCACACCCCGCAAATCAGCGCGATCGCCAGCGCGGCCAGCGTGAATCCAACTCCCCCGCGAACCGCGTGCCGCACGCCGCGGATCAGTCCGTTCAAATAAAATTGCGAGAACTGCGGCAGCCGCGAGAAGTACCACATCAGCCCCAGCGGAAGCACCACCGCCCCGGCTACCATCCACATCGCGGCCCAGCGCGCCACCTTCTCTCTACCCTCTACCTTTGGCAGCGTGATGTAGCCAAAGATGCCCGCCAGGATAAAGCTCACCGCCGTGCGCGCCACCAGTGACGGCATGAATGTCGGGTTGAACATTCCATCCCAGAAGTTATGCGTCTCAATCCACCGCCCCGGCGTCAGCATAAATGTCAGAATGCCATTGATGACGAACAGGCTCATCCAGGCTGCTACAAAGTAAATCCATCCGATGATCAGGTGTTCACGCCCGTCCAGGCTGTCCCAGGTCTTCGCATAGATGATCGCCGCAGCGATCTCCACGAAGAAGAACACCCACTCGATTGCCCACGCCCACACAAATGTATGGATCAGCGTCGAAGTCGCCTCCGGGCTCACCAGCCCGATAGTGAACCAGATTCCCACTCCGCTGATTGCCCCGAAGACCAGCGTCAACAGCGCGAAGAACTTCGAGTGCCGGCGGCAGTAGCTCAGCAGTTCCCCGTCGCCCCTCCGTCGGGCAATGCTCTCGGTCACCACCAGGAAGAAGCCGCCGCCCACCGCAAAGTGGGAGACAAAGACGTGCAGCACCGCGACCAGCGCAATCAGCATGCCGCCCGGAATCGCAAGTTGCCAGTGTGGATAGTTCAAAGGATTGCTCCTGCGTAGTGCGGATGAGTACCTGTGTATCTTCTAACGCCGGGCGCGTCGAAAGCAATCCGCACTCTCGCCCAAATACAAATGTCCTGCTGCGGGCGCAGCAGGACAGAGCTTTCCCACGGCACGCCATGACGCTGCGCGAAAGGGAGCTACCATACTCATCCATTGAAAATCGCGAAACTAGCTCTTGTAGTAGTTCGCGTTCTTCGCCGCAAACTCCTGCTTGTCTGCAGGCAGTTCGTCAGCCGGGAAGATCGAATTCGTCGGGCACTCTGCTACGCAGCCGCCGCAATCCATGCACTCTTCCGGATTGATATAAAGCTGGGTTGCGGTCTCAAACGCGGGTTCGTCCTTCGTGGGGTGGATCGCTTCCGAAGGACAGGCATCGAGACAAAGGGCATCTTTTACGCAGCTATCAGTGATGACGTAAGCCATGAGAAATCTCCTTGCGCAATTCCGGGTTCAGCAAGTCCTTATAAATGGAATGCAATCCTGCCCGCGCGCAATTCGATCATAACGGCATTGGGTAGGCTCAACTCTGTGATGTGAATCACTTTTCTGGAGTAAACGGTGCAAAAATCGCTCCCGCCATCTCCCGCGCCCGTTCCGGACTCACACCCTCGTTCCGCAGCTTTTGCAGGCTCAACGCGTCGTGCCGTTTTGCCAGCCGCACACCGCAGTGGTCCTTCATCAAGTCGCAGTGGAAGTATTCCGGTGTTTCCAGTCCCAGCGCTCTTTGAAGCAGAATCTGCCTCGCCGTAGAGCGCAACAGATCCTCGCCGCGCACTACCTCAGTCACACGCATCGCCGCGTCGTCCACCACCACCGCCAGTTGATAGGCAGGAACGTCGTCCCGTCTCCACACGACGAAATCCCCAAAATCCTGTCCCGCGACAAACGACTGCGCGCCCAAGCGTCCGTCCACAAACTCCACCCGCTCGCCATCCGGCACGCGGAAGCGCCAGTTCAGGCCACCCGGAGAAGCGGTCGTCGCCCGTTGATTCCGGCACGTCCCCGGATAGACCGGCTCGTCGTTGTCATCATGCGGCGCGCTCGCCGACTCCGCCAGTTCCTTGCGTGAACACGTGCACGGATAAATCCATCCGCCCACCAGCAACTCTCTCCACGCATTCAGGTAAAGTTCGTGACGCTCACTCTGCACGTATGGTCCGTACTCTCCGCCCACATCCGGCCCCTCTTGCCACTCGATTCCGTACCAGTGCAAATCCGCAGCCATCGCCTGCACAAACTCGGGCCGGCAGCGCTGCCCATCCAAATCTTCATTGCGGAAAATCAGCACGCCCCCATGTTCGCGCGCGCGTGCAAACGCCGCCCAGAATGTGGCCGCGTGCCCCAGGTGAAGAAACCCTGTCGGCGAAGGTGCAAGACGCCCGCGATACTGCTTTCCGCATTCCATCGCATCATTCTAGCGCCATGCTGTCACCACGAAACCTCGTGTGAACCTTATGTACAAACAAAAAGCGCCATCATTTATCGATGGCGCCGCATCAAGATTTCACTCCCTCAACTGGCTTCCACCAGCTCTCTCGCTTCCCGAACAGCGCCCATGATCTCCGCAAATGAGGTGATCGCAAACAGCCGCTTGTGAATTTCATCCACCTTCACCGTCGCATTCAGCACCGCCTCCACCGTAAAGTCACAGATCTCGCAGCCGCCCGTCAGCACATTTGTGCACTCTTCCTGCGACGAAGCAACTCCCGACCCGTAAACCTTCACCTTGCCATCCTGCCGTATCAACCCAAACTCGAATGTGTACCAGTAAAGCCGCCCCATCCGCTCAAGCTTCTCTTCGCCTTCGATCTCGCAGCACACCCGACCGTACTCCGCTACTGCATCGGCAAATCGCTGCTCGGCAAACATCGGCAGGTGGCCCAGGGCGTCGTGCAGGATGTCAGGCTCCGGGGTGTAATCCATCGACTCCCGGCTGCGCAGCCATGTTGTTGTCGGGAACCTTTTCGCCCCCAACATCTCAAAGAACGCTCTCGACGGCATGAAGCCCGATACCGGCTGCACCTTCCATCCTGTCCGGGCCTCGAGCCGCGTGCTCACCTCCGCCAGCCGAGGCAGCCGCTCCCGTTCCAGTCCCAGCGCCTCCCAGCCTTCCAGGTACTCGCGGCAGGCGCACTGTTGCAGTTGCGCCATTCTCCGCGCCACCAGTTCGCTCCACAGCCCGTGCTGCTCTGCCGAGTACCTGGCATAGTCCTGTTCAATCAGGAATGGTTTCGCTGCAATCAGTCCACTCTCTTCCAAACTCCTCATCAGTTTCACCTCCCAAGGGGTTGGAACACTTTCTTCAGATGCCCAGAGCGAACAAAGCGACTAAACTTCTCTCGCGTGTTATTTCCGCGCCAAACTTGGTACCCTGTCTTCGGAGACTCTCCCATGGCAAATTTCAACGAACAACCCGAGATCAGGATCAGGAATTCCGACGACTATCGTGAAGGCTACTCCAATAGTGTCCAAGTCCGAATGAGCGTGTGGGATTTCTTCCTTGCCTTCGGCAAAGCACTCCCGGGTGACGGCCCCGGCATCGACCTGCAGAACTTTCAGGGGATTTACCTGAGCCCGCAGCAGGCTAAGGCGCTTGCGCTCATGTTGCAGCAGAATGTCGCCAACTATGAACAGACATTTGGCGAGATCAAACTCGATCCGCAGTTCACACAGAACGGTCCCGTCCACTAACGCATGCCGGGCAAACCGCAGAACACCGCCGCTCCTGGGGCTCAGGCTTTGGGAGCATTCGCCGTAATCTTCGGAGCTCTCTGGCTCACTCACCTTCCGCTGCTTCGCCTGCCTTACTTCTGGGATGAGGCCGGGTACTTTATTCCCGCCGCGCGCGACATTCTGCTCACCGGCACGCTCATTCCGCATACCACGCTCTCCAATGCCCACCCGCCGCTGGTGATGCTCTACCTCGCGCTCGCATGGAAGCTCACGGCTTATTCGCCGCTGATTACACGCACGGCCATGCTGCTGGTGGCCGCGTTCGGGTTCACTGCTCTCTGGCTGATCGCACGACGCGTGGCATCACCTTCGGTTGCTGCTGCCACCGTTCTGCTCACTGCGCTTTCACCCACCATCTTTTCGCAATCCGCCATGGCGCAACTTGACATTGCGGCCTTCGCGCTCATTCTCTGGATGCTGTACTCCCACATACTAGGGCGACGCTGGCAGGTGATTCTGTTCGCCTCGCTCGCGGCGGTCGCCAAAGAAACCACCATCGTCGTCACCCTCACACTCTTTGGAGCCGACCTGTTGGGCTACATCGCGCACCGCTATTGTGGCGCGCGGCAGGGCGCTCTCGTCGCACGACTCTGCCTTCCGCGCCGCAGTCTTGCACAGTGCGCCGCATATCTGCTCGCGCTGCTTCCGCTCGTGGCCTGGTATGCATACCACTATCAACAGACGGGGCACGTCTTCGGCAACCCGGACTACCTGCGCTACAACGTCGGAGCCACAGTCACGCCACTGCGCATTGTGCTCGCAGCGCTGATGCGCATGTGGCACGCCGCAGGATATATGAATCTGTTCGTCCTCACATTTGCAGCGCTGTTGCTGTGGTGGAAGAAGGATGAAACATCCGCTGCCTGTTTGGGCGCACCCATCGCGGAGAACATTCAACTACTCTTCGTGCTGGTGGTGCTGGCGCAGGTTGCGGAGTTCTCAGTGGTGGGGGGAGCGCTGCTGGCGCGCTACATGATCGCGGCAGTTCCGCTGGTGGTGCTGCTCGCGGTGAATACGGTGCGGCGCTATGCACCGGGGTGGAGGTGGTGGATCGCGGCGTGCGCGCTGGCGTTTGTGGCGGCAATGATTTTCAACCCGCCGTGGTTCATCTCGCCAGAGGACAATCTGACGTGGACGCAATACGTGCGCATGCATCAGCAGGCGGCGCGGTACGTGGAAGCGCACTACGCGCAACAGCGCATTCTTACTGCGTGGACTGCATCGGACGAATTGAGCCGGCCATTCCTGGGATATGTGGAGAAGCCGCTGGCAGTGGTGCGAATTGAGAACTTCACGGCGGAGGAGATACTGCGGGCACGGCAGGCAACAGAGAGCTATGACGTGGTGGTGGCGTTCTCTACGAAGTACGAGCCGCGGCGCGGAATCTTCCAGAAGATTCCGGGATGGACGCGAATGCAGACGCGGTACTTTGATTTCCATCAAGATCTGGGGGCGGAGAGGATTGCGCGGATGCTGCAAGGACGAATTGTGTGGAGCGACGCGACAGTGGGGGAATGGGTGGCGGTCATTGAGATTGACAAGATACGGAATGCGGATGCGGGTTTGGAGCAGTATTCATGCGGGGTTGCGAGGGTGGGGCGCCGCGGAAGAGGAATATTTCCGGCTCCGGGCGGGTGGGGCGCGGAGGAAGAAACGATTGGCGTTCCTGATAATCGTTGAAAACGCTGTATTTACTTTTGAGTGAATGGTTCAGGCGGGTCCGGAACGATTGACTGATGTGTCCTACGATTTCAGGGAGATGGTTGGCGAGAAAGTGAATGGTCAGGAGAGCCGGGATTCGGAGTTCTTCCCCGGCGGCGGGTAGAGGGTGAGAGGAATTTTCCGGAGACGGATGGGGCGCCCTCGAGTCCCTTCAACAATCAGTTTCTTCCACGACGATCAGCTCAGGAAATCCAAGAGTTACCAGTTCAGATTGAAAATGAGTAAGTCTTGCCATCCGCAAGAGAATGGCTCCCCATCCTTTGGCCGTGTACCCAGATAGTGCCCGGGTGATTGCCGTGGTTGTGAAACTCGACCCAGCCGTCGCGGTGTGTCCGCTTCTCATCACAGCCGCGGAGGAGTCCATAGTCGATCATCACGCCGATGTCTCCGCGAGGCTTGCCACGGTCATCGATCACTCTCACTGAAAAATGTCCCATATAGAAGCTCTATGGTTACGAGCCGCACGTTCGCTCCAGCCCCGTAACAGTCTCACTCAACGAATAACGCAAAGAGCTTGAAGCGACCACTCGTCCCTCTAGTGTAGGCCGGGGGACCAGCGATCCGGATGTGCGATGTTCAAGTTTGGATCGCTTTCCCTTTGTGGAATGCAGAGCCGAAAATTCCTCCGAGGCGCTGCCTACAACCACACTCGACATTCAGTGAGGATTAGGATCCTAGTCGGAATTGAGGTGACTATGCCGGGAATGATTTACGAGAACAGATATGTGTGCCCAAGATGCGGGACCAAGTGGATGGACCGATGGTGTGCTTTGTGCAATGACCGCTGCCCTCATTGCCATCTGGAGAGTTCGCCAATCTTAAGTTCGGAGACCGGCCAGCGATGCCAGCACTCGGATTGCTAAGGAATGGGGAGCTTATCAACGATGTTCGTATTCCATTGATAGTTCCCACTCCCCACGAAGCGGAGCATTCCTAAATCCCTTAGCGCTTGCAACTGCTGTCGAATTTTGGGGCGAACGTTTTTGTTTCGGGGATGCAGAGCGCTTAGATAATGGTCCTGCGAGTACATATCTCCGAGGCTGAATTCTGACTTATTGAGCGAGCGCGCGATGTTAAGCACATCGATTAGCCATCCACGCGTCGAGACATCCAACGTCTGCAAAACGGCCATGCTCCTGTATTGCCTCCGCACCGCTATCGCATCGATTGGCTGGGAGTCGGCAATAAGGGGCACTCTGAGATCGCTTGGGATGCTGCTAAGGAGGATGTTGCAGCCCACCCACCCTGCGCGCCGTGCGGTCGGAGAAAGCGGCTTCCTCTTTTCTACTGCGGCGAGACTGAAGCCGAAGGACGGGATGAGCATCGCGTTCTTTACGGACCATTCGGCACGGTCGTAATGCACAAGAATGAGATTTGGAATCCGGTTTGACTCTATTGCACGACACATGGCGTCGTAGCCGGAGTCGGTCACCCTGTTTCCAAAAGGAAAACTCTGACTCTTGAGTTGGAATACCGACTCACAACCATCGCAAGTGAAATCAACGGCCTGTGTATTTGGCGGCGTCGAACGAAGTTGAGCAGACTCGCACTTGACACAATAGAGATTTGCTTGTGCCCAAGCCTCGGTACATACACGCGCCTGTTGGCTAGCGCTGGTGAAGTTCACGGCCAGCAAACGACTCATCTGCAGGTCCAAGAGGCTGTCGCTCCATTACAGAAGTGTATCGGGTACTCTGTTGAACAACTTCTAGCAGTCGCTGTCTGCTCCGGTGGTGGCCGACGAGGACTCTGCCCGCACCAAGAAACCGCAATAGGCAACGGATACTAAAATGAAGTCGTAGTTCAACTTTATAGTCTTCTCGCAGAAATGAAACGGAAATTCTCAGCACCAAAGCCTGCACTTCCCATTTGCGACTTCTCTTCCTCTCTGCGATTCGGGCTACCGCCTCGAACTTTGCAGGCGCAGGTCGGGAATTCCGGAGAGCAAGGTGGTGCAGCTCCAAGAGTTGGAGGGAGCCGAGGCTGAACCACGCAGCAAGGAGCCAACTCTGGGCCATCTGGTTTAGCGGATGACCATGGCGGCGTAGCCGACGACGTGGGTGCGGTCGCCGGAGACGTCTCCGGAGGTGGCGTAGCGGACGAGGGAGGCGGAGGTGGCTCCGAGGCGGAGGGCGGCGGTGAGCATGGCGACGGTGGGACCGACACCGCACATGGAGATGTTCTGGCCGCGGACGGTGTGAAAGAGTCCGGTGGGCTGGAGGGCGAGGACCTGCTCGATGGCGAGGGCGTCTTTGACGCGGGTTTCGGCGTCATCCTCGTAGTGGTTCATGTCACTGGAGGCGACGATGAGGACGGGCTCGCGGGATTCGGCGATGACCTTGGCGAGGACGACACCGAGAGCGGTGAGGACTTCGAGTTGTCCGGTGCCGACGGTGATGGGGACGAAGCTGAGGTCCGGCTGGAGAGCCTGGAGAAATGGAAGCTGCACCTCGACGGCGTGCTCGCGCAGCTGGGCGGCAAGGTCTTCACGCAGGAGGGGGAAAGAGAGCTTGAGGGCATCGGCGAGAGGGGTGTCAATGGCGACGTCGCCGAGGGGAGTGCGGAAGCTGCCGGCGCTGATGATGGAGAGCGGCTCTCCGAGGCCGGTGTGGTTGGGGCAGAGGATGATGACGCGGCGGGGGATGGCGACCTGGGCGTAAACGGAGCCGGCGACGGCGCCGGAGTAGATGTATCCGGCGTGGGGGGCGACGAGGCCGAAGGCGGGGAGTTTCTTGGCCGGGGGCGCGAGGAAGGCGTGCACCTCGCGGAGCAGCTCTGGCTTGGACCCGGGGTAGAACTGTCCGGCGACGGCGGGCTGGCGAACGGCGCTCATGCGGGAGTCCTTTCGGCCTTCAGTTCCAGGTAGAGGCGCGCCATGTCTTCAAGGGAGATGGCCTCGGCACGGGTGGTTCCGGCGATGGCGGCACGCTCGAGCGAGGACTTGACGATGGACTTGTCATAGGCAAGTTTGAGGTTGTTGCTGACGGTTTTGCGCTTCTGGGCAAACATGACCTTGAGGAAGGCGATGAATCCGGGCTCGTCCACCGAGAGCGCGGCAAAGCGTGGCTGCATCTTCATGCGGAAGACGGCGGAGCGCACGTTGGGCGGAGGGTCAAAGGATTCGGGGCCGAGTTCGAAGAGCTTCTGCACGGTTCCGTACATTTGCGCGGTGGCGGAGAGGAGACCGTAGTCGCGGGTGCCGGGAGCGGCGGTGATGCGGTCGGCCACTTCCTTCTGAACCATGAGGACGAGAGTTTCAATGCGGTCGGCGGCGGCGAAGAGCTTGAGGAGAATATCGGTGGTGATGTAGTAGGGCAGGTTGCCGACGACATGGGCCTTGAAGAGCCCGGTGGGACGCAGATCGCGGAGAGGTCCGGGAGTGGAGCCGAGGACGGTGCCAAGATCGACCTGGAGGATATCGGCTTCGAGAACCTCGACGTTGGTGAGCGGAGTAAAGCGCATGCGAAGCTGGGCGGCGAGGACGCGGTCGAGTTCGACGGCGATGAGACGGCCGGAGCGGCGGGCAAGGAGTTCGGTGAGTGCGGCTTCGCCGGGGCCGATTTCGACGACGGTGGTTTCACGAACGTCGCCGAGGGCGTCCACAATGCGCTGCATGGCATCGAGGTCCACGAGGAAGTTCTGGCCCAGCTTGGGCTTCCGGGTACTTACAACTCGATTCGGCAAAACCTTGACCAAGATTGACCGCCTTTCATTCCGACCGTTAGACTTCACGGTTGCGCGTGTTCCATGATTGGAGAACGCGCATCCAACTGCTGTTCGTGCTTTTCCGGAGGCCCCGTGCACGTTCTGTTTGCTGCATCCGAGTGTGTTCCCTATTCGAAGACGGGAGGACTGGCCGACGTTGTCGGCGCCCTGCCGAGGGCAGTTGCCCAACTCGGACACCAGGTCACAGTGTACCTGCCACTGTACCGCCAGACCCTGCTGCATGATCCGAAGGCGGTGATTCACAGCATTACGATACCGTTTGATGACCATTACCGCTTCTGTTCAGTGCTCGACGGAGGCAAACGGCACGGCGTGCAGTTCTACTTTATTGATTATCCTCCCTTCTACGACCGGGAAGCGCTGTATGGCACGCCGCTGGGAGACTATCACGATAATCCGGAGCGATTTGCGCTGTTCTGCCGCGCGGTGCTGGAGGCTTCGAAGATCCTGGGAGTGCCCGACGTATTCCACTGCCACGACTGGCAGACGGCACTGATTCCGGTGCTGCTGCGGACGCTTTACGACGAGGATCCGTCGCTGGAAGGGATTGCGACGGTGTTCACGATCCATAACATTGGCTACCAGGGAATCTTCACGGCAGACACGCTTCCGCTGCTGATGTTGCCGTGGGATTTGTTCACGATGACGAAGCTGGAGTTCTTCGGAAAGATCAATTTTCTGAAGGGGGCACTGACGTACTCGGACTTCATCACGACGGTGAGCCGGAAGTACGCGCAGGAGATCCAGACGGTGGAGTACGGCTTTGGGTTGGAAGGGGTGCTGCGGAGCCGGACTCCGAACGTGGCGGGGATTTTGAACGGGGTGGACTACGAAGAGTGGAATCCGGCGACGGACCGGCATATTGCGGCGAACTACTCGACGCAGTCGCTGGCAGGCAAGCAGGAGTGCCGGGCGGATCTGCTGCGCAGCTTCTCGCTGGACGCGAACTCGGGGTCTCCGGTGATTGGGATTGTGTCGCGGTTTGCGGCACAGAAGGGCTTTGACCTGATTGCGCTGGCAGCCGACCGGCTGGCACACGAGGATGTGATTGTGTGCGTGCTGGGCGCGGGCGACAAGGCGTTCGAGGATCTGTTCCGGCGGCTGGTGCGGCAGTATCCGGGACGATTTGCGGTGAAGGTTGGCTATGACAACGAACTGGCGCACAAGATCGAGGCTGGGGCGGATATTTTCCTGATGCCGTCACGCTATGAGCCGTGCGGGCTGAACCAGATTTACTCGTTGAAATATGGGACGGTGCCGGTGGTGCGGGCGACGGGCGGACTGGACGACACGATTGAGCCCTACGATCTGCGGACGGGCAAGGGGACAGGGTTCAAGTTCCAGGAATACACGCCGGAGGCGCTGCTGAACAGCGTGCAGGCGGCGCTGGCGCTGTTTGCGAAGCCGAAAGAGTGGAGAAAGCTGATGCTGAACGGGATGGGGAAAGACTTCTCCTGGACGGTTGCGGCCAAGGAGTATTTGAAGATTTACGAGAAGGTGAAGGCGGCACGGCACGCGATCCCGGTTTAAGGGAGCGGGACAGTAGATTGATTCCAAGTTATGGGGCACTTAAGAAGGCTCCGCGCAACCGGAAGAGGTTGCGCGGAGCCTTTGCAGTAGAGATCAAAGCGGACTAACGGTGGCTGCCTCCGCCGCCGTGAGAGCCGCCACCACCACCGCCACTGCTTGCGTGAGAGGCGCCACCACCACCGCTGCTGCCGTGCGAGGAGCTGGATGGGGCAGAGGCTCGGGGAGCGGAGCTGCCGCTGGAGCGAGGCGCGGAGGCAGAGGGGGCGGAGTAAGCACGCGAGGGCGGGGCGGAATAGCTGCGGACAGCGGGAGGTGAGTAGGCGCGAGAGGGCGCTCCGGAGTAGGGACGGGGAGCGGGGGTTCCGGCGAAGGAGTGCGCGGTTGCAGAGGGGGGACGGTGGACCTCAAAGCCGTTGCGGGGACCGCTGGGGTTGGCAAGAGAGTAGGAGCCACGCTGACCGACGATTCCTGTGGATCCAGCGACGACCTGGCCGCGGACGAGGTTGGACGAAACGCCGATGCGTCCGGCGGGGCCTCCGGAGGGAGTGCCGGGACGGGGTACCGAGGCGGCAAAGCCGCCACCGGAGCGGGATGCGGCAAAGCCAGCGGCGTGGGTCTGGTTGATGGGGCCGACGCGGAGATTCGATCCGGCGACGGCGACGGTGCCGCGGGAAACGTGTGCGGGCGGGCGGGGGGCACTCCAGTTGCCGCCGGGGTGGCTGGCGTAGCGGGGCCGGGGGTGCCATCCACCGTTGCCGAAGCCGCCGTGGCCGAAGCCACCGCCATGGCCGAAGCCGCCACCGTGGCCGAAGCCGTGACCGCCCCAGGGTCCGGGATGCCACCACCAGCCGCGTCCATTGATATAGAACCAGTCACCGTAGAAGAAGGGCGCCCATCCCCAGTTGTATCCGGAGACGAAGGTCCAGCCCCATCCGGGGTAGTAGCTCCACGCGCCGTAGCCGAAGGGGTCCCAGTCGGCGTCGAATCCGGCGGGGCGCCAGCAGACGCCGTATCCGGGGATTTGAGAGTAGCTGCCGTAGTAGCCGAGATCGGAATTGCCGTAGGCGGAGGCGTCATCACTGCCGGAGAACTGTGCTCCGGTGGAGGCGTACTGGTCGTTGTAGGTTTCGCGCTGCTGATCCCAGGCGTCGTCGGGCTGGGGCGGAACAGTGTCCTGACGGGCAGCGCTGTCGGGCTGTCCGAGAACATAGCTGTAAGTTTCTCCGGCAGGGACGGGGGAGTTCTGGTCGCCGGCCTGGATGGAGGCTTCTCCATTCAGGACTGAGAGCGAGGCGGTCTGCTGATCGACGATGAAGCGCAGGCGCGAGGGCTTGGTGACGGTGAAGGTTTCGCCGGTGGGGGCGAGGAGGCGGAAGTCGTCGGCATGGAGGAGGCGGGCGTCAATGTAGATTTGGCCGGAGTTGACCTGGATGACGTTGACGGGAGCGCCGCCGGAGCCGGTGGAAAGCTCGGTGAGGGTGATCTGCGCGGGTCCGGCGAGGCGGACACTGCTGCCATCCTCGAACTCAAGCTCGGCCTTGGAATTCTCAGCGGCGTAGATGCGGGCTCCTCCGATGACGGGCATGTTGAGAACGGCCTGTTCCCAGCCATCGCCGGAGTTGCGGTCAATCTGGACGTCTCCCTGGGCGAGGCTGAGACGGACGATGCGAACGCCGGGTGCCGAGGCGGCAAAGGCGACGAGGGACGAGAACACGAAGAGAAGAACGAGACAGCGGACGAGGCGGATCCGATCGGTAGTCATGATGGACTCCTGCGCTAACAGTATGAACTCGGGCGGGGAGAGAAAGATGCGGTGGCGGCAATTATTTGGGTTTTGCGGAAGGCTGAATCTGCAGCAGGCGGCGGGCACGCTGGCGGGCGATGTTCATGACGGCAGGGTCGTTGGCGATGCGGGTGAGGATGGGCTGGAGAAGCTGGAGTTCGGGAAAACGGCGGAGGGCGGCGAGTTCTTCGGCGCGCTTGAGAGTGGCGTCGAGGGAGAACTTGTCAAAACGGAGCTGGGTGCGGAGGGTTTCGGAGAGCTCGATGGACTCCGAGATGGCGCGCAGGAGTTCGGTGAGGTCGGTGAGCTCGGGGGAGGCGGAGTAGTTGTAGGAGAGGACGAGGGGGGCTCCAGCTGCGGGCTGGTAGCGGAGGGTCTTGGCTCCGGTGAAGGCGACCTTGATTTTATCGAGCGTGGGCTGAAAGCGGGCAAGGTTGGGAGCGAGGGAGAATACACGCTGGGTGGACTGGGGCGAGAGGGTGAAGTCGAGGTCGAAGGGGTCGGGGGGCTGGGTGGAGTTGGCTTGCTGGTGAGCAACGGAACGGTAGTGGGCGGTGCCGGTGGGCTGGATGGTGATCTCGAAGAAAGAGGGATCAGCGGCAGGCCAGCTCTGCTGATAGGTGAGGGCGGGCGCGGGCGGCTGGGCGAAGAGAGTTGCGGCGAAGAGGAGGAGTGCGGGAGAGAACTTGAGCATACGGATTTTCACTTGGACGTGGCGGCCTGGCGGAGCAGGGTGGCGGCGGTGTGGATGTGGCAGATGGCGATGGCGAGGGCGTCCGCGGCATCGGCGGGCTGGGGGAGTTCGTCGAGATGGAGAAGGCGGGCGACCATGACCTGGACCTGCGATTTTTCGGCGCGTCCGTAGCCGACGACGGCGGACTTGATGGCCAAGGGGGCGTAGGCGACGACGGAGAGACCTTGCTGGGCGGCAGACATCATGGCGACTCCGCGAACGTGCCCGAGCTTGAGGGCGCTCTTGGCGTTGACGGAGTAGAAGACGTCTTCGATGGCGACGACCTCGGGCTGGAATTCGAGGATGAGGGCGGAGAGGGCGTCGTAGACCTGCTTGAGGCGGATTTCGAGGGCGACCTTGGGGGAGAGGCGGATGGCTCCGGTGATGATGCAGGTGAGAGTACGGCCATCGCCATCGACTACTCCGTAGCCGGTGTACTCGCCGCCGCAGTCGATGCCTAGAACACGCATGGGGAGAGTTTAGCGGAAAACGAGGAGAAATGCGGAAGGACTATCCTCGGCGCTGTCGATAGGGAGTGGAAGGGCGATAGGCCGTTCACTATTGCGTTTCTGATCCAACTCCCCTTCCATCTCAGCAGCAGCGGGGACGGCGCTCGCGGGCGTGGGATTCCTGGTGGAGGAATTCGGCGTAGGCGGCAGGGGAGTTCGGGGTGTGGGTGCGGGAGAGGAAGCGGGCGTAGGCGTTTTCGTCGAAGATCTCACGCAGGGTTTGGGCGAGAAGGCGGAGGGCGGAGGTGAGGGCGGAAAGGAGGCTTGGGTGGCCGGAAAGCCGGGGGCGGAGGGCGAGAATTGAGCAGCGCTGGGGTCCTTCGCTGCGCTCAGGATGACACCTTAAGAACAAAGGCGAGGGCAGGGGGGAGGGCAAGGGCGAGGAAGGAGACAAAGGCGGGGGCAGGGGCGAGGGCAAGGGCGAGGAAGGAGACAAAGGCGGGGGCAGGGGCGAGGGCAGGGGTGAGGTTGGCATTAGATTTCCTCTGGGGTGAACTGGGAGGGGGTGAAGGGGGATTCGTGGAGGGTGGGGAGGCGGCGTCCGGAGAGGACGGCGAACCAGGCGCGGGCGGATTCGAGGACGACGAGGAGGACGAGGGCGATCAGGATGGCGGTGATCATGGCGTCGAGGCGGTCGTTGAAGGCGAGGCGGGCGGCTCCGGGGGTGGAGGCGGTGGAGAGAAGGCGGGCGTGGGCGAGGAATCCGATGCGGGGGTTGGGGTTGAGGACCTTGTGCCAGGCGGCGGTGAAGGTGATGGAGAGCAGGACGCAGAGGGGGACGAGGGTGACGGCGACGAAGCGCGTTTTGTGGGCCTTGATGAGGATGGTGGTGGAGACGCAGAGAGCGACGATGGCGAGAAGCTGGTTGGCGATTCCGAAGAGGGGCCAGACGCTGTTGATGCCGCCGAGCGGGTCGCGAACTCCGGCGTAGAGGAAGTATCCCCAGGCGGCGACGATGATGGCGGAGGTTGCGAGGATGCTGGGGTACCAACTGGTGCGTCCGAGAGGCTTGTAGAGCTGGCCGAGCCCGTCCTGGAGCATGAAGCGGCCAACGCGGGTTCCGGCGTCGAGGGTGGTGAGGATGAAGAGCGCCTCAAACATGATGGCGAAGTGGTACCAGATGCCGAGGAGGGCGTTTCCTCCGATGGTGCGGGAGAAGATGTGGGCCATGCCGAGAGCGAAGGCGGGGGCGCCTCCGGTGCGGTTGAAGAGAGTCTGCTCACCGACGGCGTGGGCGAGGGCGGACATCTGGTCCGGGGTAACGGGGAATCCCCAGGAGGCGATGGTGTGGGTGGCGGCAGCGGCGGTGGCTCCAACGATTCCGGCAGGACTGTTGACCGCGAAGTAAACGCCGGGGTCTAGCACGCAGGCGGCGATGATGGCCATGATGGCGACGAAGGATTCGGCGATCATGGCTCCGTAGCCGATCATGCGGGTTTCGGTTTCGCGCTGGACGAGCTTGGGAGTGGTGCCGCTGGCGATGAGGGAGTGGAATCCGGAGATGGCTCCGCAGGCGATGGTGATGAAGGCGAAGGGGAAGATGCTCCCGGCAAAGACGGGGCCGGAGCCGTCAATAAAGCGGGTGAGAGCGGGCATGTGCAGGGTGGGGCGGGAGAGGAGAATGCCGAGGGCGAGGACGGAGATGGTTCCGAGCTTGACGAAGGTGCTGAGGTAGTCGCGGGGAGCGAGGAGCAGCCAGACGGGGAGAGCGGAGGCGGCGAATCCATAGACGATGAGGGCGAAGCAGAGAGTGACGCCGCTGAAACTGAACCAGGAGGCGTAGGGGGAGAGGGAGATCCACTGGCCTCCCCAGATGGAGAGCATGACGAGGACGAAGCCGATGAGTGAGGCCTCAATCACCTTGCCGGGACGGATGCGGCGGAGATAGACGCCCATGAGGAGGGCGATGGGGATGGTGGCGGCGATGGTGAAGGTTCCCCAGGGAGAGCCCTTGAGGGCGTTGACGACGATGAGGCCGATGGCCCCGAGAAGAATGATGATGATAGTGATGACCGCGATGAAGGCGACAGTGCCGCCGATGGGGCCGATCTCCTCGCGGGCCATCTCGGTGAGCGATTTGCCGTCACGGCGGACGCTGAAGAGAAGGACGACGAAGTCCTGAATGCAGCCTCCGAAGACGGCACCGACGAGAATCCAGAGAACTCCGGGGAGGTAGCCGAACTGGGCGGCGAGGACGGGTCCGACGAGCGGGCCGGGTCCGGCGATGGCGGCGAAGTGGTGTCCGAAGACGACCCACTTGTTGGTGGGGACGAAGTCGCGTCCGTTGTCGAGACGCTCGGAGGGGGTGGCGCGGCGGGAGTCAAGGAGAAGGACCCGGACGGCGACAAAGCGCGAATAGAAGCGATAGCCGAGCGTGTAGGTGCAGATGGCGGCGGTGACGATCCAGAGGGCGCTGATGGGTTCGGCGCGGCGGAGCGCGATGGTGGCAAAAGCGCCTGCGCCGGTGAGGGCGACGAGGGTCCAGAGGAAGATGCGCGGCAGACGATTCAAAAGGGACTCTCCGGTTTGGGGTGAGGTCCGACGGGAGTTAGATGCTAGCACGGAGCTTCGGTGGAGGAAAACGGATTTGGAAGGGAGCAAGAGACCACACATTTGTGGAAGTCGATGTGGAGGGCAAGAAGAAGTCAGAATACAAGATCAAGATGCAATCGATTTCCAGGTGTCCACATTCGCCCAACGGAGGGGCGGATGTGGAGCAACAGGGTTTGCCGATTCGATGGCTTCCAATTTAATTGGTATTCTGTGTAGCACCACGGGAAGGACGCGTGGGGGCGGCTGTCCAGACAGGCGCGGGAGAGGCGATGACGATCGGTTGCAAGCGTATTGGACTGATGATGGCAGCGGTGGCGCTGGCGGTGGGCACGGCGGCGGCGCAGAGCGTGCCGCTGAGCGAACGCGTGGTGGCGTACCAGATTGAGGGCAAGTACGACGCAAAGACGCACACGCTGGATGCCACGGAGTTGCTGACCTACACGAACCGCACGGGGACGACACTGGAGCGGTTTCCGTTTCACCTGTACCTGAATGCGTTCCAGCCGAAGGCGACGTGGATGACGGAGTCCGAGCGCGGGGGACAGCGCGACACGCAGGCGGGCGAGGCTTGGGACGACAAGCACTTCGGGTCGAACGAGGTGAAATCGCTGGAGATCGTGGGCGCGGGCGACGTGACCAAGCAGATGAAATTCATCTCTCCGGACGACGGCAACGCGGACGACCGCACGGTGTTTGAGATTGCGCTGCCGAAGCCGCTGGCACCGGGCGGGAGCGCGCAGTTCAAGATTCACTTTGTGGCCAAGTTTCCAGAGGTGGTGGCGCGGACGGGATACAAGCGCGACTTTGTGCTGGGCGGGCAATGGTTCCCCAAGGTGGGGGTGTGGTGGAACGGGGGGTGGAACTGCCACCAGTTTCATGCATCGACGGAATTTTTTGCGGACTTTGGAACGTATGACGTGAAGCTGACGCTTCCGGCGAAGTGGAACGTGGGCGCAACCGGAGTGCAGACCGATGCCAAGGAGAACGGCGACGGGACGCAGACACTGAGCTTCCACGCGGAGGATGTACACGACTTTGCGTGGACGGCAGACCCGACGACGAAGGTGGTGGAAGATTCCATTGAGCAGCGCGGGCGGACGGTGAAAATCCGCATGCTGATGCAGCCGGGACACATGGCCAGCGCACAAAGATACATGGATGCGCTGAAGGGAACGATGCGCAAGTTCGACGAGTGGATTGGTCCGTATCCGTATGCGCAGATCACGGTGGTCGATCCTCCGCACGGGGGCGGAGCGGCGGGCGGGATGGAGTATCCGACGTTCATCACGGCGGATACGACGTGGTGGATGCCGAAGTCTCTGCTGGAGCCTGAGGTGGTGGTGGAGCACGAGTTCGGCCACCAGTACTGGTACGGGATGGTGGCGACGAACGAGTTTGAAAATGCGTGGATGGACGAGGGCATCAACCAGTACATGGAAGCGAAGGTGATGGACGCGATGTATGGGAAGGACACGTCCATGCTGAATTCGCGGCTGGGAGTGGTGGGCGAGCGGGGGACGGACCGGATGAGCTACGTGAGCGTGGCAGACCGCGATCCTCTCTCAAGGCCGGCGTGGCAGTATTCGGATTTTGGAACGTATGGGTCCATCACATACTCCAAAACGGCGCTGATGATGCTGACGCTGGAAAGCCTGGTGGGCGAGAAGGCAGTGCTGCACGGGCTGCACGTTTACTTTGACCGCTACAAGTTCAAGCACCCGCGTCCGGAAGATTTTACGGCGGCGATGAACGAGGCGCTGGGACAGAACCTGGACTGGTACTGGAAGCAGGCAATCTACGGAACGCAAACGCTGGACGACCGGATATTGTCGGCAGGCTCCGAGCGCAAGGACTGGTACAACAAGGCCGAAGAGAAGAAGGGCACGACGGTTTACCGCAGCCAGGTGACGGTACACCGGCGCGGCGAGTTTGACCTGCCGATGGTGGTGGAGGCGAAATTCGACGACGGCTGGACGGTGCGCGAGCGCTGGGATGGGAAAGATCGCTGGCACCGTTTCGAGTGGGAGCGGAAGAGCAAGCTGGTTTCCGCCGAGATCGATCCGGATCATGGGTATGTGCTGGATCGCGACCCGTTCAACAATAGCTGGACGGAGAAACCTGAGCGCAAGGCGAGCGGAAAAATCGCGGGATACCTTACGCTGTTGACGCAATGGATGGAACAACTGCTGGGCTGGCTGGCTTAGGAGAGAGACGATGAACGGAAGCGTGCGCAGTTCGGCGGGAATGGTGTGGCGGCATCAACGGCTGGTGTGGTGGATTTTTGCGGTGAACCTGGTGATTGCGTGGCTGGCTTCGCTGCCGTCGCGGGCTACGCTGAGCGCGGTGCTGGACCATAGTTTGGAATCGGCACGGATGGTGACGGGCTTTGACGTGAGTTCATTTGTGCTGATGCTGCAGCGGCCCGATGTTTCGACACGGACCGTGGGGCCGGCGATGATGGGCGCGGCGTTCCTCTTTCTTGTTTACCTGCTGTTTGTGGATGGCGGGGTGATGGCGGTCTATCTGGATGACAGGAAGCTGAGCCGGGCGGAGTTCTTCGAGAACTCAGGACTGTTTTTCTGGCGGATGGTGAGGCTGGCGCTGTATTCGTTGATTCCGCTGGGTGTGGTGGCGATGGCGCATGGCACGTTTAACAAGCTGACGGAAAAGCTCTCGAGCGACGCTCCGCAGGAGAGGCTGGGATTTTTTGTGAACCTGGCTGGGATGCTGGGGGTGCTGCTGCTGTCGCTGCTGATTCGCATGTGGTTTGACCTGGCGCAGGCACGAGTGGTGAAAGACAACGAGCGGCAACTGCTGCGCACGGTGTGGCGAAGCTTGAAGCTGGCATTCCGGTCAGGGCGGCTGTATGCAAGCTACCTGGGAGTAGGAGTGTTTGCGGCGGCGACGTTTGGGCTGGGAACCTGGATATGGATTCTGCTGCCGCACCGGGCAATGGGAGCAAGCTTTGTGGTGCTGGAAGCAGTGACGGCGGCGCAGATTGCTTCGCGGCTATGGATGAAGGCAGCGAGCGCACGGTGGGTGGCGCTGCTGCCGGAGGCTGCGTTGGTGGTGGAGGTGGTGGTTCCGGTGGAGAGCCCGGTGATGGTAGTGGAACCCGTGGTGGATGAGCCTCCGGTTTCAGAGTAGAAGGATGGGATTCCTGCGAGAGACCCGGGGCTTCGGCTCCGGGTTTTGTATTGGGCGAAACGCGGCCTCAAGGTTTGGAGGGGATGCAGTCTGTGGGGTCTCCCTGGAGTTTGAGGATGGCGTGAGGGATGGCGGGCCAGATGGCTGCGAGGTTTTCGACGGCCCCGGCGGGGGAGCCGGGGAGGTTGATGATGAGAGTGCGGTGACGGACGCCGGCAACGGCGCGGGAGAGCATGGCGTTGGGCGTTTTGGCGAGGCTGGCGGCGCGCATGGCTTCGGCGAAGCCGGGGATGAGGCGGTGGAGCACCTGCTGCGTGGCTTCGGGGGTGACGTCGCGGGGAGAGAGTCCGGTGCCTCCGGTGGTGAGGATGAGGTCGATGGAAGCGGAGTCTGCCCAGTGGCGGAGGGCGGCGGCGATTTGAGGCTGCTCGTCGGGGACGATGGCGGTGGAGACTTCGACGGCGCGGGCGGTGAGAAAGGCGGCGAGGGCGGGGCCGCTGAGATCGGTGCGGTGCCCGGTGGAACCCTTGTCACTGACGGTGAGGATGGCGGCTCGCATGGAGATCATTGTGACACACACTTTGAAGCAAGATGAAGAGCGGATGGTGGCCGAAAAGCCTCGGGGATGGCAGTGGATGGATGAGCGGAGCTGGGGTCCTTCGCTAGCGCTCAGGATGACACTTAAAGATTAAGAGCAAGGTCAAGAGCAAGGCAAGGTCAGGAGCAAAGCAAGATCAGGAGCAAGGCAGGGTCAAGAGCAAAGCAAGATCAAGAGCAAGGCAAGATCAGGAGCAAAGCAAGATCAGGAGCAAAGCAAGGTCAGGAGCAAGGCAAGGTCAGGAGCAAGGCAAGGTCAGGAGCAAGGCAAGATCAGGAGCAAGGCAAGGTCAGGAGCAAGGCAAGATCAGGAGCAAGGCAAGGTCAGGAGCAAGGGTCAAAATCAGTACAGAATCCAGTGCTCCACGTTCGCCCAGAGATGGCGAACGTGGAGCACTGGAAGCAAGAGCAAGAGAATCAAGTGCGAATGCGGCGGCTACTCAGGGATGGTGCGGGGAGGAGCGGTCATGTTGGGAAGGAGCTTGCCGTGGCCGGGGCCTTCGAGCTTGGGGCAGGGCTTCTTCCTGTTGGCTAGGTGGAGGTAGTCGAGGACCAGCTTGCGCTTGAGAAGCTGGATGGCTTTGCCGGGATCGACTCCCTTGGGACAGACGCGGGAGCACTCTCCGGCGTAGTGGCAGCGGAAGGCTCCACCGTCGGCGGAGGCGACCTGGGCGCGGACCTTGAAACCTTCATCGCGCGAATCCGCGTTGTAACGCTGGAGGGCGGTGAGAGGCATGGGTCCGAGGTAGCGCACGTCGGTGGCAAGGGTGGGACAGGCTCCCATGCAACAACCGCACTTGATGCAGTAGGTGAACTGGAGGTAGGCTTCGAGCTCCTCGGGCGACTGGTAGAACTCGCCAGTGCGGTCGGTGAGTTCGGCCTCAGGGCGGATGATGTTGGGATGAACCGCGGCGTGCTTTTCAAACATTGAGAGCAGGTCGGGAACGAGGTCGCGAATGATCTCGAAGTTGGGCAGGGGGCCGACGGTGATGTCAGTCTGCGAGAGGTGGAGTATCTGGGTGTTGCAGGCGAGGGTGGGAGTGCCGTTGATGAGCATTCCACAGGAGCCGCAGATACCCATGCGGCAGGAGTAGCGCCAGACGAGAGTGGGATCGAGATTTTCCTTGATCCAGTGGAGGCCGTCGAGGACGGTCATGCCGTCATTGACCGCGACCGAGTAGGTCTGGATGTAGGGCTTGGGATCTTTCTCCGGATTGTAGCGGGTGACGTGGAAATTTACCTTGAGCTCTGCCATGACTATGCCCTGCCTCCTGCGATGGTGTGCGCGGCCCATGCCGCCCAGCTTCCGAGGACGAAGAGCGCGAGTCCGGTGAGGGTGAGGAGGAGGGTGACGGCCTTCTCAACGGCAGGCTTGAGGGTGAGTTCGAGGAGAATGGTGCGGAGGCCGTAGAGCCCGTGATAAAGGCCGACGCCGAGCAGAAGGATGTAGGTGATGGTGAAGCAGATTTTGCTGTCGCGCCACTGGCTGTTGGCGATGGAAACCGCGTCCGGGCCAGTGGGGGAGAAGAGGTGGAGGGTTCCGCCCATGTGCATGATGATCATGTGAAGGCCGAGGAGGATGAGGAGCACCACTCCGGCGGCCATGTGCCAGGTCCAATATTTCGTTCCGTTGCTCATGTGCTCTCCTACCTCGCCAGTCCCAGGAAGTTGTACGCGCCGACCAGGAGGAAGAGGAGGGCGAGCACCATGACTGCGATGAGCAGAGGGCGCTGCACTCCTACCGAGGTCTTATAGGGATAAATCGGCTCGATGGGTTTGCCGACGGCAAAGCCGAGTTCGACGAGCACGAGGCGGATTCCGTTGAAGGCGTGGAAGGCGAAAGCGGCGACGACGCAGAACTCTCCGAGGCGGAAGATGGGCTGGTGGAAGAAACCACCCTCGGTCCACAGATAAATGTTGCGGACGCGCAGGCTGGTGACAACCGTGTGCATGAGCAGGTAAAGCAGGATGCCGAGTCCGGTGAGGCGATGGAGGATGTAGGCATAGCGCTCGATGCCCCAGCGTCCGCCTCCGAGCCAGCCCCACACGCCGAGCCGATTGTTGTGCCTAGTAATTGCTGCCATTTGGATCTCCGTATCAATGGTTATGAGTGACTAATACTTGCGCTCGACCGGCTTCCACTTGGTGATGGTGACGGGCTTGTACTCCAGGCGCGGCGTGCTGCCGGTGTAATAGACCATGGAGTGAGCAAGGAATTTTTCGTCATCACGCACGGGAAAGTCGGTGCGGGAGTGTCCGCCACGGGATTCTTCACGGGCGATGGCGGCCATGAGGAGCACCTCGGCGAGCTCGAGCATGTTTTCGGTTTCGAGAGCCTGGATGAGGTTGGTGTTGTAGATGCGGCTCTTGTCCTCGATCTGGATGTTGCGGAAGCGCTCGCGAAGTTCGAGAACCTTGCCCAGACCCTTCTTCATGGACGGCCCGGTGCGATAGACGCCGGCGTGCTGATCCATGAGGGTGCGGAGTTCGCGGCGGATGGCCGCGGGGCTCTCGGTTCCCTGCTGGCGGAGGAGGCCGGAAAAGATACGCTCCTCTTCCCGGTTGGCCTTGGCCTCAGGGACAGGGGCGAGGATGGGATCGGTGGCGAGGTACCTGGTGATTTCGCCTCCGGTGATGCCTCCCCAGACGAGACACTCGGCGGTGGAGTTGCAGCCGAGGCGGTTGGCTCCGTGCATGGAGTGGCAGGCGACTTCTCCCGCGGCCCAGATGTTTTCGACCTTGGTGCGTCCGTTGATGTCGGCCTCAATGCCTCCCATGGAGTAGTGGGCGACGGGGCGGATGGGAATCTGCTGGGTAATGGGATCGAGGCCGAGGAACTTGATGCAGACCTCGCGGATGAGCGGCAGGCGCTTGTTGATGACGTCGGCGCCGAGGTGGGTGAGGTCGAGATGGATGTAGTCGAGCCCGTCTGGGCCTTTGAAACCGCGGCCTTCGAGGATTTCGGTCATCTCAGAGCGGGAGACGATGTCCCGCGGGGCGAGCTCCATCATCTTGGGAGCGTACTTCTCCATGAAGCGCTCGCCGAGGCTGTTGCGGAGGTAGCCGCCCTCCCCACGGCAGCCCTCGGTCATGAGAATTCCAGAGGGGACGAGGCCGGTGGGATGGAACTGGAGGAATTCGGGATCTTCCATGGCGAGGCCGGCGCGGAAGGCGATGGCCTGGCCGTCTCCGGTTACGGTCTGGGAGTAGGTGGTGAATCCGTAGAGGTTGCCGAGGCCTCCGGAGGCGATGAGCAAGGCCTTGCCACGGATGACCTGGAACTCGCCGGAGGGCGCGTCGTAGAGAGTGAGGCCGGCGAAGCGTCCGTCTTCAATGAGCAGCGAGGTGACAAAGCCTTCGTCGTAACGCTTGAAGTTGGGGTACTTGACGAGGGTGTCATAGAGCGCCTGCATCTCAAAAAAGCCGGTTTTGTCGGCGGCCATGCAGGCGCGGGGGAAGGTGTGTCCGCCGAAAGGACGCTGCATGATGCGTCCGTCTTCGCGGCGCGACCAGGGAACGCCCCAGTGCTCGAGGAGGCGGATTTCATCAGGCGAGGTCTTGACGAAGCGGGCGACGACATCCTGGTCCGCGAGGAAGTCCGAGCCCTTGATGGTGTCCCATTCGTGGAGGTCGAAGCTGTCGCCTTCCTCTGGACGCATGACGGCGCCGGTGCCGCCTTCGGCACAGACGGAGTGGGCGCGCATGACCTGAACCTTGGAGATAATTCCGATGTCTGCCTTGCCCTGGGTTTGAATGCTGATCTCAACCGCTGCCCTGAGTCCTGCAAGCCCGGTTCCTAAGATGAGAACGTCATGAATGATTTCCTGCATTGGTCCTTTCCACTGCCGTACAGAAGCCGCTGGAGCTGTATGAATAGAGAACAAATCATGGTAATTCGTGGAAAGGGTGGAGGGATGTGAGGTATGTCTCTATGGGAGGTGAGGAGGAGGGCTTTTTTCCTGAAAAAGGGTTGCGCCGGAGCGGCACAGTTGAGAAGGTTGGAACTACAGGCCTTCTGCGCGCGTAATTAGAGGAAGGCGAGGTGGCGGATGCGGATTTTTCTGATTACTTTCGGGGTTTCGATTCTGAGCACAATCGGGCTGTGGAACTTTGGGCTGGCGCGCATGATCTGGCCTTCTCATCCGCTGCTGGCAACGACGGTGCTGGCGACGATTTGCGGCATTGTGACGCAGGAGTTGCTGCGCGCGGACGCAGTCAGGCAAAGAGCCGGGAAGTAAGGGACGGCGACTGAAATTCGCTTGAGACTTTGACACCTCTTTGCACCGCGCTGGTGGCGGCGGCGCAAAGAGGTGTTTTGCGTGAGTGTTCCCTGCCCTGCTATTCCTCCGGCTCCAGGACATTGACGATGCCGGGTTCGGCTTCCACTTCGGCTGGCTCGGGTTCGGGAGCTAGCAGGGCGTCGATGCGGTATCCGGCGGACTTGGCGGCGGAGACGGCTTCGGCGATGTTGGCGGCCATCTGCTGATAGGGCGCGCGCATGGCGGGCGGTTCAGCAGCGAGCTTGAGCAGGGTGGGAAGCTGGAGCCACCAGAGCAACTCCTCGTAGGACTCCTGGACAAAGTAGGTGTGGCCCGCAGAATCGTGGGCACCGGTGAGCCAGCGGACATCGGGGTCTTGCCAGAGCGATGGCGAGAGCACCGGGATGGGCTGAACCTGAATCGGCTGAGGAACAAGAGTCTCAGTGACGGACACAGTTTCCGGAGCGGGAGCAAAGACGTCCGCCTCAATGAGCAGAGCGACCTTGATGCGGGCGGCGGCCTGCCAAGCCTCTTCGCCTTCAAAGCCGAGGGCGGCAAAAGCATTGGCGAGCGGCTCACGGAGGCGCAGACGGTCAAAGAGATCGAGGGCGGCGCGCTGGGGATTGCGGGCGTCCATGGACTGGGCCAGCAGGTCGAGAGCGCAGGAGGCGAGGACCGGTCCCCAGATGGCGGTGGCGGCACGCTGCGGGCTGCGGGTGGGCAGGAGGCGGCGGGCAGGCGCGGGCCAGGGCTCCGGGAAGCGGCTCTCAAGGGTTGGGACGCGCATGGCGGCACGGGTAAGGACGCGGAAGCTGGCGTCCATGGAGGCCGGATTGACGATGGCCGAAGATGCGCCGTCGTGAGAGCGGTAGAACGTCTGGGACTCGCGGAGGAAGTCGCGGCTGCGGCGCCAGGCGAGCTGGTAGAAATCGTCGCGAAGGCCATCGAGTGCTTTCTGCTTCTCGGGACCGACGGGAGCGTGCTCGGCGAGGTCGGCAAAGTTGCGGACTACCGAGGGCTCAAGCAGGTGGCGCAGCGCGTCATGCACGGGGCGAAGTTCGAGGGCGATGAGGGCGTCGTCGAGGCTGGGAACGCCGCGCCCGGCAAGGTGGTCACAGAGATGATCCCATGGCTGCTCGGCGGTGGCGTGGAGTTCGCGCCAGTCGAGGAAGACGTGGCACTGGTAGGCGTGGAGATCGACGGTGATGCCGTGTCCGGCGAAGTTGACGGAGCGGCGGAGATAGTTAAGTCCGGTGAGCGAATCGCGGTAGGCGAGGATGACGGATGGATCGTCGCGGAAGTCGAGGCCCTCGCGGATGCGGCGCTGGCGCAGATGGCCGGTGTGCTTGTCGGCATAGGCGGCGGAGTTGTCAATGGTGCCGCGAGTGTTGGAGTAGCGGTTGTTGTAGATGACGAGTGCGCGCTGATCGCCGAGACGGTTGGTGTAGGCGAAGACGTTTTCGTCCACGCTGCCATCTTCGCGGAAGAAGTCGTAGAGGAGGAAGTTGCTGCTCTCGGCAAAGAGGGCGCGGTGGTGGAGGAGGGGCGCGATCTGGCGCTCGTGACGATCGACGAGAGCGGGGTCGGCGTCTTCCTGGTAGCGCGGCCAGCGATACTCCATGCCGTACTTCTCGGTATAGCCCTCGATCTGCCCGTGGCCGAACATGGGCAGACCGGGGAGGGTGGCCATGAGTGCGGCGACGCCGAAGCACTTGTCTCCCTTGCCGAACTGGTCGATGGCAGTGCGCTCGTCAGGATTGCTCATGAAGTTGACGTAGCGCTTCATGATGTCGGGATCGAACTCAAGGGTGTTCTTGATGACGGAGCGGTATTTCTCGTTTTCCTCGTCGCGCATCATGTTCATGAAAGCGCTGTTATACACGCGATGCATGCCAAGGGTGCGGACGAAGTAGCCCTCCATGAGCCAGAAAGCTTCGGCGAGGAGCAGGGTGCCGGGGACTTCGGCGGCAACCCGGTCCACAACCTCGCGCCAGAACTCCTCGGGCATGATGCGGTTGAACTCGGCGGTGCTCATGGCGTACTCGGCGCGGGAGGGAATGGCTCCGCTGCTGCCGGGGTTGGGGAACCAGAGGCGCTGGAAATGGCGCTTGGCCAGGGTCATGGCCGCGTCAAAGCGGATAACGGGGAACAGACGCGCGACGTGGAGGATGGTCTGGATGACCTGCTCGCGGACGGCAGGGTTCAGGTAGTCGAGCTGGGCGGTGTCATTCCAGGGAAAGCTGGTGCCGTCGTTACCGTGATAGATGTAACGGGTCTCGCCGCTCTGGCGGTCACGGCGCTGGAAGACGACGGCGGCGTCGGTCTGCTCGTAATAGTGCTTCTCGATCTTGATCTCGACGCGGGGGTCGGGAGAGAGGTCGGGGCCGTCAAAGTTGTAGGCCGGGTATGGAAGATCGGTGCGGGAGATGAACCAGTCTGGATGCTCGACCACCCAGGGGGAGTCGATGCCCATGTGATTGGGCACCATGTCACTGGCGAGGCGGATTCCGCGGTGGTAGCAGCGGTCACGCAGGGTGATGTAGGCAGCCTCGCCACCGAGATCGTCGGCGATGCGGTAATCGTAGAGCGAATAAGCGGAGGCAACCGCCTCCTGGTTGCCGCAGAGCTGCTTGATGGTCCTGGAGGCGCGGCTGCGCTCCCAGATTCCGATGAGCCAGAGAGAGTTGAGACCGCGGCGGGCAAGATCGTCGAGGTCGGTGTCTGGAATCTGATCGAGGCGGCTGATGTCGCGGCTGTATTTGCGGGAGAGCTGCGCGAGCCAGACGTAGGTGCTCTTGGCGATGAGGACGGTGGTGGGCATCCAGGCAACGTCGGCGCTGAATTTTTCGTACTCGTTCGCGGGGTCGCCGAAGACGGGGACCTCGGAGTGGCTGGTAACGCCGGGCCACTGCTGGGTTCCGGCTTCGCGGCGTCGGCGGGCTGCCTCTTCGGCAGCCTGGGCGGCGGCAGCGCGGGCGGCAGCTTCCGATTCTGCGTTGGGCGGATTGAAGCGCATCCAGATGGCGAGTTCTTCTTCGTGAAGGATGTCTCCGGCGATGAGGAGGAAGCGCTCAAGGCTTGCGCCGAGCAGGGACTTCCACTTGGAACGGATGACGGAGAGCTGCTCGCTGAGCGAGCCGGGAGCAGAGACCGCAGGGGCGCGGAGAAGATCGAAGAGATTGACCGGGGCTGCGCCCTCCATGGGGATGAGCGGACGGGTAGAGAAATAAGCGGGAAGCTGCTCGGTGACGCGGCGGTAGGCGGTTTTTTCGGCGAGCGCCTTGTCCTCGAAAAGTTCCTCGAAGGGCCGGAAGGCGACGTTGCGGTTGGCCATCCAGAGCAACATCATTTCTTCAATGGCAGCGGCGCGATGGGGAGTGCCATCGGTGGTTCCGGCGAGCCACTCCCTGGCGGTCTGATCGCCACGATAGACGCTGGTTCCGGGGAACTGCTCGACGAAGGTGAGCAGCATGGCGTCGAGCGCCTGGGGGCCGACCTGCTCGGAGAAGAAGGAGAGCGCATCGAGCATGACGTTGGGGTCAAGCTGCTGGCGGTAGCGGGCCATGAGGGCGTGGCTGGCTTCGTCAATGAGTCCCATGACGTAGAGGGCACCGGCGTTGACGACGCGCTCAGGATGGTTCTTGACGTCGCGAACCAGGTTCATGCGATGGGCGAAGACGCGGCTGGCCGACACGTTGGCGAAAATCACGTTGCCGGTGAAAGAAAAGAGGGTGTCGGCGAACTGGTAGCGGTTGCGCGCGCCCCGGGAGATATGGAATTCCATCATTCTGCGACTCGTCCTGGCACAAATGTTGCAACACCATCATGCCAGATGCGGGAGATATCGGCATCCGCGAAAGGGAGAAGGGAGGGTCGCGGCGACGAAAAAAGTGCAGGAAAGGTGCGAATCTGGCGCATTTCAACGAGCACGGCGCGAATATTATGCTGCGACAAGGGCGGCTGCGCCCGGCAGCTACTGCGGGGCGGCCGCAGGCGCGGCACCGGCAGCGGTGTTCGACGGCGAATTCTGCTGGAGGCGAAGCTTGTAAAGCTCCTGCATGTATTGTCCGGCGGGATTGACCGGGGTGGCGTTGGGATCGCGGTTCTGCTGGTTTACACGCTCGGCAATCTGCACAGGATCGGGGAGGACGATGGCAGGCTGGGTGACGGCGGGAGCCTCCTCGGGTTCGCGTGCAGCCACGGTTTGGGGCTCGGTGAGGGGAGCGGAGGATTCGGTTTCAGCGGCGGGCTCAGGCTGAAGCTGCGGCGGAAGCTGGGCGGGGACGGGACGGGCTGCGGCGGCAGACTTGTTGCGGGCGATTGCAGCTTCGGTGGGCGTGAGAAAGACACGCTGGAGGATATTGGGATCGTCAGGAGAGGCGATGAGGATATAACCGAAATCAGAACCGCGCAGGAGGCTGGAGACCACCTCGGCAGCGGAGCCGGAGACGTGAACGGCAGCGCGCTCAGTAATTTTGGGCATGGGCTCAAACTCAGCGCCGGTGATGCGGCGGATCGCAATGAGAATGTCTGTGACGGTGGAGTTCTGGGAGTCCACGGTGAGGATGCCGTTGAGGTAGGAGACCGCGGGCGGCTGGGCCGGCATCTCCTGCGGAGTGAGCGGGGTGAGCGGAGCGGGCAGCACGACCATGGACTCAGGCTCTGCGGGAGCCGTTGGCGCGAGCACGGGCTTGTGGCGGTGCGCGGCGGACTTGTGTGGGTTGACGTCAGGAAGAGCCGCTGCCGCGCCCAGGGGTGCGAGCGCTGCGAAGATCACGATGCCACGGATCAGACGGTACATAATCGAAACTCCCAAGGCCCTAGGAACTCACAGTTGTAAACGGAGGCGAAGCCATCCTGACGAATCCGGGCGGGGCGTGCGCGGAATCGAAGGAGGAGCCGCAGGTGAACGGTTGCGATTCATCTTCAGGCTGGCCGCGATGGATGCCGACGGCAGTCTCGCCGCCGGGCTCCAGCACGGTGCCGGGCCCTGCGGGCTGATAAGACACAGGCGGGGTGGACATGCCACTGAGCCTGGGCGCGGGCTGGGTGCGCGGAGCAGGTGCGGCGGCAGAGGGCGGAACCTGGGGCGCGGGCGCAGAGTCTGGTGCATTGGGCGGCGGAACGACAACAGGCTTGGCCGCCGTGGGAGCCGCGTGACGAAGCGAGACGGTGCTGCCGGTGCCAATGTCAATGGGCTTGGTTCCGGCGGAGTACTCAGAGGCGCGGACAAGGTGCGGGGTGAGGACGAAGACTACTTCGTTCTGCCGCTTATCCGTGTTGCGGGAGCTGAAGAGGTAACGGAGGATCGGAATCTGGGAGAGCAGCGGGTAGCCGCTGGAGCTGTCAGAGTTGGAGTCTTCGAGCATTCCGGCGACGACGTTGACCTCGCCTTCCTTGAGGCGAATCTCGTGCTCGATCTTGCGCTGTCCGATGACGGGCTGGGTGACGCCGCCAACGCTCTGCTCGGAATCCACGGCAGAGATATCCAGCGTGACCTTGAGGGTGATGTCATTGTTGGCGTGGACGTGAGGCGTGATTTCAATGTTGACGCCGACATCGATGTACTGGAACTGGGTCTGGGTGAGCGCCGATGAAGTGAGGGTGGAACTGGAGACGCCGGTGGCGATGGGAACACGCTCACCGATCTTCATCGTCGCCTTCTGGCCGTCAGAGGCGCGGATCTGCGGGTTCTGGAGGAGCTTGCTCTGGCTGTCACTGAAGAGCGCGGTGACGGTGGCCTGGGGGAGGGTGACGGTGAAGTTGGAAGAGTTCAGCTTGGTGAGCGAACTGAGAGTGGCCGCGCCCGCAGTGGTGCCTCCGGTGGTCATGGCAATGGTGGCGCTGGTCGGCAGGGTGGTTCCGAGATTGTGAAGGCGGTCACGCGTGACCTGCATGACGGCAACTTCGATGACGACTTCGGGACGGGCCTTGTCCATGTCATCAATGATCTTCCCGGCGATGGCAACCTGGTCTGGCGTGCCGCGCACGATGATGGCATTGAGACTGGGAACGGCGGTGATCTTAGTGAGTTCAAGCGTAGTGCGCAGAGTGTTGATGACATCTTGCAGGTCAGAGGCCAACGCAAGATTGGTGAGGTAGTAGGTCATCAGGATGTTGGACTCGGAGTCCTTGCGCTTGGCTGGCGAGTCCACCGAGATGAGGATGGTGTTGGGGGTGAGAGCGCGCCAGAAGGTTTTGGACTGGTAGCCGATGATCTCCAGCGCCTGATTGAGGGTAACGGCAACGAGATCGACGGTAATGGGACGGGAGCTGTAATCGGGGTCGAAGACGACATTGATTCCGGCCAGGCGTCCGACGGTCTGATAGATGGTCTTGGTGTCTCCGGTGAGCTTGATGGAGATGAGAGCGCTGGAGATGGGGGTGAGTTCGGGTGGCGCGATTGCGGTCTCGAGGCGCTTCTGCAGTTCCGTGGGCTCGGTGGTGCGCGCGGGTTGCGCGGCCTTTGCCTTAACGGCATCCATCATGACAACGGTGCGGCGAATGTCCTGCTCGGCGATGAAGCTGGCGGGATCGATGGCGGCAGCCTTGCGGAATTCGGTGAGGGCCTCTTCCAGTTTGCCCTCTTCACGAAGCGCGTGACCGCGATGCACATGTTGACTGGCGGCAAGAACACGCATGCGGGTGCTGGCGGCGCGATACTCGAGATTCTTGGGATTGAGCTGATAAGCTTCGGCGTAATAGGCATAGGCGGCCTCGTAGTCCTGGCGCGCTTCCGCGTCACGGCCCTTGGAGTCGAGTGAAGATGCCTTGCCGGCAATTGCGGGTACGGCCGCAATGATGAGAGTGCAGACCAGCAACAGACAAATCTGAAATCTCCGGCTCATCCAACCATCCTTTGAAACTGATAAAACTGACATTCTGGTGTTGCCCCTCGGGCTCAACATTCATGCCTGCTCCGTGGAGCGCAGGCCAGGCTATTTTGCGGATGCGAGTTTGCTTGCCGGCTGCTTATCTGCCGGCTGCTTTTCAACATGGCGTTTCTCCGTCGATTGATAATCGCGCGGAGTTACGACGTAACAGGGAAGGATGTCCTGACGGTCCATCTGCGGAGCGGGCGCATTGCTGACATAGACAAGCGCGCTCTGGCTTCCGCGGAAGTTTCCGTTGCGATCAAAAAGATAGCGCGTAGTCAGCGCACCCCAGGTTTCGTCACAGCTGTCATCACGGGTGACGTTGAAGTGGTGGACGAGATCGTAGTCAAGAAACGAGGAGGGCAGTTGCGGTTCGCGCAGGTGAAAGCGGTAGGAGACTTTCACGAGTCGAGGCGCGACGTTCTTGATGCCGTCGAGTTCAAAGACATACGACTGCTCATTAAGACCGACGGAGGTGAGCGTCTCCAGCGGGACGCGGGCGACGATCCGCGATTTGACGGAGAGCCTCTCAGGCTTTGGGCGAAGGCTATCGTGCCCGGCGACTGCGGGCACGACCACGGCACAAAGACAGAGCAACAAGAAGCCGGATTTCACGATGCTGCGCATCAGGGACCTCGCCTAAGACTGCGCCGCAGCGACCTGCGGCATGGAAGTGGTGGTGACGTTCGCGACCTGGGCCGAAGGAATACTTAACACTACCGCTTTGAAATATGAGCCAGATTTCGGGCACTCTGGTTGTACGGTGGAAAACTGAATGAATCCATGACTCCCGAATGCGGATACATGCGATCAGCGCATCCCCACGAAAGTGACGGATCCCCGCTCAATACGCGGCTCCGACCGATGGTTCACTGCGCACCTGCCTGGCTGCCGAGATAGTGCTCCGGCTGCTTGGAAAATGCATCTTTACACGACCGTGAACAGAAGTAGTACGTGGTGCCGCGATAGTCGAGGGTGTTGCCCTCGGCGATGGACTTTGCGGAATCAATCTTCATGCCGCACTTGTGATCGACGGTTGAGCCCACCGGCATGTTGGCCTGCTTCATCATGGGCATTTCATGCGCGGGGGCATCGCCGGATGGGGCAGCGGCCGGCTCAGGCTGCGGGCGCATTCCGGCGGCGACGGTTTTCAGGCGGCTCTCAGAATCGACGAGGAAAGTTCCGGAGACAACAACGCGTTCGCCTTCCTTGAGGCCGCGCGCAATCACTACGCGATCTTCAAAGCGCACTCCGGTCTCAACCTGGCGCGGCTCAAAGTATCCGTTGCCGCGATCGACGAAGACACGGCGGGTGCGTCCGGAGTCGATGAGCGCATCGACGGGGATGCTGACCCCGGAGGGAAGATTCACCGGGAGATCGACATCCACAAACATGTCAGGCCGCAAGGCAAAGCCGGGATTCTCTGCTTCCAGACGAACCTTGAGCGTGCGGGTAGCGGGATCAAACTGGGGAAGAACCTCACTGACGCGGGCGCGCACGGTTTTACCCAGTTGCGGGGCGGTGATGGTGGCAACCATGCCGGGGCGATAGTAGCGCGCCTCGTTCTCGAAGACGTCGGCCATGATCCACACGTGGCTGAGATCTGCGATGCGATAGAACTCAGCGCCGCGTTCGAAGCGAAGCCCGGGAGAGAGATTGCGGGCGACGATGAAGCCGTCGGCAGGAGAGACGAGGTAGATGTTCTCCGGTAACTGGCGGGTCTCACCGAGTTCCTTGATCTGAAGATCGCTCATGCCGAGATTACGGAGTCGGGCGGCGGCCGCTTCCACACCGCGTCCGGATTCCTTAACGGAGACGGTGAGACGGTCCGTGGCGACCAGGTAGCCGTTGATCTGGGCAACGAAGTCCGGCGAGTAATACGTAGCGAGCTTTTCGTCTTTCTTTACGTGGCTGCCGACGGAGGCATCGTAGGTGGCGCGAATCCATCCCTCCACTCCGGCATTGATGCGATAGACGAGACGATCATCGGCGGCGACCTTGCCAAGGATTCGAACCGTGCGCGTGCCGGAGACTCTCTCTGCGGCGGCGGTGCGAACGCCGGCAAGCTGCTGCCGGCTGGAGTCGATATTGACGGTGCCGGCGGGCATGGACGCATCGGTGCCGGTAGCGCCTGCGCCTGAACCATCCGCGTAAACGGGTTCAAGCTGCATGCCACAATCAGGAGCGATACCGGGCTTGTCCGATTTGTAGGCGGGGTGCATGGGGTCCACGTAATAAAGAACTCGACGTGGACCGGCAGCGGAGGTGGTTCCACGCATCTCGTGCCCACCCGCGAAATACGCGGCGAACATCACGGCAACAAGAACGACAGCGTACATCAGTTTCTTCACAACCGCCTCCAGAAAGCCTGAACCGCACCTCTTTCTTTAGATGAGGAACTTTGCCCAAAGTGACAGCAGGTGGCAGAAATATTACTGCGGCTTTGAGAAGGCTGCGGCGGATAAGTCCCGATTCACAGCGAAGGACTCGACGGTGATTTTCTCGCTTCCCTTGACGCCTTCCACGCGGGTCTCCATAAGGTAAGGAAGGGTCAACCCATTGGTGGACTTGTAATCACGGAAGTAAGTTTCGACGAGGTGCATTCTGCCATCAAGGCGCCGGCTGCCATCGATCTTCACTTCAAGGAAGGTCTGGGCATCGACCCATACGTGGCGGACCTGCTCGTTCTTCAGGGTGACTTTGAGCTTGAACGCGTCGCGGTCCTCGACTTTCTCCATTCCTTCGATCTCCACCTTTGTGCCTTTGGCGGCATAGTCGATGAGCGGTCCGTCGAGATCGGTCTGCATGGAAGCGAGGCGCTTCTCTTCCGGAGTGAACGGTTCGGCATCACTGTGTCCGAGGAAGGGGCGCTGCTTCCATCCGTTGTCGCCGTCATACACCTGGATGGCGGTCTTGCCGTCGAACTTGATTTCCAGACGGGTCTTGCGCGGACGCATCATTTCCAGGGTGAACGGCAGTTCCACTCCTTTTCCGGCATCCATGGTTCCGTACATGGTCATGTTGCGGACGGAGCGCCAGGTGCTGAGGCCTCCACGCGCCGAGACATTGCGCTCGACGATCTGGCCGGCGGTGAGATGCGGGGCAGAGGTTGCGTCAGCAGCGAGCATGGAGACGGGCAGAACGAAGAGAAACAGCGCGCAGGCTTTGAGCATTTGCTTAAACATGGAAATCATCTCCTTTGTATCCGGTTATCTGCTATCCACAACAAGACCATCGACGCGAAAGTCGCCGATGACGACGCTGACACGGCTGCCGGTCTGCACGAGATTGCCGGGATTGGGAAAGACCATCCAGTAATCACGGTTGAGCTTGGGAGCGGTGGTAGTTCGCAGCAGGCCAACTTTTTCCATCTGCGGAACCGAGATTTTGGTGCCCGTTTTTTCGTCGATCAGATAGGCGGGCTTGCGCTTGTCATTGAGAGGCTGGGCCTTGGCGACATCGAGAATGCGATAGCGGAAAACCAGCATCTCTCCGGCGGAGGCGCGGCGGACGCCGATGATATCGACTCCCCAGTTGCGCCGGTAAAGACTGCCTTCTCGCGCATGCCAGTTGCCCGAGGGAGGCGGCACGGGACGCGCGGATTGAGATTCAGCAGGCGGAGCCGACGACGGCTGCGCCTGCGCAAATCCGATGGAAGTGAAGATGCTGCCCGCGAGCAAGCTCGCGAGCAGCAGGTTCGTGTGGCGGTGGTGTGAGGCTCGATGCATTCCTACCTCGCCGTTCCGGTGAGCGCGATGGTTTGCGGACTGGTGGCAGCGCCATCTACAACCCGAAGAGTTGCGTTCTGGGTTGAGTTGGCTGCGTCGGTCAGCTTGGCCGCGAAGCGAACGCTGATGAAGCAGGACGCCCCAGGAGCAACGGTCGCGGTGCAGGTATTGGCAAAGATCGAGTAATCAGTGGACGGCCCGGTGATGGAGGCCGCGACGCCGGTGAGAGGGATGGTCCCGGTGCTAGTGAGCGTGAAGACGCGCGCCTGCTGTCCGAGGATCCCCGCACCGCGGGTGACGGTTCCAAAGTTTGCATTGGTGACGGCGACGAGAGTGGCGGACTGTACGGCCACAACTCCGGTGCCGGTGAAGGTGACACGCTGCAATGTTGGATCGTTATCGGTGACGGTAAGCGTCCCGGGGCTGGCACCGGCTAAGGTTGGGGAGTACTGCACGAGGATGGTGCAGGTCGCTCCGGCGGCAAGCGTGGTTGCGCAAGTGCCTCCGGCGGCGGGCCGCGCATACGGTCCGGTGAAGGCAAGAGTGATGCCGGTGAGAGTCGCGGTTCCGGTGTTGGAAAGCGTAACGGTACTGGTGGCCGGGAAGCCGATGGCAACATTGCCGAACGCGATGCTTGCAGGCGACAGGCCGGCTCGCGGAACGTTGGCGGCGATGAACTCATTCGCACCGATGTCAAATCCCGCGCCCTCCGGCCGAATGTTGCCGAAGAAGTCGTGAGTCGGAGCATTGGTGCTGCCCGTGTCAATGGCGGGCGATCCGGCGAGCAGATGTGCATCTGCAAGCGGAGCGCGCGCGGTGTTGGGTGCGGTCACAACGGTCGGGTTTGAGACCGACAGCGGACCGTAGAGCATGTCCACAAAGTTGCCGCCTTCATCGAGGGTGGCAACTGCGACCAGTTGATTCGATCCTCCGAAGCCGGGGCCGCCGTTGCAGTAGGAGGCGGTCAGATTGGGATCCGAGGTGAGGTTGCCAGTGCCGGTGTATCCGGTGGCGCTGGTGAGAATCGAGTTGGTGGGATTCAGCTTGCGGGCGCCGGGAGCGACGCTGGCATCGCCAACCACTCCGAGATCCCAGTACTTGGCTCCGGCAACGCACTGGCCCACGGTGCTCTGTGCAGGCAGCGGGGTGCAGGTGGTTCCACCGTTCGAGGGGCAGATCCTGGCAGCTCCGGTGGAGATGTCGAAGAAGAAGGAACGGTTCTGCCAGAGGATGTTGTTGTTGAGCACGGGATTGGAAATCGCCTGTGCGACTCTCACCGTGGGCGACAGGGCTGCGAGCAGTGCAGGGCTGGTTGCCTCCGTGCTGATGCCCGCAGGATTGGGCTTGGTGGTGCTGGGCGTGATGGGGTTGCCAAAGAGCGGGCCAACGATGCTGGAGCTGTCATTGTCCGCAATGGTGTTGTTGATGATGTTGCTGTGCACGGTGTCGCGCAGGGCAATTCCGCCGCCAGCCCATCCGGCAGCGTTGTTGATGATGATGTTGTTGGTGACGTTGACGGTGTAGAGGCTGCCGCGCGCGGCATCCGCACCGTTGACATCCTGAAGGCGGATTCCGCCGCCGTGTCCAGCCTCGGCGAAGTTGCCCTGGATGAGGTTGGAATCAATGGTCACGTCGCCAGCGCCCAGGGTGAGGGCTCCGACCGCGGGCGGCTCGCCTTCCACAACGATGCCGCCGCCGTGAACCGTTCCGCCCTGGATGAAGCTCTGGTTGAAGAGCACCTGGTTGTTGGCGATGATGCCGCCTTCGCTCATGCCGATGTGGCCGATGCCACCACCATCACCCATGGAGTAGTTTCCGCAGATGAAGTTGTAGTTGACCCGGTAGTTGTCCGTGCCGGAGCAGAGCGAGAGTCCGCCGCCCGCGCCCGCCGCGCCGGCGTTGGCTTCCACCATGCCGTTCTTGGTGATGGCGTTGTGGTGGATGGAGACGTTCTGGTCAAAGCCGAACAGGCCCTGAGCATTGAGCGCGGGAGCTTCCAGGTAGGGGACGCCGATGCGCACGCCACCGTTGAAGCCGCCTGCGTTTCCGAAGACGCGGTTGTTGGCGATGACCAGGTTGTGCGCCCAGCCGTTGACGTAGATGCCGCCGCCTGCATCGCCGCCGGTGACGCTGAGACCGTCAATGCGGGATGCCGCGCAGAGGAAGTTGCTGGCCGTGATGGGCGAGCCGATGGTGCTGGCTGCGCCTCCGGTGCACTGCCCGGCCGGAAGATTCTTGGCGAGAACAGTGATGCCCGCGCCTTCTTCGGTACCGAGTACAGAGGGCTCAAGGATAATGACGCCGCCGGTGATTTCCTGTCCGGGAAGCGGATCTACCTGGGCCGTACCGGTCTGGTTTCCATTGGCATCAATGGCGAAGAGCTGATTGATGCGCGGACGCCAGATGGCGAGCTTGGTGGTTGGGTACTTGGCTGCATTGATGAGCACCGAGCTCGCGCCCACGCCCTGGAGACGAACCGGCTTCCACATGATGAGCAGTTCGTTGTAGGTGCCTGCATCCACCAGGATGAGGTCGCCAGGAGTTGCGGCATCCATCGCTGCTTGAATGGTCTGGCCCGCAGCGCCCTGCACACGGGTGGGAGTCTTGTTCTCGACGGTGACGGTCACGGCATCGACAGTGGACTTGCCGTTTCCGGCGGTGATGATCAATTCGCCTCCGGCGGCGTTGGCCGGGACGGTGGCGATGATCGATGTGTCGGTCCAGCTGCTGACAGTGAGCGGCACGCCGCCGAGGGTCACGGTTCCGGAGCCACGGATGGAGCCGAAGCCGTAATGGCGGGTGATGGTCTTCAGGTTGAAAGGCGCTGCCGTCGCACTGGGTCCCGCGTAGGCCGGGTTGGGCACTACCTGGTCTCCAATGGCGGTGATGGTGAGCGTGCCTCCGGCGGTGGTCAGGTAAGGACCGAAGCCGGCGGAGCTATCCACGCGCAGGATGCCGGGCGTGGTGTCCGGATACGAGCAGTCGGTCTGGGTGTAACCGGAGGCGAATGCGGCCAGCGGCAGAACCGGCGTGTCCAGGTAGTCGGTCAAGCCAGGCATGAACGGGTTGGTGTAGCAAAAGTCACTGAACATCGGATTAAACTGCGGATCCGTGATCATTTTGCCCGAGCCTGCGGGATCAAGAATCGGACCGGGATCGTTCATGCAGGTGATGAGCATGTTGGGCGCGTATCCCGCCGGGTTGGGCACGTTAACCTGCCAGGTGGACGGAGTCATGCCGTTGAACATGCCCCACTGGTCAGAATACGTGCGCTGAATTTCGATTCCGTTGAAATCGCGGATGGAGACCGGCACGAAGGGCACCGACGCCTTCTCGCCATAATCCGGCGAGACCGTGTTGAACTCAGGCGATGCATCGTTGAGGATCATGCCCGTGAAGTGGCTGGCGATAGGCGCAGACGTGAAGAGGAAGAAATCCGCATTCGCCTGCATCTGGTCGCCAAGGGTCACTTCCTTGCGATCGCACAATGCACGATCAGCACCGGCAAAGGGCGCTACCTGTCCAGAGCCGGGGAAGAGGCTGATGTAATCCGGCACGCGGCGGACGTCGCCGACACACGGAGGGAACTGAAGATTCGCGCTTGGGTGTCCCATATCCGTGGTGGGATTGTTGGGATTGTTGGGATTGTTGTTGTACGCGCCGATGGTGGCCTGATCCGGCAAGATGAAGATGTTGCTAAGGCCGCCGAACTGCTGGGTAACTGGAGCAACCCAGGCATCGCCGATCAGAATGTTCTTGTCTTCTTCTTTTACCAGCTCGTAGCCGCTGGGCGGAATCACTTCGACAACGTACTTGCCTGCGGGCAGCGGCGTTACGCCATCTGCAAGAGTGGTGAAGTAGTAGCGGCCATCGTAAACCGCGGGCTGCACCTGGTTCCAGTTATGGAAGCCGTCATAACAGCGGGTGAGGTTGCCGGAGCCGAGCGTCTGCGCAACAAAGGGATCAGCCGGGTCCTGACCTGGGCATGACATTCTGCCGCTGGAGACCCAATCGTCCCAGCTCTGTGTAGTAGTGGTGTTGACGAGTTTGAGCAACTGGCTGTTATCGGCGGCCGTCGTCTCCTGGTAGAGATTGACGACCACACGCGGAATTGCCGGCGCCCAGATGTTCTGGAAGATAAGCGCAGGATCATCGAACGGGCGGGTCGATGCATAGACGACCATCCCGTTGATGCCGCCATTCTGCCCCACAGCGTAGGGAACCTTGCCCCAGTCCAGGATTTCCGTCTGGCTGATGAAGCCCTGTACACCTTCCTGGAGAACGGTGCCGGGGTCGATGCGCTCGGTGAGCGGACCGGTGCCGTGGCCGTTGGCGTCATAGGGCGGGTACTTGGAGTCAAGCACGCCCGCAAATGGGCCGGTTGCATCGGGTGCGCCGCCGCCATCCACAACAACGTGGACACCACTTCCCTTGTAGCGGGTTGTGTCGGACTCAGCAACGTACCAGTTGAAGAGCGGGAACAGCTCGTTGAACGTAGCCGTGCCGTCGGAATCCGTCTTGAGGACATTGGAGATGCTGCCGTCGCGGAAGCGGATGAAGAACGGAACCTGGCCAATGCCGGGATTATTGGCCGAAGGCTTGTGGGTTCCATCCAGGTCGAGGAAGGTATTGGTCTCGACGCGGGTGAACCAACTGAACTCCATGATGTTTCCCATGTTCACGGACTTGGCCGCGGTCACGGGATCGGGCACGGTAACGCTTTGGTAGTCGATGATCTGGTCCAGCCACTGATCCCAGATGACGACGTTGTAGGAACCGTCTGGGACCTTGGTGAGAGTGAAATTGCCGTTGGCATCGCACTGCGAGAACGCAATGTTCGGGCCGTTGCCGCTCTGCGAGTTCAAGCCCACATAACAGAGGGTTGCCGAGAGAGGCGCATGCGAGCCCGCGTAGTTGGTCTCAGCCGACGGGCGCGACATGTGCTCGTTGACCACGGTTCCGGTGATGGTGTTGGTGCCCGGATTTGTGTTTGCCGCATTGAGGTGCGCCGGGTTCACAAATCCAATGAAGGTGTGGAAGCCCGGAGGTCCGAACTCCTGGAAGTACGCCGGTTCACCTGCCTTGGCGAAAGCGTCCTGTCCGGGCGTGCCCTCCAGGGTGGAAACCTGGATCCAGGTTTCTCCCTTGCCCTCGCGTTCCGCGCTCGGGTGTGCAATCACATCAAAGCGCCCAGGCATCAGGTTCTTCACCAGTGCCTGGCCGGCCAGTGAATAGGCGGCTGAAGGATGCCCAGGCCCGGTGACCGGGTCGTTGGGACAGGTGATGATCATGCCCTGCGAGGTGCTGCCCTGCGAGTTGGCAATGTTGGCCGGAGGCGCGGGGCATCCGGGCATGCCAATCAGCGCGTTGGTCAGCGGCATGTTGAAGGTGTCATAGGTCATCTGGCCAATGGGATCGCCGGTGCGGCCGCCCACGTCATTAATGATGATGTTGAATCCACCGAGGCCCTGGCTCTCTTCCGTGCCGTCGATATCGCCGTTGGTGGGATTGTTGTCTTCAAAGATGAAGATGCTGAGTTGCGCGGTGGGGAGCGGATTCGGTTCCACCAGCACGGTTACAGCCTTGGCCGCAATCTCAGCCGCGCCAATCGGCGAAGCGCCGATGGTGTGTCCGCAGAGTGCAGCGTTGGCAGTGGTGCAGGGTGCTCCCTGCGCCAGCACAAACGGGTTGGCCGCATCCCCGGGGAGGATCGAGACAAAGTAGTGGAGCGTGGGATCGAGCGCCACCTGCGCAACGGTGGTCTGCGTCTGCAGCGGAGCGATTCTCTCCACTCCACCCGCATCGATGTAAGACTGGCCGGCTCCGCAACTGATGGGACCGGTGCAACCGGTGGCGACCACGGGCATGTAGCTCTTGTGAAAGTTGACGCCCAGCGTGTTGGCGATTGCAGGACCATTGTTGTAGGTCAGACCATTCTTGTAGGTCATGTCCTGTTCAATGATCCAGCGGTAGTCGGTGATCTTCTGCGTCTGGTTGAGCGCATCCTTAACGGTCAACACCAGTCCGCTCGGGGTGGGGAAGGTCACCGAAACAACGGCAGTGCTGCTGGCCGTTCCCTGCGAGTTCACCGCAAGGTAGTTGAAGCTGTATGTTCCAGGCGCAGCCGCCGTGGCCGTGAATGAGCCATCCGTGTTCAGCGAGACCCATGCGGGCAGCGGGTGAGCCGGATCGGGCTTCGCCTGCAAGACGTACCCCGTGGGGTCGGTGTCATTGAGCAGCACGCCCGGCTTGGCAACCTTGAGCAGCGTTGAGACCTTGCTGGTGTAACTGTCACCATTTGCAACTGGCGCCGCGCCCCGCGCGATGGGCGAGAGCGTGACGTTGGCGCAAAGCGTGGTGCCGCCGTTTCCGCAATAAGCAAACGCATCCGCAACGATGGTTGCCGACGAAGAGGTGTAGGTGAAGGAACCGTCGAGATTGAGAACCACGGTACCGTGCGCCGGAGCCGTCTTGATGGCGGCGCTGTGAATGCCAATGTCGTTGGTCAGCACGTTGTCGCTGAAGGTCTTGACGTTGACCGGGACGGTGTAGGGATCCGCCACAGCCTGCGCCGCGACGCCTGCATTCGTTGCTCCCGCAACCGGTAGGAACGCCTGTAAGCCGCCGTTTGCCTGGTTGTTGGTGGACAGGAAGAGCCCGCGGTCAAACACCTTGTACGTGGCCGTCGCATAGACGCCTGCGGTGGCTGCCGGATGGATCAGCACGTCAAAGGTCTTGCCGGCGGGCAGCAGGACTTCGCTCTGGATCTTCGCATTGCCGGGAGCGACGTTGCCGTCTTCGGCGATCAGCGTAAGCTGCTGTCCTACTACCGACGGAATATGCGTCTTGAGGCCCGCATTGGCAAAGCGCAGAACAACGTTGCCAGAGGTGGCTGCGGTTCCCACCGGCGAGAGCAGCGTCGGATTCGTCGCATCGAACGACTTGCCGTTGATGAGGAAATACGTGGGCGCATAGTTAACCGCCGGGGGATACGAAGCGGTGTTGATGGTGCCTGCACCGGCGGCAGCCGCCAGCGCATCCACCGCGGCGTTCTGCTTGGCGTCGAATTCGCTCAGCAGCACCACCGCGTCCGAGTCATAGGGAACATTGGTGAGCCCGGGGACAGTGGCTCCCGGATAAGCCTGGCCAGCGGCGGGCGAGACCGGAGCCGTGGTGACAACGAGGACGCCGTAGAGTCCCATCGGCTCCTGTATGGAGGGATTGGTGCCGGTCTCATACAGGTAGGTGCCGGGGTTCAGCGAGCTCCATGTATAGGTCTGGGTCCCGCTCCCGGCAGCCGCTTCCGGAGCAAAAGACTCTGCGCGCGAAGACTGGGCCGGAGGCGTGAAGCTGGCTGCGGTGTTCGCGGGCCATGTGGTCTGGGTCTGAGTGGCGTGCGCGGGACTTGGCACCTTCACAGGCTGTCCGAGCGAGCCGCCGATCTGCCCAAGAATGACAAACGACGTCGGCGTGGGCAGATGGTTCGTAAGGTGAACGGTGAGCGAGCTGCTGCTGGCGGGCACAACAATCGTCGGCCCAGGAGCCCACGCCGTGGTGCACGACCCCGTGGTGCAGAAACCCCACATCGGGACCGTCTTGCCATCAGGCAAAGTGGTGCTCATGCGCTGCGCGGTCAAATTTACCGTGGTCTGCGCGAACGCAAGCCCGGCAAGCAGGAGAAGGGTGGATAGTGCGAGTACAACCGATTTCAGTTTCAGAACTCTTGGGTTCATCAATCGCCGCCTCCGCATCGCTACTGTCTCTCGTCAATCGTTGTGGACGGCGCATCAATGAGAAGCATCATCATCATGCCGCCAGGAAAGATGTCGTTGGTGGTGATCTCGCGTTCGTTGTGCGAGTGCCACATGTAGGCATAGCTGCCAGAGGGATTGATCAGCGTGGTGCCTGGCGGCAACTGGGTCGCGTTGGGAGTTCCAAGATAGGGACTGCCGCCGTACCACAGGCCATTGGCAACAATGTTGTTGTCCGGCGGAGTCACGGGAATCGGCTTCCCGTGATCGGGACAGTATTCGTGTGTGACCGGATCCAGTCCGGCGGAGGGGCCTTGCGCAACGGTACGCCCGTTGCACGTGTGCGCCTGCGTGGCGGAGATGCCATAGACATCCCAGTTCAGGCCCTGTCCCGTCCAGGTGAAGATCGCATCCAGGCTCTGTCCGGAGACCGTGGGGATCGTGAACAGCAGCGGCCCTGCAAGGCTGGTATTATCCGCCGAGCTCAGCAGCATGTTGCCGTCGCGGGCCAGCACGCGGGCATGGTTTCCGTGGAAGTGGAAGGGATGCTGCCAGCGCCCTTGCCCCACCACGCGCATCAGCACAAGTTCGCCGGGATGCATATGGGGATTGCCGTTGTAAGGCTGTGCCGGATACGCGGGAGCATACGAAGCATCCATGTCATCCGGCATGGAACGGCCGTTCACCAGGAAGTATTCGGGATGGTAGGGCTCGATCTTGGCGGTGATGGTCGCCGCCGGAGGCTGTGCCAGTACCTGCGCTTCCACATCGCGGTGAACGTCAAGGCTCAGCTCAGCGAACTGGAAGAGGTACTCGCGGTCATAGCAGGTGGCCGGATGATTGTAGGCCGAGACCGCCAGCGAATACGACGAACCGATGATCGTGCTGGCACAGGTCGCCGGAGTCTTGGGCAGAACGATCAAAGCTCCGTAAAGCCCCATCTCAATCTGCAGGTCCGAACGTGTTCCGCTGTAGTAGCCGTAAGTGCCGGGACTCGACGGCGTGAAGCTGTAGGTCACCGGGTTTCCCGGTGCCGCTTCCTGGGTCAGGGTTCCGGCCACGCCTCCGCTTGTCGTTACCTTCTGTCCTGAAAAGATGATCGAGGTGTTTCCAGCAGGCGCTGGCAGATTGTCGGAGAGCACAACCGAAACGGCCTGGCCCTCGGTGACGATCAGGGTCGGCCCCGGAAGCTGCATGGGAGGGCACGAGGTGCCGGTGAATCCTGCGGGTGCAAACGTCGGCGTATAACCCGTGGCGCAGCCGTAGCCCCAGGTGTAGATCGTCTGGCCGTCAGGCTGCGTAATGTATCCGGCGTGCGCCTGAAGCTGGAAGGCGGCTCCGGTGATCCCGGGAACGGCGGCGCGAGCGCACCCGGGAAGCAGCAGTGCGACCGCCAGTACGGCGACCGTGAGTAAGCTCTGTAGCGCGTTGCGCATTTGCATGACGAAGTGGCTCATGGTCGCTCTCCTACTTGACAACGATTTCAGTCATCTGGCCGCCGAAGTTCTCGGCGTCGTTTGACAGGTGATCCAGATTGGTGGTGTAGAGGAAGTAGGTGCCCGTGGGAACGTTGGTCGCGTCGAGGAGAACATCCACCGACTCGCCGCCGCCCAGCGTGACCGAGTTCGTCTTGTAGTACATGTTCTTTCCCGCCATGTCGCGCAGCAGACGCGCGTTGATGGCGATCACCTGCATGGGAATTCCAATTGTCGCCAGCGTCGAGAACTCGCTCACACTCAGATCAGAGATTCGCACCAGGGCTTTCTTGGTCACGCCGTTTGTTTTGTCGATGGTGATCAGGCTCCGCACCGGTTGCGACGGGCGCGAGACGCCGTCGGCGGCCTCCGTGGTGATGTAGTTCGGGTTGACCGTGTCCGGATAGCCGCGGCCGCTGAGCAGGAAGTACTTGTCCTTCATGTCGGCAAAGCCTTCCGGGTTGAAGGTGGTTCCGACGAAGTGGAAGTTCGGGTCGAAGCCCATCAACTGGATCGGATACTCGGAGTCGTAGGCCGTGGAGCCATCGCCGTCGTTGTAGGCGTACTTGACGGAGGCAGCGGCACGCAGCGCGCCGGGGTCAGCCGAAGGAAGCGGTGTCTCGCCGGTGCACAGAAGATCGGAGCAGACAATTCCATTCGAGCTGCCGTGTGCGATGTTCGAGGCATGGGCTGCTGCCCACAGGCTGCTGCCCGTGGCCACGCGGTTCTGCCGGGGACGAACGTAGAGCTGGCCCACCATGCCCATCTGCAAGTGCTCGGGCGGCGCAATGTGGCAATGCCAGAAGTAGGTTCCCGCGTCAGGAGCCGTGTAGTAATACGTGAAGCTGCCGCCGATGTTGATCGCCACCGACGCATCCGGCACGCCATCAAAGAACGACGAGGCGTTGGGATATCCGTGGAAGTGCACCGTGTGCTGCTCAAACAGATCCGGGCGCATGATCATGCCCACGTTGGTGAGAGTGAGAAAGAACTCGTCATCCTCATCAATCGACATCGTGGGCGCCGGGCTCTCCGCGTTCATCACACCGGCGTTCATGATGTCTGCCGGGTTGACCAGTCCGGTCGCCGGGTTCAGCAGGCCCACCGCGCCGTTGCTGACCGCATCGGTCGGATCGCCCGTGAAGGCCGCGTTGAAGATCGAGGCAGGCTCGGTGCCCGGCAGACCGTTCTTGATGTCGGCTAGTCCCGAGAGCGGACCAAAGCCAAACAGGAAGATCTGATGGCCATCCGCCATCGTCGCAAAGCCGTCGCCGCCTGAGATCTGCTGGCACTTGACGCCGCCGGGTGCCGGGGTGCTCCCCGCCGGAAGGGTCGCAGGATTCGGGTGAAGGGTTGTGTAAGTTGGGCACTGGACCCGAAATGACTGCGCGCTCAGCGTTGCTGAAGCAATACAGAACATCAGCAAAGCGAAGCAGAACTGGTGCGGCTTCCTTGAAACCATGCAAGTGCCTCCTGAACATGACAAATTTCTGAACGCGAGCTTTCACAAAAGCAGGGAGAGACTAAGTAGAAAAGGGGACTGCTGGCGACAAAGAGCCTGGCCACCAAACCAGGCTTATTCCGAATTGACCAGTGCAAGCCTGGGACCAGAGCTGGATTGGGAACCGCAGGAGTACGAGTCCGGCAGCTCAGCGTGGGGAAGATGTGCGCAGAAAGGCCAGAAATATGGTAGTTAAGTGAAAATGAATATCAATTCCGTTCGAGACACCCGCGCGCAACTTTTTGCGATCCCACGGACACACAAAAGCACCTTTGTGCTTGGAGCAGGTACTCTGACTTGGCACCCTGCTTCCACTTTCTAGCAAGCTAGGGCTTGGCACCTTCCGGTGATGGCCACGTGAACTGGAGATGAACAGAACAAGGATGGGGTTAAGGTATTTCTGCTTCTTGTTGCCCGCCTGAGGGTGAGTACGGGCAAAATACGAAGGCCGCTGCCTGGCGGCAGCGGCCCCGGTTGCAACTAGTCTTTGGGCTCTTTACGAATCTTCTTCTGTGCCCGCTTGCGAGCCAGAGCCTGCTTCACACGCAGCTTGGCGCCCGGCTTCAGATAGTAGGAATGACGCTTGACTTCCTTGATGATGTCTTCTGTCTGAACTTTGCGCTTGAAGCGACGCAGGGCGCTCTCAATGGACTCGCCTTCTTGCAGTCGAATTTCTGCCAAACCAAATCACCACCCAACTCAGCCTTAATTGGCCACTGCGTAAGTCTAACATAACCGCCTCCCTTGCTCCCTCCGCCGCGATCTAAATCCTCATTGTGTTCTCGATTCCGTGCCTTCTCCTCTCCAGGATCACAGCCCGCCGCAGTTCGCCACGCATCTTAAGCTGCTGCTCTCTCCACGAGAGTGCCCCAATCCAACATGCGAGGAGGAACGAATGCGCGCAAGACTGTTCAACACGGGAGCTGTGCTCGTCCTGCTGCTCTGCTCGGTTTCCGGACAGGCGGCGACCGGATGCCAGGCTATTCTGCAGGCACTGGGAAACAAGGCAACGGAGGTGGTCTGCTTCGCCAGCCCGGACCTGACCACCAACAACACAACGGCGCCACCCACCGGACCCACCACCCTGCCCAACAATGCCCTCGCCGAATGGCCCGCATTCGCATTCACGCCGGTCACTGACCGCTCCGTGATCGCTCCGGCCACGAATCCCACCACAATCACAAAGGCCGTCCCAGGAATCCAGGTTGAGGGCTACTACGCGGACGACCCCACGCACGAGGCGCGCTTCCTGCTGCGCTTCCCTGCCAATTGGAATGGCAGCCTCGTAGTCGCCGGAGCCTCGGGAACCCGCAGCGAGTTCAACGGCGACTACGCCTGGAGTGACTACGTGCTGCAAAAAGGCTACGCCTACGCCTCGCAGAACAAGGGCGTCTTGAATCTCCGCCTCACCACCTCCGCCGATCCCCTCGGCTGCCGCCTGAATCCGGTTTCGGCCACCTACGTTCATTTCTATGACAACGATCCCCAGAAGCCCTTCACTCAGTGGACGCAGTACATGATCAGGACCGCCGCTCTCGCGCAGCGCATGGTGGAGCGCTACTACCACCACGAGGCGCGGCACACCTATGCGGTCGGCACATCCAACGGAGGCTACCAGGTGCGGCGCGCGCTGGAGGAGGCACCCGAACTGTTCGACGGTGGCGTCGATTGGGAAGGCACCTTCATCGATCCCCGCAGCCCCAACCTGCTCACCGACCTTCCTCCCGTGCTCGCCAACTTCCCCTCCTACGTCAGTGCGGGATACGATCCCAACAGCCAGGCAGCCAAAAACATCGTCGCCGCTGGATACCCGCCCGACCTCACCGAGACCACCACTACGGGCACCACTTCCTTGTGGGGACTCTACAACACCTCCTTCTGGGAGGTAACCGCGTGCCAGTGGCAGAAGCGCATGGATCCCACCTACGACACCTATGGCGCAGGATTGGCAAACTACCAGTACTTTCAGCGCGCCCTTGCCACTCATGGCGCAGTCTTCTTCAACCTTGCCCGCATTGCAACCACCGGCGCAATCGGAAAGCCGCTCATCACCGTGGCCGGAACCATGGACGCCCTGCTGCCCATCCGCCGCAATGCGCGCCAGTATGAGTCACGAGTGCTCGAGCATGAGCACCACGCGCCCTATCGCCTCTATGAAATCCAGAACGGAAACCACATCGACGGTTATGCCGCCGTCTTCCCCCAGCTTGAGATCATCCAGCCGCACGCGCAGCAGGCATTCGATCTGCTGGTCGATCACGTCGAGCACAATGCCACGCTTCCACCAAGCCAGTGCGTGCCTCACGCCGGCACCGTGACCGAGACTCCAGCACAGATTGGGCATTGCACAAATCTGTTTGAGCCTTAGCCGAAGTTGCGAGTTCCATTTCATCGCACTGGTTTTTGCCAGTGCGATTTTCTTGCGACGAGAAGCTCGCACAAACGAAAAGGCCGCCCGGCAACTGGGCGACCTTTTCTTCAAGGGAGAATAGTTCCAACGGAGGCTAGACCGTCAAAACTTTCTGAAGAAATACTATGAGCCTCTAAAACAGGGTGTCAAGCGAATTCTCGGAATTAAATGTCTTTGAAATCAATCACTTAACTTTTTGGCCCAAGTTTTGGCACATGACAAAAAATGTCACTTTGAGCGTTCTCCGGAGCCTAACCTCTTACTTGCAGCCAGCTTACGGGTACTTTTCCTCAATCCAAATCGAGCCGAATCATTTTGCCGTCGTCGCGTGTTTCTCCTGCTTTTTGCCTCCGGAAGCGGGGTAGGAGGAACCTTCCGAAGCCAAAAACAGCTCCGGCGCCCACCGAAATCAGGAAGAAAATCGCCGCCAGGGTGATCGCCGCGACCACCAATCCTCCGATATTGTCGCGCTTGCCCTGCCCTGCGTTTTCATTCCAGCTGATGTTCGCGTCGTAGTTCACGTGAGCAAGAATCTTATTGGCATCGCCCTTTGAGATGTTTCCGCGCACCAGCGCCACAATCGGTCCCGAACGCTTCGCGATACTCACTGCTCCGCTCGGCGCAAGCTGCTCAAAGCCTGCGAGCTTCTCAATCGCGATGATGTGCGTGGGATAAGACACCAGCAGAATCTCCGCCGAACCCGGTGCCTCGCCATTGATTCGCGCCCACAGCACCCTGGGATCCTTGCTGAAATCGATCAGCGAGGGGCTGACGCTGATGTTGAGCGCCGAGTAGGCCGCGGGGCCAATCAGGTAGCGCGCGCTCTCAGGCACCAGCTCTTTGCGCGGCAAATGCGTGGGCAGCGGAGGCAGCTCGGCATCCGCGCCCTTGGCTGCGTTCAAATGCGCCGCCAGTTCGCGGAGTTGTGCCCCGCTCATCGCCGTCAGCCGGTCAAAATGCACATCCACCAGCACGTTGGACGAGAAGAACAGGATGCGCTCATTCAACGAGGCCGCCAGTTCGCCAATGTCTTCGCCCCGCATCAGCGGCTGGCGATAGAAGGTGAACGCCGCGTAGGCGCCCTCCGCATTGGTAAAGCGCGCCGCCTTGATGGTGATGGTGCGGTCGTCGCGCTTGTAGCTGGCGATTTCGTAGTCGGTGAGATGATCTTCCACCAGCACGTTCGCCGAGGCCGCGTCGATCTTCTGCGGATCGTTGCCGAACTGCGGCGCGCCACTCAGCTCCCATCCGGCGAATGTCTCTGGAAGGATGGGTGCCGGGGCTTTGGCCTGGGAAAAGACGGCGGGCGCGGCAAACAGCACTGCCAGCAGCGCTACGCACAATGATCGATGCAGAAATCTCATGGGCTCGGAACGTTCCTCACACTATTAGACCACGGCAGAGCCGCGAAAGTTTCCGGCCGAGCCCCCGTAGCGGGGCGGAAGCGATTGCATGATATCCTTGAGTTATCCGAGTGCGTCCCGCCCCCTCCGGCTGTTCCAGCACTACCCAAGAAGAAAACTATGATCTCTGTATCCAGTGTGTCCATGCGCTACGGCGCAAAAGTTCTGTTCGATGAAGTGTCCACGGCGTTCACGCCCGGGAAGCGATATGGTCTGACGGGTCCCAACGGGGCCGGCAAATCCACCTTCATGAAGCTGCTGACTGGCGAACTCGAGCCCCAGAAGGGCAGCGTGGTGCGTCCGCGCAAGTTCGGCGTGCTCCGCCAGGACCAGTTCGAGTTCGACGCCTACCGCGTCATCGACACCGTCATCATGGGCAACAAGCGCCTCTGGGCGGCCATGGAAGAGCGCGAGATCATCTACTCCAAGGCGGAGCTCACCGAAGAGGACGGCATGCGCCTGGGCGAACTGGAAGGCATCGTAGGTGACGAGGACGGCTACTCGGCAGACACGGATGCCGCTCTGCTGCTCCAGGGCCTCGATCTTCCCGACGAACTGCATGAGCGCAAGATGGGCGAGCTCCAGGGCGGCCAGAAGGTTCGCGTGCTGCTGGCCCAGGCTCTCTTCGGGCATCCCATGGCCCTGCTCCTTGACGAGCCTACCAACCACCTCGATCTCGACTCCATTCACTGGCTCCAGGGATTCCTCAACAACTATGACGGCGTGCTCATCGTCATCTCGCATGACCGCCACTTCCTCAACAGCATCTGCACCCACATTGCCGACATCGACTACGAGACCATCATCACCTACACCGGCACCTATGACGAGATGGTGCTGGCCAAGACCCAGATACGCTCGCAGATCGAATCGCAGAACGTGCAGCGCGAGAAGAAAATCTCTCAGCTCAATGACTTCATCGCCCGCTTCTCGGCCGGAACCCGTTCCAGCCAGGTACAATCACGCCGCAAGGAAGTCGAACGCCTCCAGGTCACCGAGCTTGCAAGGTCCAACATTCAGCGCCCCTATCTCAAGTTTGAGCAGAAGCGCCCCTCCGGAAAGCACATCCTCGAGCTCCACGCCGTCAGCAAGTCTTACGACGAGGTCGAAGTCGTGCGCGGCTTCACCGCCAGCGTCACCCGTGGCGAAAAGATCGGCCTCATGGGACGCAACGGCGCCGGAAAAACCACGCTCATCAATGCCCTGCTGGCGAACTCGCCCACCACTCCCATGCAGGAACTGCGCGAATCCAGCGGCTACGATGGCGAGTTCCTCACCTCCGGCAAGGTAATCTGGGGCCATGAGGCCTCAATCGGATACTTCGCCCAGGATCACCGCGCCCTCATCACCCAAGGCATGACGACCTTCGAGTGGCTGCACCTCTGGGATCCGGGGGCTGCCGACGAAGAAATCCGCGGTCTGCTCGGCCAGATGATGTTTGCCCGTGACGAAGGCAACAAGAAAACCGACGTGCTCTCCGGTGGAGAGACCGCCCGCCTTCTCTTCTGCAAGCTCATGCTGCAGAAACCCAACGTCCTCGTGCTCGACGAGCCCACCAACCACCTCGACCTCGAATCCATCAACGCGCTCAACATCTCACTCCAGCGCTACCCCGGAACCGTTCTCATCGCCACCCACGATCATGACCTCATCGACGAGGTCGCAACCCGCGTCTGGCACTTTGAGAGCGACCACAAGATCACCGACTTCAAGGGAACTTACGAGGAGTACCAGGCAGCGGTCGTCTAGAATTCCTCACTGAAAACAAATGCCCTCCTGCGCGATGGGAGGGCATTTCGCATTTGCAAGCTCCAAGAGCCTGCGCGATCAAAAATCGCTGCTGGCCCCTCCGCCTCCCGAAGCTCCCCCACCGAAATGGAATTCCGGACTGTTCGCTTCTGGGCTCGGCGTGATGGACTGGGGTGACACAAGGCCCAGCACGGCGGAGCCTCCGCTCATCCAGTGTTTGTCGTTCCCCGACAGACGCGCCGCTGTAAATCCGTGGCGGATTCCCTCCGGACCACCGGAAAGCCAGCGTCGAATGAACAGCGCAACCCCGGTCAACAGTATGCCTAGGAGCATCGGATCCCAGGTGTGCTGCGGCCAACCGAGATATGGTTTGTTGGAAACCAAGGTCAGGATGGCGGCAATCGCTCCCACCCCGAGGACGAAGCGGTCTTTCTGCCGGATCCCCCGCGCGAGTACAACCGGCGGCAAACACCAGATGAGAACCCACGTCGTCCAGTAGAAGGACCTGCCAACTTCAGCCGCGTTGCCGGACCTGCCGCTCCACTCCGCGAGCTGGCCCAACGAAAAGAGCTTGAGGTTGATGGCCAGGTAGATGCCCAGCCACAGGAGTGCCTCGGCCAGCGAATACGCATCGTTGAGATAGTCAAAGCGGTGGCGGTTGCGTACCGCAGCCACACAGAGCAGTCCGGCTGCGTAGAACACGGCAAGGATCGAATGCTGCGCCGCGTGCGACGAGGTCCAGTAGCCCGGCAGGGAGAGGACAAAACTCATCGCGCAAAGAAATGCATACCAGAGTCCAAAGCGTCGCCAGATCCAGAGCGACAGGATGGCCCCGCTGGCTGGAATCAGCAACTGCGCTCCGTATGCTTCCCCCAAAAAAGGGCTGCGGCCGACGAGCACCATCTGTAATCCCGCACACAGAAAACCGACGGAGCACATTGCGAGAGCTTCCTCGATGCCGAAACGATACAGTCGAAATCTGGAAACGGCGACTTCGGCTGCCGCGTAGCAGGCGGCAGCGACGATCAGGAAGAAAACTCCAACGGCTTGCCCCCTTGGCCGCGAAGAGGAGACCTCCAGAAACAGCGCGACTGCCGCTCCCACTCCGACAACTGTGAAGAGGAACAACACCAGCCTCAGAAAAATGCTGGTGGTGCGAAGTTCCGAGACCGTTTCTTGCTCGCAGTGCTTGTACTGTTCCTCGGTAAGAAGGCCCTCGCCGGCCCAGTCCGTCAGGAGTTTCCGCGCGCGCAGAGTCTCTTCGCTGGAAGCCGTGTAGATTCTCACGCAGACCTCCCGAAGCGGCGCGCGATCCGGACCAGCATCACCAGCATCGCCACTGCGGTAATGACAAAGTAGCTCAGGATAGAGGCAGAGTCCCGCACTTCGCGGATCAGTATCGAACTGACACCCACATAGCCATATACGGCGGCGTATGCGACGAAGGCAAACTCCCGGCGCTTCAGTCCCCAGGCAAGAGCCCCGCCACAGGCGATCAGCAGGGCGAGAAGCCATACACCGGAGCCTTCCGGTTCGAACACGCCCGAGAGCACCGCCCAAAAGAGCACATTGGCCACGATGTTCAGATAAGTGCCGAAGAAGTGCTTCTTCACCCGCCAGCGCTGAAGGAGCGCACCACCGGCGCCCACCAGCAGGCAATACACAAGCGCATAGAGGCGGTACGCTGCATCCTGATTCGACGGCCAGTGCGAGATCGTAAGCCCAAACCATCCGGCGAGGGACGACAATGCAAGGGACAGCACAAAACGATTGTCAAAACGATAAGCCAGAAAGAAAAAGAGGATGGCGGTCGCCAAAAGATAGAGATCCCATTGCCCGGAGAGCAGCCGCAAACGGTTCTCAAGGTAAGCCAGTTCTACGCACCAGACCAGGCTGCCCAGGTAAAGCGCATAGTCGAAGATCGCATTCGGTGCAGGCGTCTCTGCGGGGGACCAGGCGAGAGCACGGGAAAAGCAGTACCAGAAACAGGCGACAAGGAGGAGGGAGAGAACGCTCACCACCAGGACATCCCCGAGTTGCCGCGACCAGGTACTGACCGTCCAGCCCAGTCCCGCAACGAACGCCAGCACACCCGCGTAAAGGAGAATGTTCAGCTCAAGAAACAGGGAGAAGGGATCTCCTCGCGAAAGGCTCGCCAGGTGCGTGTACTGCTCCGGCGATATCGTGCCTTCGTCCCTCCAATGCTTTAAGCGTGCAAGCATGCTCATGAGGTCCTCCGGAATGCAAGGGTGACTATCTCCAAGCGAGCTTTGTCGCGCCCAATCCCACCAGGCACACCAGCGCCAGCGGATACAGTCCGAACTGCGCAAACCGCACGTGCGCCAATTCCTGCTTGTTCAAATACCGCCGCGCATCGTGATTCACGTCAAAGCGATAGATCCTGCCGCTCTCCGGTTGCGGAAAATGCGGCAGGGAATTCGGATAGCGCATCTGGATATCCACGTTTGTCCAGATACAGAAGCAGAACCCCACGGCGAACACCACCATCAACCCCAGCCTTGCGACTTTCATCCCACTCTCCGCTGCATCCAGACTCTTATTGCTGACCTTCGCCCGCACCAACCTTGGTGGCAACTTTCACCCCGCTCAATCCATTGATGTAGCGGGCAACGCCCTTATACAGCGATTCCGCAATCTTCTGGCGGTACTCCGGAGTCTGCAGCTTGCGCTCGTCGCCCGGGTTGGAGACAAACGAAATCTCCGCCAGGATCGACGGCATATTCGCCCCTATCAGCACGATGAACGGAGCTTTCTTCACGCCGCGATTGCGCAGCGTCGCTTCCTTCCCGGCAAGCCCCTGGTAGAGCGAACGCTGCACGTCGGCGGCAAACTCGCGTGACTCCTCCACCTTTTCCTTCAGCGCGATCTTCTTCACCAGGTCGCCCAGCTCGTGCACTGATTTCTCACTCACCGCGTTTTCGCGCGCCGCCACTTCCAGTGCGTCCGGCGAAGGATTGAAGTTGAGGTAATACGTCTCCACCCCTCGTGCCGAAGGATCCTGGCTGGAATTCGCATGCACCGAGATGAACAGGTCGGCCTGCTGCTGGTTGGCAATTGCCGTCCGCGTCTCCAGCGGGATAAATGTATCGTCGTCGCGGGTATAAACCACGTCGGCGCCCATCTTGTTCTGCAGCAGCCGGCCCAGGCGCAGGGAAACATCGAGCACCAGGTCCTTTTCCAGCAGCCCCTTGGGACCGATCGTGCCCGTATCATGTCCACCGTGGCCCGCATCGATCACAATCTTTCCAACCTTCAGCCCCAGTGCGCGAATCAGCGAACGCTGTCCGTCCGCGGTGGGCTGGGCCTGTCGTATCTCCGGATAGCGTTGGTTCTTCTTGTTGTTGGCGGCCAGTGCGTTCTTCTCCGGAGTGCGCGGCGCTATCACCTGCACGGTCGGCTCAGAGGTTGGCTTCTCTGTTGCCTTCATCTCCGGAACCTTCAGGCTCGCCATCTCGGTTTTCGTGGATTCCTGCGACACCGGCGGCGTGGTTGCCGGCGTATCCCCGGCAGCCTTGGAGGCGGCTGCGGGGCCGGGCTTCCCCTCCGCCACCTTGGGCGCGGGAGAAACAAAACTCCCATCAGCCAACCGCGGCCCATACTCTTTCGCCGCGACGTTGCCCGGTGAACTCCCGGAATTCGTCACCGCACTCGCCGGATTCGTTCTCATCGGTTCCGGAGTTGGGGGCAGCGCGGACTCTTCCGGCTTCGAGGGAGGTGCAGGTGCCGTCGTCGCAGGCGAAGCCGAGCGTATCTCCTCTGCCTTTTGCGCCTGCGCCACCAGTGTCTTCGGAGCCTCTGGCTTGCGTCCGTGGATATCGACAATCAACCGGTATGGATTGGGCAGCAGGAATGCCGAGTAGTCGGAGACATCGTCCACCTCCAGCACCACGCGCACCATTCCCTTCTGGAATTGCGCCACGCGAACCCGCCGCAGAAATCCGTCTGAAACCTCAAAGCTCTTGCCCACCAGCGTCGAGGCCAGCTTCGTGTCATGCAGGTCAAAGAAGATGCGATCCGGGTTCGGCACTCGTCCGGCCTCGTACTTCACCTCCTGCTCCAGGTCGATCGCAACCCGCGTGTAGTCAGGCGTGGACCAGTGGCGGATCCCGGTGACCAGCGGGAAGGTGCCGCGCGCAGTGTCGGCCACCTCCTGCGGCCTGCCCTCCGCAGGCTTCGCCTCCGCCGAAATTGCATCCTGGGGCTTGGCCGTCTGCGTTTCCTGTGCACGTGTGCCGCGCTGCTTGCTCTTGCTGCGCGCCTGCTGCTCCATTTCCGCAATCGCCTCGCGGGCGTCTGCCGCAAGTTGGAGATGCGGATAGCGGCGCACTACCTCCTGGAAGGCTTCTCGCGCCTTGTCATTTTCTTCCAGATCGTCGCGGTAAATCTGGCCGATAGTAAACAGCGCATCGAAGCGATACTTGCTGCCTGGATACTCGCGGCGGAGAAACTCGTATTGCGCAATCGCTGCCCGCAGCGCCTTCTCATCGCTGAAGGCGCGGCCGCTCTCTGCCAGCAACTCGGCCACCGCCACCACGCTCGCATCTGCCTTGCTGCTGGAGGGCGCGGTGTAGTACACCCGGCGGAAGGCATCCATCACCCGCTGGTATTCCCGGCGCGATCGCTCGCTCTTGGGCAGACCGTTCAGCTCTTCCCGCATGCGCTCCGCGTTTTCAAACTGCGAGCGCGCCTGCTGTTTGCGAACCTGCACGCTGGCCGGGAACGCGGGCGCCGCCATCAGGCAAAACAAGGAAAACGCCGTCAGCCAGCGTCTCCAGGCGCGCCCTTCGATTTTTCCCCTCATCAACTGCATGGTCCTCAAAGCCGGACGCCGTTCAGTCCGTGTTGGTGATTACAAGCCTGCCACGTTCGTCGCGCCGGATATGGATGGGCACCGGCATTCCACTCAACACTGCGGGAGACGCGCTCCCCATCAGACTGGTGATGCGCTTCACGTAGTTCCGAGTTTCCGTGTACGGCGGGATACCCCTGCTGCGTTCCACGGCTCCCTGTCCTGCATTGTATGCGGCCAGCGACAGAGAAACATCCCCCCGGAAATTTTCCAGTAACCCCTTCAGGTGCCGTACTCCGGCGTCCACGTTCTGCGCGGCATCAAAAGGATTGTGAACGGCATACCTCCGGGCGGTCGCCGGCATCAACTGCATCAGTCCCATGGCTCCCTTGCTGGAAACCGCGTGCGCGTTGAAGTTCGACTCCACCTTCACCAGCGCCCGCACCAGTTCCGGATCCACATGGTGCCGTGACGAAGCATCTTCTATATAGCGGTCAATGTCCGCCGCGCTCACGGAGTGATCGGCCGCCGTCGCCTGTGCACCCTCACCGTTCACGCGGGGTGGCACCGCATCCATGCGCGGTCGAGACTCCATGTAGCTGGAAACTTCTCCCGCAACCGCGCGCGCCGAACGAATCGCTGCCGGAGACGCCGAACGAATCGGCTTCCAGCAGTGCTCTACGTTGCTCCAGTAGGAGAGCTGCGACTGCCGCGTCGCCCGGTGCTCCGGAGCTTGCGCCGCGGAATGCGCCGGCCCGTCGTTAGTCCACACCGTGCGCCCGTTCTCTGAGGTTGGCTGTAGCGACTGCGCGCACAGCGCTCCTGCTGCCGTCAGCGCCACCAGCAAGGCGGCAGATGGCAGTGTCCGGCGCACCGTGACTCGAGATTTCCAACTGCTCTTCATCGTTTCCATGGGGTTCACTCAGCCCGGCGCAGGCGGACGGAAACACTCTCCCAGAGTGACTGGATTATAAGTCCGGGTAAGCTGCGCAGCAATCATTCAGACACAGGGAATCCAGTAAGTGAAGGGGGTAAAACACGTACAAAGCCCGGAAAAAGACGGAAATGACGCCACCGGCGGTTACGAGGGTTCAGGGCTGGTTGGGTTGGCCCCTCAAAAACTTTTCCCAGCACAAAAATAGCCGGACGCCTGGAGCGTCCGGCGTTCTGCGATTGGCGATTAGCCGAGCAGCGTTTCCACCACCGCGGGGCTTTCCTTCAGCGCCTGGTCCAGCGCTTCAGGATTCTTGCCTCCCGCTTCGGCCATATCCGGGCGTCCTCCGCCGGAGCCACCCACCTTCTGCGCCACCAGTCCCACAATCTTTCCGGCCTGGAGTTTCGCAGTCAGGTCCTTGGTCACCCCGACAATGACAGCAACTTTTCCCTCGGTCACCGAGCCGATGATTACCACTCCCGATCCGAGCTTATTGCGGAAGTTGTCAACGAGCGTTCGCAACTGCGTGCGGTCCAGGTTATCGGCACGATGCGCCAGAACCTTCACGCCTTTCACTTCCTTCACATTCTCATCCGCGCTCGCCACCGCCGAGGCCGCCGACTTCATGCGAACCTGGTCCAGCTCCTTGCGCAGCTTCTTCACCTCTTCGTCGCGCCGCTCCAGCTCCTGCCGGAAGGCCTCTGCCGGAGACAGATCGCTGCGTCCCGCATAGGTCGAGACCAGCCCCTCCAACTCATGATCGCGCCGGAAGTGATACAGCGACTGCTCGCCTGCTACCGCCTCAATCCGCCGCACTCCGCTGGCAACGCTCGACTCCTTCAGCACCTTGATCAGCCCGATCTCTCCCGTCGCCGCCACGTGCGTGCCGCCGCAGAGCTCGGTTGAGAAATCGGCAATCTTCAGCACCCTTACCTTCTCGCCATACTTCTCGCCAAACAGCGCCATCGCGTGGTACTCGCTCACCGCCACGTCAATCGGCACATCCTCAATCGTCTGCACCTGCTGATTGCGCAGCACCTCGCGGTTGGCAATGTCCTCTATCTCCTGCAACTCCCCGTCGCTTACCGAGGAGAAGTGCGAGAAGTCAAAGCGCAGATACATCGGCGACACCAGCGACCCCGCCTGCTTCACGTGGCTCCCCAGCACCTGCCTCAGCGCCGCGTGCAGCAGGTGCGTCGCCGTGTGATGTCTCCGCGTGGCGTTGCGCAGCTCGGCATTCACCACTGCCACCAGCTTCTCTCCCACTGCAATCGGCTTCCGCGCCGTCACCTTGTGCGCGCGAACGCCCTGCACCGGTGAGTGCACGCCCTCCACCTCGGCCACCACCACCGTCCGGTCGCCGGAGTACAGCCATCCCTTGTCACCCACCTGTCCGCCGCTCTCGCTGTAAAATGGAGTGTGGTCCAGCACAATCTCTCCGGCCTGTCCCGCCGCCAGTTGCTGCACCCCTTGCCCTTCCGCAATCAGCGCCAGCACCTCGCAGCCCGCCGACTCCATCTGCCGGTAGCCTTCAAACGTCGTCTGCGGCAGCGCCGCAAACACCGGAGACGCCGTCTTCTGCGAGCCGCCCTTCCACGATGCCCGGGCCGTGGTTTTCTGCTCGTCCATCGCCGCGTCATACCCGGCCTTGTCAAAGATCACGCCATGGTCGTGTGCCGCATCCACCATAAAGTCGAGCGGAAGCCCAAACGTGTCGTAGAGCTTGAAGGCCTCACTCCCCGGCAGCGTGTTGTTCTCTGCATGCTCCAGCAGTTCCTGCAGCTTCGCCAGTCCCACGGCCACCGTGCTCGCAAACCGCGTCTCCTCGCTCTCAATCACCTTGGCCACCCGCGCCGCGGATTCCGCCAGCTCCGGATACGCCCCCGCCATCTCCTTCACCACCGCCTCCACCATCTTGTAGAGAAACGGTTGCGTCTGTCCCAGCAGCCGCCCGTGGCGGATCGCTCTCCTTATAATCTTGCGCAGCACGTAGCCGCGCCCCTCGTTCGCCGGGAGAATCCCATCACTGATGAGGAACGTTGCTGCCCGGCTGTGGTCGGCGATCACCCGCAGTGAGCCTGCGCTGGTTGATTTCTCCTCCGCCTTCTTCTTCCGTGCCCCCGTCAGCTCCGCCGCCCGTTCAATCAGCGGCACAAACAGGTCCGTATCGTAGTTGCTCACCACTCCCTGCAGCACCGCGGTCACCCGCTCCAGCCCCGCCCCGGTATCAATCGAAGGCTTGGGCAGCGCATTCAGCACGCCCTCGGAGTTGCGGTCGAACTGCATGAACACCAGGTTCCAGATCTCCACGTAGCGCCCGCACTCGCACGGAAACTTGCACTCGCCCGCCGCGCACTCTGCCAGCTTCTTGTCGCTGGAGGCGATCCCCATGTCGTAGTGAATTTCCGAGCACGGGCCGCACGGGCCGGTATCGCCCATCTGCCAGAAGTTCTCCTTCATCCCCATTTCGAAGATGCGCTCCGCCTTCACCCCCACGCCGATCCAGTAGCCGTAAGCCTCATCGTCGCGGGAAACCCCGTTCTCCCCCCGAAAAATGGTGACGTAGAGCTTTTCCGCCGGCATGTTGAACCAATCCGGCGAGGTAATCAGCTCCCAGGCGTAGGCAATGGCGTCCTGCTTGAAATAATCGCCGAAGCTGAAGTTCCCCAGCATCTCGAAAAACGTGTGATGGCGGTTCGTGAAGCCGACATTCTCAAGATCGTTGTGCTTGCCCCCGGCGCGCACGCATTTCTGTGAAGTCGTGGCACGCGAGTAGTCGCGCTTTTCCGCGCCCAGGAACACGTCTTTGAACTGGTTCATCCCCGCGTTGGTAAACAGCAGGGTAGGATCATTCGCGGGAACCAGCGAGGAGCTATGCACCTGGCGGTGTCCCTTCTGGACGAAGAAGTCCAGGAACATGCGTCGAACATCATTTCCGGTTGGCATACAGGTCACTTTCAGTGAATCCCCAGCCCCGCCAAAAAGCCGCGCCAGATGCGCGGCGGCAACGCTCAGGGAAGACGAAAAGATGATTCTAACATCATGATAAGAGGCTGGAAGCAGGGTACGTAATAGGAAGGTGTCTCCGTGATTCACCTTAGTGGAAAACACCCCGATTGCTGAGACAATTCCTAGTTGATCGGCAATCCTCCGTTATCTGCCATGAGGGAACCTTGAACTTCGCAGGCGGCATAAACAATCCGCTCCAGGTAGTCCCGAAGCGGCGCGAGGCACGGCTGCCCGCCGCGCTCTACGTTCGGATGTTAGGAATTGACGCCAACGGCAAAGCCTTCCATCAGTCCGTGATGACCGTCGATATCAGCCTCTCCGGTGCGCGCGTCACCGGGCTCACCGCAGACTTGAATCCCGGAGACATCGTCGGACTCCAGAGCAGCGGCGAAAAGTGCCGATTCAAAGTCGCCTGGGTTCAGAACATCGGCAACGGCACCATCGACGTCGGACTCCAGTCCCTAGAGAAGGGCACCAGCCCCTGGCGCGAGAAGTTGCAGAAGAATCCGGACGAAGGCGGAGAGCGGTATCCCTGCAACGGCTCTGTCTCCTTGCGTTCCGCCGCCTTCGCAACCCCCATCTGGGGAACCCTGCGCGATATCAGCGCCGGCGGGTGCTACGTCCAGTGCGTCAACGTCGCCGCCGTCGGAGAAATCGTCAGCGGCCAGTTCACCCTCAACGGCATCAGCATCAACGGTGTCGCCGAAGTCTGCACCTCCCGCTCCACCGTCGGAATGGGCTTGCAGTGGTGCGATCTCGGATGGGACGGCCAGACCAAGCTCAACAACATTCTGCAAATCCTCTCCGCCAATCCCACGGAGACCAATTCCAACAAAATCCAGGCGCTCGCCCAGCTTGAAAAACTCCACCAGCTCGTCGTCGCCCTTCGCGAACGCATGGAAAGCAACCACACCCTGGTCACCGTTGAGATGATTGGACGGCTTGCCGACGCCCAGGAGAAACTCTCCGAAGCGTTGAAGAGCGTGCAAGGTTAGCCATGCTGCGGTACCCTAACAACATGCGCAACTCACTTTTGTCTGCCTTGCTGCTGTTCAGCTTCGTGTCTCTTCACTCGCTCGCAGCCAACGCTCAGAGCAGTTCAGCCCCTGTCTCCCCCACCCTAATTTCCGCCGAACTCGGAACCTGCTCCGCGCTCATCACCGTGACCGGCACTGACGCCAAACCCATCTTCAACGTCAAAGTCACCACCCGCATTCGCTACGGCATGATGGGCGTCAAAAAGCTCGACCTTGAGACCTTCACCAGCGCCGGTGGACAGGTAAAGATCGCTGGCCTCCCCGAGGTTCCCAGGAAGCCCATCTTTTTCTACATCAGCAAGGATGACAAACTGGAGATTATCGAGTTCAAGCCCGACGTCCGCTGTCACTCCACCTTTGACGTGGTCCTGAAATAGCAGTGCTTTATTTCGCGCGCGAGGCCGCCGCACTGGCGGCCTTTTTCGTTGCTGTTTTCTTCCGCGTCCCCGCTGCTTTCTTTGCCGCCGCAGGTTTCGCCTTCACCCGGGGCTTCGGACCAGGCAGCTCCGAGCATCTCCACATGTACCAGCTCCCAACCGAGCACCAGGGGTGCCACTTCCGCGCCTTCCGCTGCATCGCCTCTTTCTTCGGAAGCTCGCGCATCTTGTACAGCCGCTGCATCCCCTTGCGCACCCCGTAGTCATCCACCGGCAGCACATCCGGACGCCCCAGCCGGAAGATCAGCATCATCTCCACCGTCCACCGCCCAATGCCGCGCACCTGTGACACCCGCTCGATGATCTCTTCGTTCTCCATCCCTGCCAGCGCCCGCTTGTTGGGCACCGTGCCATCCAGGCACTTCGCCGCCAGGTCGCGCAGCGCCATCAGCTTGTTCTGTGACAGTCCCGCCCCGCGCAGCGCCGTCTCCTCCATCGCCAGCAGGTTCTTCGGCGTCATTTTTCCCTTCGGAAACAGACCCTCCACCCGTCCCAGGATCGCCGCCGCGGCAGACCCCGCCAGTTGCTGATACACAATCGAGCGCGCCAGCGAATAAAAGATGCTGAACTCATGCGGAATCGCCATCGTGCACGGCCCCACCTGTTCAATCAGCGCGGCCAGCTTGGCATCAGCGGCGCAAAGATGTTCCAATGCCTGCGACCACTCAGGCTGCGTCTGTGGCTTCATCATTCATCCTCAAACGAGGGAGCCTGCTCGGCCATCTCGCGTTCCTGCTCCAGCGCGCAGAGCGTCTCGTCTTCCACATTCCAGTTGCGAAGCAATAGAACGATAATGCGGCTGCTGAATCCGGCGCGAGCCAGCATGCGGAAGATCCGGGCCGCCTCTTTCTGATCTTTGGGCTGCTTCAGCCGTTTGCGGGACGCAAAGTCCCTCGCCAGCTTCTCCTCGTCCACCTCGCTGTAGGCTTCTTCAATCGTCTTCCCTACAACGTCCGGGTGAACGCCCTTGGCCTTCAGGTCCTGGGCCACCCGAATCCGTCCAAATTTTTCGGTGTCGCGCCGGTATGCAGAGTAGGAAGAGGCGTAGCTGGTGTCGTTCAGGTAGCGCTGCTCTTTCAGCCGCGCGGTCACCGATTCCACCAGCAGATCGCAATTCTCCTGGTGTCCGGCGCGCGTCCGCATCAGGCGCTTCAGTTCCGCCACCGTCCGCATCCTGCGGCCCAGTGCGCCCACCGCGTACTCGTACAGCATGGCTTCCGTGTACGTCTTTTTCGCGCCGCTCTTCTTCCATGCCATGGTGTGAACAGTTTCAAACCGATGGCAAAATTAAGCAAGCGCGCCGGGAATCAGAAGCGATACACCACGCCTGCTCCCAGCCGCAGATGCAGGTCTCCATTGTTGTAAAAATGTGTGTGGAATGCGTCAGCGCTCAGGCGGAGCCCTATTTTGCGATACACACTGGTATCAACTCCACCGCCCAGCGCCCATGACCACGCCGTATTCGAGTTTCCGCTCAGGCTGCTCACGTGCGAGCCTCCCAGCAGGAAGCGCCCCCACGGATTGAAGCCGCGGCGCCGTTGCGGCGCCTGCACTCTCACTCCGCCCATGAATGAGTGAATTGTATTGTTGTGGCTGTAGTAGCCGCCAAAGTCGCCGTCCACTGTAATGGTCTTCCCAAGGTTGTACCCCAGGTCGCCATTCCAGCCGTTTTTGCCGGTGGTGAAGTGAGAGAAGCCAATGTAGGCTTCGCCCTTTTGTGCAAAGGCTCCCACGGAGAGCAGTATCATGCACGCACAGAGGAGGAGCAGCTTGCGCATCCGATATCTCCTGCCACGCCCGATCACAGCTTCGGGTGGTCTAAGCCGTTGGAAGGAAATTCTCCGCGCCGGGCTGCCTCCGGCAAAATCAACGCCTAAAAGCGCCCAAGCTGCTGCGAGAGCTGGTCGCGGGTCGATTCCGCCGTACCTGAAATGCCCTGTACCCGCAGCTTGAAGTCGTCCGGATTGCTCGAGTTCTCAATCGCCGTCTCGTAGGAGATCAGCCCCTTCTGCAGCAGCTCGTACAGCGACTGGTCGAAGGTCTGCATTCCATACTGCGACGTTCCCTGCTGCAGCGCTTCCTTGATGTTGCGCGTCTTCTCCGGAGTGATAATGCACTCGCGGATATACGCCGTCGAGATCAGCACCTCCACCGCCGGAACCCGTCCCGCTCCGTCGCAGCGCTTCACCAGCCGCTGGCTGATCACCGCCCGCAGCGTCGCCGCCAGTTGCAGCCGTATCTGCTTCTGCTCCGGAGGAGGAAAGACGCTGATGATGCGGTTCACCGTCTCCACCGCGTCCAGCGTGTGCAGCGTGCTGAACACCATGTGCCCCGTCTCCGCCGCGTGCAGCGCCGTGGAAATCGTCTCCAGGTCGCGCATTTCGCCCACCAGGATCACATCCGGATCCTGTCGCAGGCTGGCCCGCAGCGCGCTCCCAAATGAAGGCGTGTCCACCTCCACCTCGCGCTGATTCACAAATCCCTTCTTGTCCCTGTGCAGGAATTCGATCGGGTCCTCGATCGTGATGATGTGCTCCGGCCGAGACGAGTTGATGCGGTCGATCATCGCCGCCAGCGTCGTCGATTTGCCGGAGCCCGTCACCCCCGTCACCAGCACCAGTCCGCGTGCCTCTTCGCAAACCCGCTCCGTCACCGCCGGAAGAAACAGCTCCTCCAGCGCCCTGATCTTCGTCGGAATCACCCTCAGCACAATGCCAACATTGCCGCGCTGCTGGAACACGTTCACGCGGAACCGCCCCAGTCCGGCAGCGCCGTAGGCCAGGTCGATCTCTGCGCACTCCTTGAATTTCTGCTTCTGCCGGTTTGACATCATGCTGAACGCCATGTTCAGCATGTCCTCGCCCGTGATCCTGGGCTGGTCCGTCAATGGCACCAGTTCCCCATCCACCCGAACGTGAGGATAGTTCCCAACCTTCAGATGAAGGTCGCTTGCCTTGCGTTCTACGGCTATGCGCAGCAGATCATCGATGGTCATCGACTCTCGTCTCTTCCACAGCAAAAGTATTCCGAAACTACCATGTCGCCTCCAGAGGCGCAATGAACGATCGTCGCTGCCCCGCTGAAATCATTGCAAAAGAAACACTTACAGCATAGTCCAAAAACAGAATCACAGCCTCGTTAACTTTTTACTTGACTTGAATGATCGTCGTTCGTTAATTTTACGTTGTTCAGTTAACTACGTTTACTTGAGGAACTACGTTATGGGACCACGAGACCGGCGCGAGCGAGATCGAGCCGAACTTCGCGAAAAGATTCTCACCGCCGCCCGCGAGCTCTTTGCCGAACACGGCTACGAAGACGTCTCCATGCGCAAGATTGCCGACCGCATTGAGTACTCCCCCACCTCCATCTACCTCCATTTCGCAGACAAGGAAGCGCTCTTCCGCGAGCTCGTTTACGGCGACTATCTCATGCTCTCCAAGGAGTTCGCCGTCATGGCTTCCACCCAGAACCCCGCCGAGCGCCTGCTTCAGATCGGCGAGGCTTACGTCCAGTTCGGGGCCACACACCCATTCCACTACCGCATGATGTTCATGAATCCGCCCCCCATCAAGCGCCACTGCGGCGACGGAGCCATCCCAGCCAAGGGCTTGCCTGACTGGGACGCATACGCCTTCCTCAAGTGGACCGTCACTGAGGCCGCCCAAGCCGGCTTCCTCCGCCCCGATCTCACGGACCTCGACCTGCTCTCCCAGACCCTCTGGGCCGCCGTCCACGGCATCACCGCCCTCGAGATCACCATGCACAACGAGGAGTGGCAGCCCCGTCCCCTGCAGCAGCGCACCCACGCCATGCTCGACGCTCTCATGAACGGAATCACGCGTAAGGGAGACTGACCATGCCGCCCCTGGCCCGGAGAAATCTCTTCCACGACAAGATTCGCCTGATGGTCACCCTCAACGGCATTGTCTTCGCCGTCGTGCTCATCGTCGTGGAGCTCGGCCTCTTCACCGGATTCACCACCGCCACCTCCGGCGTCATGGACCACTCCCAGGCCGATCTCTGGATTGCCGCGCGCAGCACTCCCTACGTCGATCAGGCAGTCGATTTCAATGAGCGCAAGTTCTACCAGGTGCTCGCCACCCCCGGCGTTGCCGACGCTCAGAAATACATCGTGCGCTGGACCGAGTGGAAGCAGCCCAACGGTCGCACCGAGTCCGTCGAAGTCATCGGCCTCGATCCCAACAAGTCCTTCGGCCTCCCCTGGAACATCGTCACCGGGGACGTGCAGCAGCTCAAGCAGCCCCACGCCGTCATGGTCGATGTCATCTACAAGCAGAAGCTCGGCGTGCACAATGTTGGCGATTGGTTTGAGATTCGCGGCCACCGCGCCAAGGTCGTCGGATTCACCCAGGGCATTCGTGCCTTCACCACCGCCCCTTACGTGTTCACTACCTTTAAGAACGCGCAGGAGTTCGCTCAGTTCAACCAGAACCAGACCAACTTCGTCCTCGTCAAGGCCGTCCCCTCAGCCGATCTCGCAAAGCTCAAAGCCGAACTCCAGCGCCGTCTTCCTGATAACGATGTCTATCTCACCAGGGAATTCGCCGCCAAAACCAATCACTACTGGATGTTCACCACCGGCGCCGGAATCAGCGTCCTCATGGCCGCCGGCCTCGGACTCGTCGTCGGCATTGTCGTCGTCACCCAGACCATCTACGCCACCACCATGGACCACATCCGCGAGTTCGGAACCCTCAAGGCCATGGGCGCGCCCAACAGCTATGTCTATCGCGTCATCATCACCCAGGCCACCATCGCCGCGGTCATGGGCTACGTCCTCGCCGTCGTCGTCAGCCTCTTCGTCATTCTCGGAGGAGCCAAATCCGGAGCCCCCATCCAGGTTGGCTGGCAGCTCCTCGTCTCCATGTTCTTTGTCACCGTCGGCATGTGTGTGCTCGCCGCCATCGTCTCTATCAAAAAGGTTATGGGGCTCGACCCCGCAATGGTCTTCCGAGGATAGATCGCAATGTCAGTGGATGTAGCAATCTCCGTTCGCGGCGTCACCAAGACCTACGCCGAAGGCAGCGCCGGAACTCCCGCCCTCAACGGCGTCTCGCTCGACATCCGGCGTGGAGAGCTCACCCTCATGATGGGTCCTTCCGGCAGCGGCAAAACCACTCTGCTCTCCATCATGGGCTGCATCCTCCGCCCCTCCGCCGGAACTGTGATGGTCGCCGGTCAGGACGTCACCCATCTGGACGAAGGCAAGATGCCCGCCGTTCGGCTCAAGCACATCGGCTTTGTCTTTCAGGGCTTCAATCTCTTTCCCACCCTCACCGCTGGCGAAAACGTGGAACTCTCGCTCGAACTCAAGGGCTTCAAGCCCTCGCAAGCAAAATCCGAGGCCCGTCACCTCATGGAGATCGTCGGCCTGGGTGACAAGTACAACGAATTCCCCCGCAACCTCAGTGGCGGACAGAAGCAGCGCGTTGCCGTCGCACGCGCCGTCGCCGGATCACCCGAAGTGATCCTCGCCGACGAACCCACCGCCGCCCTGGACTCGCACTCCGGACGAACCGTGCTCGATGTGCTGCGCCAGTTGGCCCGCCAGCAGCAGCGCGCCGTCGTCGTCGTCACCCATGACAATCGCATTCTCGAATTTGGCGACAGAATGATCCGCATCGAAGATGGCCTGATCGCGGCTCAGTGAAACACACGCAATGAGGAGCAGGAACATGGCTAGCAGAAAGATGACTTGGATACTGGCACTGGCGGCAGCCGCAATCACCGTATCCGTGCTCACGGCAACCCTCCATGGAGACAGGCAGCCCGCCGCAACCCCGGTGGAGCGGGCGATCGACAAATCTACCGTCGCCGGCCCCGGACGCGTCGAACCCAACTCCGAAGAGGTCAAGGTCGGCTCCGAACTCGCCGGCAAACTCCGCGAGGTTCGCGTCGAAGAGGGAGCCCAGGTCAAGCAGGGCCAGGTCCTCGCCGTCCTCGTCAATGACGAATACCGCGCCGCTGTCGAGAACAGCCAAGCCCTCGTCCGCCAGAAAGAAGCCTCCCTGCGCAAGGTCATGAACGGCTCCCGCGCCATGGAGCGCCGCGAGGCCGAGGCCAGTGTCCGCGAGGCCGAAACCGTCGAGGCCAACGCCCGCAGTGAGATGGACCGCCGCCAGCAGCTATGGAAGGCAGGTGTCACCTCCCGCGAAGAAGCCGAGCGCTACCAGCGCGAACACAACGTCGCCCGGGCCAAGCTGGAAGCCGCACGCCAGCACTTCCGCTTTATCGACGATGAGAGCCGCGAAGAAGACCGCAGCGCCGCCCGCGCCGAACTCGAATCCGCCCGCGCCCAGCTTGCCGCCAATCGCGCCGTTTACGAGAAAACCTGGATTCGCGCCCCCTTCGACGGAACCATCCTCCGCAAGCATCACCGCACCGGAGAGAGCATCACCAACTCCAGCGTCACCCAGGACCCTGTCTTCACCATGGGAGACGTCAGCGGCCTCCGCGTCCGCATCGATGTGGACGAGACCGATGTCAGCCGCGTCCGTGAGGGCCAGGATGCATACGTCACCGCCCAGGCCTTCGCCGGACAGCGCTTCCGCGGCAAGGTCATTCGCGTCAGCGGACAGCTTGGCCCCAAGAACGTCCGCACCGATGAGCCCCAGGAGAAGATCGACACCAAGATCCTCGAAACTCTCGTCCAACTGGATCGCGGAGTCTCGCTCCCCGTCGGCCTCCGCGTGGATGCCTACATCGAAACCGCACACTAGCCTGCAGAACATCTCTCGCTCGGGCCGACACTCGTCGGCCCACTTTTTTGCCTGCGCCCAATGATTGCGGCAATTCTCCAGCCCTGAGCATCGAATCCTCAGCATGGCACTCGATACCGAATCCCCCGTCCAATCCTCCGCCCCGCTCCGTCTCCCTCCCGGCCCCGGCGTCAACCTGCTGCTCTCCGTCCTCCGCCAGAAGAAGTGGGTGGACCCCATCGCCCACTTCACTCACCTCGCCGCCGAATTCGGAGACATCGCCCACTACAAGCTCGGACGCCGTCACATCCTCTTTCTCAACCACCCCGACTACATCCGTGAAGTCTTCATCGTGCAGCACGCAAACTTCATCAAGGAGCGCACCCAGCAAAAGGCCAAGCTCCTCCTCGGCGAAGGCATGATCACCGCCAACGGCCCCCAGCACCGCCAGCAGCGCCAGTCTGCCGCTCCCGCCTTCCACCGCCAGAAAATGCCCGCCCACGCCGCGGAAATCGTCCGCCGCGCCGCCGCCGTCCGCGACTCATGGTCCGCCGGAGAAGCACGCGACATCCACAACGAAATGATGACCCTCGGCCTCGGCATCATCGGCGCCACCATCTTCCGTACCGACCTCGGCGATGAGATCCACGCCCTCAACCGCGCCATGGCAGACATCATGAACGTCTACAACGCCCTCGTCCTCCTGCCCGGCGTCCGCCTTCTCCTGCACGTCCCATTCACTCCGCTGCGCCGCTTCGTGCACGCCCGCGCCAAACTGCACGCGGCGGTTGAGCAGCTCATTGCCGCCCACCGCCGCCTCGGCCCTGATCCCTCCGGCACCGACCTGCTCACCATGCTATTGGACGCGCAAAGCGAAAACGGCTGGAGCGACGCCCATCTGCGCGACCAGGTTGTCACCGTCATTCTCGCCGGCTATGAGACAACCGCCATCGCCCTCACCTGGACCTGGTATCTGCTCTCCCAGAATCCCGACGCCGAGCGCACCCTCCACGAAGAACTCGACCGCGTCCTCGCCGGAAGGCTCCCCACCTGCGACGACCTTCCCCGCCTCCGCTACGCCGAAATGGTCATAGCCGAGTCGCTCCGCCTCTACCCGCCCGCCTGGGCCATGGGCCGCCTGTCGTTGAACGAATTTCAGTTGGGAGACTACCGCCTGCCTGCCGGAACCACCGTCCTCGCCAGCCAGTACATCCTCCACCGCGACCCGCGCTTCTTCCCCGACCCGCTTTGCTTCCGTCCCGAGCGCCACACCGCCGAATCCAAAGCCTCGCGCGCCAAAGGCGCCTACTTCCCGTTCGGAATGGGTCCCCGCCAGTGCATCGGCGAAGCCTTCGCCTGGATGGAAGGCGTCCTAGTCCTCGCCACCCTCGCCCAGCGCTGGAAGCTCCGCCACGATCCATCTCACACCGTCACCCCTGAGCCGCTCTTCACCCTCCGCCCCAGGGGCGGCATTCCCATGACCGTGCTCTCGCGCTAACGCAAAACGGCTCCGCTTTCCGCGGAGCCGCCCTCATCGCTCACATTACTGCCCGAAGGGTGTGTCCGCGCTCCCTCCATAAATGTCCGGCACCTTGCCGCCCAGCGGCCGAATGTAGGTCGCAAGCTGCGCCCGGTGATGGATCGTGTGAATGTGCGCAAAGTTCAGCAGCGTGTACACCGGCATCTTCATCCCGAAGAAGTCGGCTACCCCCAGCAACTGTTCGCCGCTCAGTGCGGAAATCTTCGCCAGCGCATCCTCAAAGCCCGCGTTGTAGTACTCCACAATCTCCTGAACCGTAGCCGGAACCGGCCCATCCTCGCCGCCCGCGTAATCCAGCTTTGCGGTCGAATCCAGGAACCAGCGCTCGCTGTGTGCAAGATGCCATGCCAGCTCGCGTGCCGTGCGCGATTTCGGATCGGGACGCCAGTCGCCATCATGCAGCGCCTTCAATACATTCCCCGTCGAGCCATGCTCGTCGCGAATCCGCTCAACCATGAAGTCGCGGAAGAGTACTGCAAACTCAGGTGTGGGCACAGACATAAAATCTCCTTTTCCTGCAGAGCTGCCAGAGAGCCTATTCGCTGCCGCCGCTTCTCACAAGCATTTTGACCAGAAAAAAACGCGGACCAATGGCCCGCGTTTCCTGCAACACTCAATCCTGCTACGCGCCAACCTTCTGCCGCACCGGAACCGGCGTCAGCCAGTTGTAGCGGTCCGGCTTGCTGCCGTCGATAATGCTGAACAGCTCCTTGCGGATCGCCTTCGTGACCGGCCCCACTTCGCCGTCCCCTACCGTGATCTTGTCCACCGACCGGATCGGCGTAACTTCCGCCGCCGTCCCGGTGAAGAACAATTCGTCCGCCAGGTACAGCAGTTCGCGCGGAACCACCTGCTCCACAATCGGAATTCCCAGGTCCTGCGCAACCTTCAGCACCGAGTCGCGCGTGATCCCCGCCAGCACCGAGTTCCCCAGCGGAGGCGTCATCAGCTTGCCGTTGCGCACCAGGAACAGGTTCTCGCCCGACCCCTCGCTCACCGTGCCGTTCGCATCCAGCGCAATTCCTTCCACGTACCCGTTCAGCACCGCTTCCATCTTGATCAGCTGCGAGTTCATGTAGTTCGCGCCCGCCTTCGCCATCGAAGGCAGCGTGTTCGGCGCCAGCCGCGTCCACGACGAGACGCACACATCCACGCCCACATCCTCGGATCCGCCCAGGTACTTGCCCCACGCGTAATTCGCAATGTAGCACTCGGTCGGCAGCCCAATCGGATTCACTCCCAGCTCGCCATACCCACGCACAATCAGCGGACGGATGTAACACGGCCAGACATGATTCGTGCTGATCGTCTCCACCATCGCATCCACCAGCTGCTGGCAGCTGTACTCCACCGGGATGCGATAGATCTTCGCCGAATCCAATAGCCGCTGCATATGTTCCGGAGCGCGGAAGATCGCAGGACCACTCGGCAGCTCGTAACAGCGAACGCCCTCGAATACGCTCGATCCGTAGTTCACGACATGAGCCATCACATGAATCTTGGCATCATCCCAGTTGATCAGCTTCCCGTTGTGCCAGATTTTCTCAGTAGGTTTGACAGGCATATATGCGCGCTCCTCAGAAATGCAAACATTTCATTATAGATCAGGGTTCCGTTTTCTGCGCACGTCACTCGCGCTTCCGTCGCCGCAGAAAATTCTCCGTTCGCGCCCTTGCGCGCAAAACAAAAAAAAGTGGTCAGCCTCGAAGCTGACCACCCTTCAGTTCGCTTGCAGCGCTCTGCTGCCCGTTGCTGCTTCGGTCAATCCTTCCGCGGTCGCAACCATTGCCGGTCACGCCATCTCAAACCTCGTTTTTCTATGTATTTAAAGTCAATCGTTCCTGACCTCCCTCAACGATTGACCAGAAACCAACTACGGCTCCGCCAACGATTATCCTGCAAGGCAATCGTTCGCCTCCCATCAACTCCCCTCCTCCACCGCCTCTTCGGCGTCTTTTTTCTCTCCTGTAGCGATCGCACTTGAGAGTTCACGCACAAACAACTCCGCATCCGTCACCAGCCCGAGTGCCTGGAAAGTGCCTCTATCCGCGAGTTTGGTGACCACCGCCGGATTAATATCCACCGCCACCACCTTCACCGAAGCCTTCAGCATGTTGCCCGTCGCAATCGAGTGCAGCATCGTCGCGATCATCAGCACCATCTCCACCCCGATCAATGCAGAGCGCATCCGGAGCTGTGCCTGCGCCGTGTCGGTGATCACATCCGGCATCGGCCCGTCGTCGCGCACCGACCCCGCCAGCACCAGCTCCACATCGTTCTTGATGCACTCATACATCACGCCTTCCTTCAGAACCCCAGTATCCACGGCCTTTCGCAGCGATCCCACTCCGCGAATCGTATTGATGGCGGCCATGTGATTTCTGTGTCCGCCCGGCACCGGACGCCCGTTGTGCAGCGCCACTCCCAGCGAAGTTCCAAACAGCACGCTCTCCACATCGTGCGTCGCAATCGCATTCCCGCCGAACAGAACCTGCACGTAGCCATCGCGAATCAGCTTCGCCAGGTGCGGCCCTGCGCCGCTGTGTACGATGGCCGGACCGGCGACGATCAGAATTTTTCCGCCGCGCCCGCGGATCTCGCGCATCTGATTTGCGATCTCTTCAATCACCAGCCGCTTCGGATGTTCCGACGACACGTTGCTCCCCATGAAGCTGAACACCTCGCGCTCGCGCGAGCGTTGCGGCGGCAGAATGCGAATTCCATCGTGCCCCACCACCACCAGCTCTCCCTGCACCACGGCGGCCGAGGGTATCATTCGGGCCTCTGAATACGCGGGGTTGACGACGATCACCAAATCCATCTCCGTGTTCTTCACATCCGTCCAGCGCCCATTGAGCCGCACCTGTGTGGGCAGATGCGTGGTCGAGTAGAACTCCTTCGGAAGCACTCCGTTCGCCGGCGCAGGCTCGTAGGCAACGTCATCCCGCGAAGCAAGGATCGCGCCGAACGTCTGCAACTCCAGCAGGATTGCCTCCAACTTCTTCTCGCTCTGCGCATGAACCTTGAGGCGCGCAAACGACACCTCATCCTTGGCGCGGCCTACCTGGATCTCCTGCACATCGAACGAGCCGCCCATGTCCATGATGGTGTCAAAGGCGCGCGGCAGGCTCCAGGAGTCGATGATGTGTCCTTCGAGAGTGACTTCTTCGCTGAATGAATTCATGTGTCCCTTACTTGCGTGGCTGGAATCTGTTGCCATGGAAAAAGGCTCGCTGGCGTTTGCCTGCGAGCCTGAAGAATGAGTGCCTGAATCCTACTAATACAGAAGCTCTCTCCAAACACGCGGGCTTGCGACCGACGGTCGAGGAAGCGGGCGCGGGTTTGTACTCAGGGGCTTCATTGACATTGAATTCTGAGGGAAGCGCCGTGGAATGTCAACCCGGCACTTCCCTCGGCTCTAAAAAATTCCTTCCTCTTCCAGCGGCGATCGCTTGCTGTGACGATGGATGAATATCTCCAGCGCTGGCAGTCCGGCGAGGATGGTGAACGCCGTAGTGATCATCGAACCCACGATGACGCGTGCCAGCGGTTGCTGTGCCTGCGCGCCAATTCCGTGCGAGATCGCTGCGGGAAGCAATCCCAGCGCGGCCGCCAGGCAGGCCATCAGAATGGGCCGCATCTCCCCCATCGCTCCATCGCGCACGGCGTGGATCAGTGAGAGCCCTGCCTGCTGTTCACGCCGCACCGCGCTGAGGAAGACCAACCCGGTGAGCGTCGCCACTCCGATCGACGACGCAAAGCCCACCGCCGCCGAGATACTGAACGGAGTCCCCGTGATGATGAGCGAGAGAATGCCACCCGTAATGCAGATAGGCAGCGTCGCCAGCACCACCAGCGCATCCCGCACGGAGTTGAACGCGAGATAGAGCAGCAGGAAGATGACCGCGAGCGTGATCGGCAGAATAATCATCAACCGGCGCTGTTCTTTTTTCAGGCTGTCATACTCGCCGGCCCACTCGTAGTGGTAGCCGCGCGGGAGTTGCACTTCCTTCTCAAGGCGGCTCTCCAACTCCTGCATGGTGGAGGAGAGATCGCGCCCGCGAATGCTGAACTTGATGGGGATGTAGCGCCGGTCATTTTCGCGGTAGATCATGAAAGCGCCGTTGCTCATGGTTACGTTTGCAACCTGGCCAAGCGGAACGCGGTTGCCATCGGGCGTAGGCAGCAGGATGTTGCGGATCGAAGTGGGGTCCTGCCGGAACTCAGGGCGATAGCGCACCAGAAAATCAAAGCGCCGGTCGCCCTGTAAAATTTGCGTGGTCGCAATGCCTCCGACTGCGCCCTGCACGGCTGCGTTGAGATCGGCTGCCATCAGGCCGTAGCGTCCAGCGGCGGCGCGGTCAATGGAGATGATCAGGTTGGGCTGCCCGGTGACGCGGAAGATTCCGACATCCGCAACTCCCTGCACCGAGCTCATCACCTTGGCGATACTGTCTGCCTTGGCGCCGAGTTGGTCGAAGTCGTCGCCGAAGAGCTTGAGAGAGTTCTCTCCCTTCACTCCAGACATCGCCTCCTCGACGTTGTCCTGGATGTTCTGCGAAAAATTGAAGACCGTGCCTGGATACTTGGCGAGCGCATCGTTCATCTGCGCGACCAGCTTTTCCTTATTGAGCCCCGCCGGCCACTGGTCAAAAGGCTTCAGTTGCACGCTGAACTCGATGTTGTTGAAGCTGGCGGAGTCTGTGCCATCGTCGGGGCGGCCATTCTGCGAGATTACGCGCGTGACCACGGAGTAGTGGCGAAGGTCTTCGCGAATCTGATCAGCGAGTTTGCTGGAGGTCTCAAAGGAAACATCCTGCGGCAGCGTCGCGCGCACCCACAGGTTTCCTTCTTCCAGCTTCGGCATGAACTCGCCACCCATCCACGGCGTCAATAGCATGGTGACCACGAATAGCACGATGCATGCGAGGATGGGGATGCTCGGCGCACGCTCGGCAAGCTGGAGCACTGCGGTGTAGCGGCGCTGCAACCAGCGCACAATCGAGGTGCGCTGCCGGGTGGGCCGCAGGTTCCCATAGGAAGCAAGCACGGGCGCAAAGACGAACGCGAAGATCTGTGCCCCGGCCAGTGCGAATCCATACGCGATGGACATGGGCCCAAAGATCTGTCCGGGAACTCCGCTCATGGTGAAGAGCGGAAACAGCGCAACGACGATGATGATCACTGAGAACAGGACAGGCCGCGCGGTCTCCGCCGAAGCGAGCGCAATCGCATCAAACGCGGTCTCTGATTCGGAGCGGTCCTGCAGCCTCCGGTACATCTGGTCAAGGCCGATGATGACGGCATCGACGAGAATTCCAAAGTCGATGGAGCCGAGCGAGATCAGGTTAGCGGAGCGGCCCGTCACTTCCATCAGGCCAAACGCAAAGAGCAATGCAACCGGAATGCTGAGCGCTGCAATCAGTGACATCCGCCAGTCACCCAGAAAGGTAATCAGCAGCAGCAGCACCAGGGCAATGCCCATCAGCACAAGGTGGCGCACTGTCTCGGTTGTGATCTGGATGAGATTGGTGCGGTCGTAGAGGGTCTTCAGCTTCATGCCCGCAGGCAACAGCTTGCTGTTCAATTCATTAATCTTCTCGTGCAATCCGGCGAGCGCGGGAAGCGACTGCTCGCCTTTCTGGAGCAGGATGGTGCCCTGCACAATGTCCGATTCGCCGTCGGCACCCACCTTTCCAAGCCGCTGCTGGTGGCCTTCATGAACCTCCGCAACATCGCTCAAGAACACCGGCGCGCCGCTGCGCTCGGCGATCACCACCTTCTGCATGTCCGCCACCGTGCGCAACAATCCAAGGCCGCGGACATTCACATCCTGCGACCCAAGCGAGATGTAGCTGCCGCCCGCATTGGCATTGCTGCTCTGCACCGCTGTGACTACCTGCGGAAGCGTGAGGTTGAACTGCTGGAGCTTCCGAGGGTCCACCTCTGCCTGGTACTGGCGAGTGGTGCCGCCAAAAACCGTGAGGTCAATGATGCCGGGCACCTGCTTTACCTCGCGGCGCACCAGCCAGTCGGCGGTGGCCTTCAGTTCATTCAGGCTGTACCCCTGACCAGTGAGCTGGAAGCGGAAGATCTCGCCGGTCGGGGACCACGGGGAGAGCTGCGGTTGCAGTCCTGCCGGCAGCGTCAGCGTCTGCAGGCGGTTGAGAACCTCCTGGCGGTCCTGCAGGTAGTTGCTGTCAAACGTGAAGTACATCTTCACATCGCTGAGCCCGAAGATGCTGATCGAGCGGATGTATTGCAGATGCGCCGTGCCATTGAGCGTGGCTTCGATGGGCGCGGTGACCTGCTGCTCCATCTCCTCGGCAGACCAGTCCTGGTTCTGGGTGATGATCTCAACCAGCGGCGGCGAGGGATCGGGGTAGGCTTCAATGTCGAGTTTGAGAAACGTGTAGGTACCGACCGCCAGCCAGACTCCGAGACCTAGCAACACGAGAGTGCGGAACTTGAGTAGGAAGTGAACAAAGGCGCGCATTAGTTTTCGCCGCCTCCACGCAGCAGGGCCGCGCCTTCCGTTACCACGCGCTCGCCGGACTTCAGGCCGTCGAGTACGATCGTCTCCTGCACATTGAGAGCACGCTCGTGGATGAGGCGGCGCTCATACTTTCCATCCCCGGTCTGCACCATCACAGCCGTGTCTCCGCCCTCGTGCAGAACCGCGGTTGCAGGAATCAGCGTGGCCTCCGCCTGGTGACGATGCACGCGGATTCCGGCAAACATGTCCGGTTTGAATTTGCGGCCAGGGTTGGGCATCACGATGCGGAGTTTGAGTGTGCGGCTTAGGGGATCCACGGCGTCTGAGACCTGTGCGACCTTGCCCGTCCAGCTCTCGCCCGGGTAGGCGCTCAGCGTGATCTCAACGTTGGAGCCCGGCTTGACCGAGGCAAGATCCTTCTCGTAAACGTCGCCGAGAATCCAGACCGTGGAGAGATCAGCGATGGTGCAGATGGCATCGGAATTGTCCGTTGACTTTGAAATCTCTCCGGTGGTGGCGCCGATGCTCAGCACTGTTCCAGCGATGGGCGCCGCCAGTGATACCTGGTTGGAGTTATTATCGGGCGTGGCTCCGAGTAGGCGCAGACGCGCTGTAGCGCGGTCCAGTTCCGCGCGAGCCTCGGTGAAGTTGGCCTGGGCATCTTCGAATTCGCGCTCGCTGATTACCTTGTGCTCGTAAAGCAGCTTCGTGCGCTTGAATGTGCGGTCAAACCTCTCGTCTTCGGCCCGTGCCTTGTTGTAGTCGGATCGGGCCTGCCAGATATCGCTTGACTCCAGTACGGCAACTGCACGCCCCCGTGCCACCTGATCGCCGGGACGAACCTCCACATGTAGCAGACGTCCTCCTGCGGGAGGAAACACACGCACCACGCGCCCCGGATCGGCGGCAATACGGGCGGGAATCTCCAACAAATCATCAACGGATGCAACCCGCACAACCGCGGTCTTCAGAGCGATAGGCTGGCTCGGCGTGCTGGCCGGCTCCTGTTTTTTGCAGGCCGCTGTGAGCAAGGCCAGCAGGCAGACTGCGAGGAGTGCGTGACGGGCAATGTTGCAAGAGTTCTTCTCAGAGATCATGGCGTGACGAATCATGGCAGCAACTCCGTGGCGGTTGCGAAGCTCAACTGGTGAATGGCGGTGAGAACCTGAGCGTTGGCGCTGATGGCAGAGAGTTCGACGTCGCGATAGGCGCGCACCGCGTCGAGATAATCAAGCAGATTGGTGGCGCCGTGTTCGTAGCTGAAGGTCATGCGTTCGCGCACGTCTTTGGCGCGCTGCAGGTAGTCGGATGAGTAAAGGCGTTGCGCCGAAAGCGCAGCCTGGTAGCCTTCCCAGGCCTGCGCAACATCCGAGAGCACCTGCAGTCGCGTGGCGTTTTCGACGAACCGCGAAGAATCCAGCTCGTGTTGTGCGCGCAGCTTCTCGCCCTGATTGCGGTCATAGATTCGCAAGGGAAACGCGAGTGTGATGCCCACGGTGTTGTCCGGACCATTGCGCTTGTACTCAGGCTGTAGCGTCAAGTCGGTTGCGCCGTTGGCCTGTGCGAGTTTGAGATCGGCGGAGTTTTTCAGCACCGTGTCTCGGGCAGCCAGGTAGTCAGTCCGGCGATCGAGAGCCGCTGTGTTGAGCGTGTCCAGCGTGAGCGGAAGCTGGGGCACATCCAGCGCACCTTCCACATCCAGGCTCCGTGAGTCGCTGTACCCCAGCAGTGCTCCAAGCTGCGCCCGCGCCTGCCCCACTGCCGCCTGTGCGCTGAAGAGATCAGACTGGAAGCGCGCCTCGTCAATGCGGATGCGATCGAAGTCAGTCTGGCTGATGTCGCCCGCATCCAGACGAAGCTGGTTTGCCTGCTCGGTCTGCTGATACTCCGCCAGGTTCTGCTTTGCTAGCGCAAGCTGCTGCTTGGCAAGAACAAAGCCAACGAATGTGGTCTTGAGCTGAAGCTCAAGTTGGCGCTGCGCGTCGGCGTTAAGGTCGCGCTGCACCTTTGTGGTGGCGCGTGCACTGGCCACGCGGGATTGCCGCTTGCCCCCCCGTTCAAAGGTGAAGGCCAGTGAGTCTGTGAACTCCTGTGCATTCGCCGGGTCAAGCCTGGACGGCGAAAAGACTCGGAAATCCTGGTTCGCAAGGCTGGCAACTGGATTCACTCGAAGCCCGGCGGTTACTTCGCCCGCCTGCACAGCTTCCATGTGCAACTGGTTGGCTCGGAGTACAGGAGAGCTGGTGCGCAGGATTCGCAGCGCGTCGCCGAGGGTAATCCTCTGGGGCGGCGCGCTCTGTGCCAGCGCGGAGACAGCAAGAGTCATGCCCGCAAACAGCATGAAAAGCAACTTTTTCATAAACGCTCATAGAGCTCCCGCAGGAGCCGGTTGAATCTGGAGACGGTGGCCGCAGACGGCCTAAAATTACAGGGAGAGACTCGGGGGCGGCGCGCGCAAGCCGGAAGCGGGCAGGAAGATGGAAATCTGGCCTCGGGGAGAGGATAATTCCATGACGCGTCCAGCGTAGCGCAGTCTGGCTAAAGAAAGGCTAAACAGGTTGGGAGACAGCAGCGCAACTGCACCGGCCAGATCAAACTGCGCGCTGATCAGGCTGTGAACCCGGCGCGACGTGTCCTCGGACACGAATAACTCGCCGTAGAGATCGTCTGAGGCGGAGATGGCCGGGAACAAGAGTACGGCAATGAACAGGCATGCCGCCAGCACGGTTCCCCAACGCAGATGGAACGCACGGGTACCCTGATGACGGATGAGAAATCCCGTCAGCGAGGAAGCCACGGCAAACCAGATCAGGTTGAGGATCAGTTCCATATTGACGTTCACTTAGTCTAGCGGAAAGCTCAAACGAATGACATGAGGACATCCAGTTTAGTTGCCAGGGATAGGATCGTCACTTTTCCGGGTGTACGTCTCCCTTGCCTTTACCGGGAGCTGCGCGCTTCCAGGTGAAGCGGCGGCCCACAATGAACTTGTAGATCAACCGGTCCGTGGAAGCGGTCGTGCCGATGCCGACTCCGAAGTTGAACTCCCAATTCTCTGAAACATCCAGATCAATGCTGGGGAAGAACTGGTGCTGTTGTTGCCTGACTGGATCAAAGCCGGTGAAAGGGCCGCAGGCACCGTAGTATTCCATGCCCAGCGCAAGAGTGTCCTCTCTCTGGTGCTTCTTCCAGCGCAGAGCGTCGTAGCTGGCCTTTGCATTTGGTGAGAACTCAAAGCCTTTACTTTCGCCCGGTCCATGTAAGGAGCGGTCCAGAGTTGGGTTGAACGCGAGATAGGTGCGTCCAACTTTCTTGTCGATGATCGGACGAACTTCCACGCTCCAGGTATCGGGAGAAAAACGCGGACGCTGATACCCCACCTCGGTGGAGAGGCTGAGTCCCACTGGAAGATGCCAGCGATCCGGGGCGCGCACCCGCGGCCGAATGTGGCTGCCCACGTAGTTGTAGCCGAATCCAGGATTGCCGCTGGTAAAGATGTAGAAGCCGGTCTCAAACCACTCCGTGAAACCGTTGGTGATTTCCAGCGTTTCATGCACGGCGTGGTGAGTGGGCTCGGTGCCTTCGGCGGTGTATCGACTTCCCGCCAATGCGTGTGAACCCTCGGCCACCCAATTCGAGTGCAGCTCAAACATGGTGGAGTGAGCGGGAAGGCCTTCGCTGCTATACACCTGTATCTCGTAATTGTCCTGCGCCAAAACATACGGAGAGAACGCCATCAAAATCGCCAGCAGGAGAATGCGCTTCATTCCGGGGTGCCATCCTGAGACTGTGCTTTCATACATCTTGCAGGGACCGAAAACAGAGTTGCGGAATTATAACCGCTCACGCGCTTGCAATTCAGCGACAAGCTGTGAAATTCACCATCCTCGCAAGGCGGCTCTGCCGCGGCCGCTGTTCAAAGCAGGCAACTGCAACCGCCAGCGCCCCGCGCAAATAGCCAAGCCTGCTCAGCGTCGGCAGAGGGCCATCAAAGAAGGGCGCCCGTGAGCGCCCCCTCCCTGTGCCTTGCCACCGTTCCACTACCAGACGGTCAGCGTAGCCTTGTCCACCCACTCGTGGAAACCCGTGCCGCTGGCGTTGACGTCCAACTGCCATTGCGCGCCGATGTTATCGCCCCATGCCAGGTATTTCGCGGACTGCGTCTGGTTCAGGTTGTAGGCAACCCCATCCAGTACAAGCGTCTTGTAGGTGTAAGTGTGGTTGGTGTGGTTGGTGGTCATGTACCACTGGATGTGATGCCACGTTCCGGGCGCGAATTTCTTGCAGGGGATGTTGGTGTGCAGCCAGTATCCGCCCGCTTCGCTCCACGTGTCCCACACTCCGGCGGCGTAGTTGCACTCCGTGCCGATCATGTAGTTGTAGCCGCCCACAAACTGGTAGGCGTCGTACTCCAGCGCCTGCGCCGCATTCACGGACGCGCTATCCAGTTGCACGTAGAAGTCCCAGAGCAGGTTGGTCGCGCTGTTCTTGGCTCCCATGCTGTGCCACCACAAAGCGTTGCCCCAGGAACCATCGTGATAGATCTCCATGCTGCGGCCATCCAGCGAGGGCGAGCCCTGGTTGAATGCCTGCCAGTATGCTCCCGCTCCCGTTCCACCGGCGCATGCGGCAGTCGCGCAGGAGTTCCATCCCGTCGTCATCTGGTCGATGCTGCTGAAGACCGATGCTGTTGAAGGCGGCGTGGGCAGTGAACTCGGAGCTGTGACGTTTGCCTGTAATGCCTGGCTGGCGTAACCTCCGCTCGCGTCCCATGCGCTTACCGTCAGTTGATGACTGCCCTGGGAAGCACTGACATAGGCGTCAATCGTTCCCGTCGCCGGTCCCGTATAGACGTTCGCGCTGTCAAGATAGACCTGCCAGCCCGTGATCGCATACGAACTGGAAGCTGTGGCGTGAACGTGCATGGGCGAAGAGGACGTGGAGTTCACCACGGGTGCCGTCACCTGCACCGTGAATTTTGCCGCGCTGGCCACCGTCACTTGCGATACCTGGCTGGAAAACGCCCCGGTCGAATCCCATGCTGTCGCCGTCAGCTTGTGCGAACCGTTGGAAGCGTTCACATAGGTATCAATCGTGCCGGTCGCGGGCCCAGTGTAAACATTCGTGCTATCCAAATAGACCTGCCAGCCCGTGATTGGGTGTGGGCTCGCCGCAGTCGCATGGAGATGAATTGGAGAAGTTACGGTGGTATTGGACTGCACGGATGAGACCTGAACGGCAACTTGAGCAGCACTGAAAGATGCCAGCACCAGACAGAGCGCCGCTAGCAGAGAATGCCTTTTCATTAGAACCCCAGGAATGAAAGTCAGCCGCCTCGTTCGTCATCACTTTCCATCAGCGGACCGCTGCCTACAATATCGGGCAACTCTGGCCCTTGTGGACGCGGAGAATTTCCTGAGTTTCAGAAAATAACTATCCTAGACATTGCCTTGGAGAATTACCCTAGCGGCCATTCCGACGCCAACCTGCGGTGCGCCAGCCTCGCAGCGCTGGTCGCTCCGGGGAGATTGCCAGCTCCAGAACGCGAGCAGGATGCATTGGCGAAGCCCGGCGATTCGGGATGGAGAGTGCGTTTGTCTCTGCTTTTGTACATAATAAGCATCTATGTCGAAACGTGAATTTCAGACCGAAGTCAGTCAACTACTGCAACTGATCATCCACTCCCTCTATTCGCATCCTGAAATCTTTCTCCGCGAGCTCATCTCCAACTCCTCCGATGCGCTCGACAAGCTTCGCCACCTTACCCTCACGGAAGACACCTACCGGGCGCTGCCCTTCAGTCCTCGCATTGATCTTGAACTCGACGCGGAGAAACAAACCCTCAGCATCAGCGACACTGGCATTGGCATGAACGAGGAAGATCTGGTCTCGCACCTGGGGACCATTGCCCGCTCCGGCACCAAGGACTTTCTCGCGCAGCTCTCAGGCGATGCCAAGAAAGACTCCAATCTCATCGGCCAGTTTGGCGTCGGATTCTACAGCGCCTTCATGGTTGCGGACCGCATTGAAGTCGTCTCCCGCAAGGCTGGTGAAGAGAAGGCCTGGCGCTGGGTCAGCGACGGCAACTCCGGCTTTGAGATCGAACCAGGAGAGCGCGCGGTTGCCGGAACCACCGTGCTTCTTCACTTCAATGAAGAAGGCAAACAGTACGCCGACGGCGGTCGGCTGCAGCAGATCGTCAGGAAGTATTCCAATCACATCGCCTTCCCCATCTTCCTCACCTATGACAAGAGCGAGTGGAGCGAGGCCGAGAAGAAGATTACAAAGACCCGCACCACCGAGCAGGTGAATGCCGCCAGCGCGCTCTGGCGCCGTCCCAAGAACGAGATCACGGAAGAAGACTACAAGGAGCTCTACAAGTCCATCGCCGGGGATTGGAGCGATCCTCTCTTCTGGTTTCACACCAAGGCTGAGGGCAGCCTGGAATACACCACTCTCTTCTATGTCCCGGCCAAGGCTCCGCTCGATCTGTACCAGGCCGAATACAAGGTTGGCGTAAAGCTGTACGTTAAACGCGTTTTCATCATGGACGACGCGAAAGAACTGCTGCCCCAGTACCTGCGCTTCGTGCGGGGCATCATCGACAGCGAAGACCTTCCTCTGAATGTGAGCCGCGAACTGCTTCAGCAGAATCGTGTTCTCACCTCCATTCGCACCGCGAGCGTAAAGAAGATTCTCTCCGAGTTGAAGAACATCGCCTCCAAGCAGCCCGAGCAGTATCTTACCTTTATCAACGAGTACAACCGTCCGCTCAAGGAAGGTCTCTACGGAGATTTTGCCAACCGCGAAGCCCTGCTCGATCTCGTGCGTTTCAAGTCCACCCGCGTGGAAGGTCTCACCAGCCTTGCCGACGTGAAGTCGCGCATGCAGGAAGGCCAGAAGAGCATCTACTACATTACTGGCGGCGCCGAATCCCTGCTCCGCACATCGCCACTGCTTGAAATTTACAAGCGCAAGGATCTTGAGGTTCTGATCCTCGACGATGACATTGATGAGATCGTCTTCTCCGCCATTGATAAATACGGAGACATCGACCTGAAGGCTGTGAACAGGGCGTCCACCAGCGAGGATTTGAAGGACGAGGCAGAGCCTGATAAAGCCGCGGCCATCCAACCACTGCTGGACAAATTCAAGGCGACTCTCGGGGATCGCGTAAAAGATGTGCGCGCCTCCGTGCGGCTTGCGGACAGCCCTTCCTGCATCGTCTCCGACGAAGAGGAGCCCTCCTACAAGATGCAGCAGATGATGCGTGCGATGGGGCAGAAAGATTTGCCTGGCTTATTGCCCACGCTGGAGATCAACCCCGATCACGAGATCGTGAAGAAGCTTCTGTCACGTCCTGATGATCCCATTCTCCAGGATGCAGCGTGGCTTCTTTTCGATCAGGCTCTTCTCATGGAAGGCGTTCCACTCCAGGATCCTGCCACATTTGTTCAGCGCCTGAATCGGATACTGAATCTCTCCATATAGCAAAACCGGGAGGCGGCTTCGCGGCCGCCTCCCGGGCAATAACGCTAGTTTCTGGCTGAAGGAAGCTTCTGCAGCGACGGGAATACCGCGCCCGCAAGGATTGCACAGGTAGTGAATCGTTGAAAACGCTGTAGTTGGTTTTGAGTCAATCGTTGAGGCAGGTCAGGAACGATTAACTTTGGGTGTATCCGAAAAGTGGCGTCTGGTTGGCGGGGGAAGCAATGGTTAAGAGTGGGCATCATCTTTGCAAAGCAACGCATCCCACTCCGGATGTCGCCGCAGGAACGATACCCCCGAGGTCAAGAGTCATTTCCAGAGCGGGATGTTCACAAGAGCAAGGCCGGTGGCTTTGTTCCCATGGACCGGCCGCGCGCAAGCGTTGAGATCTCAATCGACGGACAGGGATGCCGGGCATTTACCGACGAGCCGCTGATCGAGGCAATCAACCGCGCGGGAACGAAGCTGGCGCAGGTGTGCTATCACCCGCAGCTCGGCGCGATTCAGACCTGCGACACCTGCATGGTGGAGGTGAATGGAAAGCTGGTGCGCGCCTGCGGGGCGGCGCCGGAGGCGGGCATGCGAATACTCACCTCCTCGGCATCGGCGAAGGCAGCACAAGGGGAGGCGTTCGACCGCATTCTCGGGAACCATCTTCTCTACTGCACGGTGTGCGACAACAATAACGGAAATTGCACGGTTCACAACACGACAGCCATGCTGGAGATCGAGCACCAGAAGATTCCCTTCCAGTCGAAGGGCTTCGCGGTGGACAACTCGAATCCTTTTTACCGGTACGATCCCGAGCAGTGCATCCTGTGCGGGCGCTGCGTGGAGGCCTGCCAGAACGTGCAGGTGAATGAGACACTCTCAATCCGCTGGGAGGACGCGCAACCGCGGGTGCTCTGGGACGGCGGCAAGGCGATCGGCGAGTCGAGCTGCGTCTCATGCGGACACTGCGTCTCTGTTTGCCCGTGCAATGCGTTGATGGAAAAATCCATGATCGGGCATGCGGGCTTCCTTACCGCGTTACCGAAGCAGACATTGGATCACATGATTGACGCCGTCAAGGGACTTGAGCCCTCGACGGGCTTTCCGCCGATTCTGCAAGTGAGCGAAGCGGAAGCCGAGATGCGCCTGCAACGCATCAAGAAGACGAAGACCGTGTGCACCTACTGCGGAGTTGGCTGCTCGTTCGACATATGGACGAAGGACCGCGAGATCCTGAAAGTGGAGCCGTTCGACGGGCCGGCGAACGGGATTTCAACGTGCATCAAGGGCAAGTTTGGCTGGACCTACGTGAATCATCCCGACCGTCTGCGCAGGCCGCTCATCCGCGATGGCGAGGGCTTCCGGGAGGCGAGCTGGGCTGAGGCACTGGACCTGGTGGCGAGCCGATTCCGCGAGACGCGGCGCAGCCATGGCGCGGATTCGCTGGCTTTTGTGACCTCTTCCAAGTGCAGCAATGAAGAGAGCTACCTGATGCAGAAGCTGGCGCGCGCGGTGGTTGGCACGCACAACGTGGATAACTGCTCGCGCTATTGCCAGTCTCCGGCGACGCAGGGTCTGTTCCGGACGGTGGGGTACGGCGGCGACTCGGGCTCCATCTCCGACATCGCCAAGGCAGCGCTGGTGATGATTATTGGAGCCAATCCGGCGGAGAATCATCCGGTGCTGGCGACGCGGATCAAGCGCTCGCACAAACTGCGCGGGCAGAAGCTGATAGTCGCCGACTTGCGCAAGCACGAGATGGCCGGCCGCGCCGACATCTTTCTTCAGCCCCGGCCGGGGACGGATATGGTCTGGCTCTCGGCAGTGACCCGGTACATTCTGGACATGGGGTGGCAGAGCCAGAGCTTCATCGATGAGTGGGTGAATAACTTAGAAGCCTACCGCAGCAGCCTGACGCCGTTCACGCTGGAGTTTGCGGAGGAGGTCAGCGGGATTCCGGTTGCGACGTTGAAGCAGGTGGCCGAGATGATTGCGGAGGCCGAGAGCTTCTGCCTGCTGTGGGCGATGGGCATCACGCAGCACTACCAAGGGTCGGATACTTCGACGGCCTGCTCCAACCTTCTGCTGGTGACGGGAAACTACAAGCGGCCGGGAACCGGGGCGTATCCACTGCGCGGCCACAACAATGTGCAGGGCGCCAGCGACTTCGGCTCGATGCCGCAGTTTTATCCCGGCTACCAGAAGGTGAGCGACGAACAGGCGACCGCGCGCTATGAAGCAGTATGGGGCGCGAAGATGCCCAAGAGCAAAGGCCTGGACAATCACGAGATGATCGAAGCCGCGATCGACGGGCGGCTGCAAGCGATGTACATCATCGGCGAAGACATGGTGCTGGCCGACTCAAACAGCAACCTGAACGCAAAGGCCTTCTCCGCCATTCCGTTCCTGGTTGTGCAGGAGTGCTTTTTCACCGAGACGTGCAAGTTCGCCGACGTCATTCTGCCGGCGAGCCCGTCCCTGGAGAAGGAAGGGACGTTTGTGAATACGGAGCGGCGCATCCAGCGCTTCTACCGGGCTCTTGAGCCGCTGGCAGAGAGCCGTCCAGATTGGGAGATCATCCGGGATATCGCGAACCGGCTGGGCGCAAGCTGGGGCTACACGCATCCCTCAGAGATCATGCGGGAGGCGGCAAGTTGCACTCCACTCTTTGCCGGAGTTACGTATGAGCGGCTGGCGGGCTATGGCTCCCTGCAATGGCCGGTGGCCGAGAATGGACAGGACCAGCCACTGCTCTACACCCAGAAGTTTCCTTTTGAGGACGGCAAGGCCAAGTTCCACCCGCTGGAATGGCTTGGCTCGAAGGAACGGCACGACGATGAGTTTAACCTGCACGTGAACAGCGGACGCCTGCTGGAGCACTTCCACGAGGGCAATATGACGTACCGCGTGGCCGGGATCAAGGGGCAGATTCCCTCGCAGTTCCTGGAAATTTCGGCAGAACTGGCGGAGGAGTTGAAGGTCAGCAACGGACGGTGGGTGCGCCTGCGCTCCCCGAATGGGCACATCAAGGTGCAGGTGCTGATTACAGACCGGGTCCGCGGGCGCGACCTGTACCTGCCGATCAACTCCTCGGCGCAGCACACCAACTTCATGACCGGCAGCGAGACGGACAAGGACTCACATACGCCAGCCTACAAGGAACTCTCGGTGCATCTTGAAGTGCTTGCGGAGAGCGGGACGACGCCGCTGCCAGTAACCAACTGGCGGACGAGCGGGAAGCCCACTCCGCAGATGGGCGTGGAAGTACAACGCAAATGGAAGCGCCAGGACTATCGCGCCCCGGGCAGTGGAAGCGGACTGCTGGTGCAGATTAGTCCGAAACAGCCTGCGCAGGCGGAGCCAGCAAACAGCGCTCCAGAACTGGAAAAGCGCAGCGCCTGAGGAGAAGACCATGGCAAAGCCGGTGACGTTTCTTCCTACCCCGCGGGGCGAGCGCGAAGAGCTTGTGCGGAAGCTGGGCGAGGCTCCGGCGACCCACGCCGCCGCGCTGCTGGACCTGTACCAACTGGCGCAGGTGATGCATGATCGCGGCACGCTCGACTTGCTGCGCGGACTGACCGGCGCGGGAGATGACATCCTTGGCCGGCTCTCGGCGGGGCTGAGCAAGCCGGAGTCGATCCAGGCGATGCGCGACTTCATCGAACTTACCAAGCTCTTCGCCAAACTTGACCCGGACCGGCTCCGGACGGCGATGGAAGAGGGCGAGGGGCTGCTGACCCGTGCAGCGCGCGAAGAGACTCCGCCGGGGATCTGGGCAATTATGCGGCGGATGAGCAGCCCTGATGCGCGACGGGCGCTGGGAGTGATTGCCGAGGCTCTGAACAGCCTGGGAAGGGGCCTTGCTCCGAGAGATAAGAGCAGCCGCGATGGGAGCGGTGGCAAGAGGGCAGCTTAGGAACGGGCAATCCAAAGCAAGAGAGAAGCTGGTGCGGTTCCAGAGTTCGCCATGGTGAAGACCCTTGTGCGCGAGCACTCCCCGGCAATTGAGATCGCATCCTAAGGGGTGACTTTCTGATTGCAGGTGTGGACGTGCGCAGCATCTTTTTGGGTGGCAAAGTCTTTTCGTTCCGTCGAGCTTCTCTCTACGTTGTATCGATCCTGGTCCTTTCGTTATCCGTTCTATATCTGAACGATTGCGGAAGCAGTTCAAAGGCGCCTTCCAACCCGCCACCGGTCTCGACTCCGAGTTCATGTCCTACGGTGACCCTGATGGAGAGCGCAGGGCCACTGACGGGCGTGGCCCCATTCCCTGCTCCTGCGCCGCTGCCTCCGCCGGCACCGGGATCGACGAGTGCGGGCTCGGTGTGCGTCTCCACTCCGGCGGACAAAGCCACTGTGACCTCGCCCGCGCATGTTGTGGCTGCCGCGAGCCTGGTGAATTCAATTGACCACATGCGTGTGTACGTGGATGGCACGGCAGAGTATTTCACCTTCTACAACACGGTGGACGCGCTGCTCTGGATGGACCCGGGCAGCCACTCGCTGGAGGTGATTGCCACGGACAAAAGTGAAAACAATGTGAGCACAAACTTCACGCTGAACGTAGTTGCGCCACAAGCTCTCACGCTGAGCAACATCCAGAGTCTGCCGAACTGGGAGCCGTGCGGCGCGGTCTTTGCACCAGGACACCCGCGCGCAGGGCAGGTTTGCGCCGCCGGGGCGGGACAGGCGGTTACCGCAATGACCGAGGGACAGAGCACGCCGTCGCTGAGCGGCTCCTCTGCACTGTTCACGATGGGAGGCCCGCTGGGGTTCGCCAATGAGTTGTACACGAAGTTCCTGGGCGGCGGCAGCAATGTGAGCCACTTTACCTATGACCTGTATTTTATGATCGACCACCCGGAGCGGCCACAGGCGCTGGAATTTGATGTGAACCAGGCTATCAACAACAGCCGCTGGGTATTTGGAACGGAGTGCAACTTCAAGGCCGATGGGAAGTGGGACGTTTGGGATGCAGAAGGAGGCGGCACGGGAAGGTGGGTAGCCACGACGGTACCCTGCACGACTTTCCCGGCGAATACGTGGATCCACCTTGTGTGGACATTTGAACGCGTTGGCAGCCAGGTGCATTACGTAAGCGTTTCCGTGAATGACCAACTCTATAACCTGGATATGTACGAGTCGAATCAACTGGATTGGCCGATGGAAGATATCGACGTCGCATTCCAGATGGACATTGATTCCGCAGCCGAGCCGTACAATGTGTGGCTGGACAAGGTGAATCTCTCTGCCTACTAGCGGGAAACACGCTGCTCAGCAGGCTGTATCCCGCGTCCAGGGGCTCGCAACCGGGGGAAGTGCGAACTGCCACCCGGTCTGGCTGCCCCAAGACGCGCGATCAGATTCGGCCTAGAACTAGAAGCACGAGCACGATCAGAAGCACCAACCCAAGGCCGCCGGTCGGATAGTAACCCCATTCCCGGCTGTGCGGCCACCTTGGCAATGCACCCACCAGGGCCAATACCAAGACCACGATCAATATGGTTCCGAGCATGATTTTCTCCTTGTATTCCGATTCCATTCCACTCAGCAGGATTTAGAACAGACCTCATCAGTCCTTTTTTGATGCAAGCAGGTCGGCAGCTTTTGCAACGATCTGTTTGGCGTCGCCTACCAGGCACTGAGCCTTGCCTGCGAGCTTCTCTGCTTTGCCCTGGTTCTCAAGGCAACAGTTGTTGGTGAGCTTTCCTGCTTCTTCTTTGATCGCACCCTTTACTTCGTGGCAGGTTCCCTTGATCTTGTCTTCCAAGCTGTTGGTCATGTTTCCCCCAGGCTCCTCATGGCTGAATTGCGGCGTTGTGAGCTGTCCTCTTTTTAGTCCGGTGCGGTGGGCGGCGCTGAGCGAAATTGCTCATTGTGCAAACAATTGCGGGCACACCCCGGGCGGAGAGTGTTTTGTGGGGATAAGAACGGGGATACTTCAATTTGGAAGTGGCGGTGCTCAGGGGGCAACCAAAGCTGCGAGATTGCCGGTAAGTGCAGAATAACGCCCGGTGGTGGTCTGCGTACTTTGTAGCTCGACGGCGGGTACGAAGCTGAGCAAAAGAGAACACATCGCGGAGAACCTTCCACGGTGTCTGCATCGCCTGACGTATGCGCGCGAGGGCAATGGCGTATGCTGTTAAGAGGAACCCACCAGGAATCGGACACTCCAAGTGTTCGGTGCTGGAGCCGTAAGTGAGACTCAGAATGGGCTGCGGGCTTCGCACCTCTGAGGACCTGATCGGTTCCGATGGACTACGCATCATTCAAATCGTTGCTCCGCAGGGTGATTGCGATTCCCCTGTTGCTGACCACAGTCCTTGCAGGGCTGCTCCTGTGGGAATCCTACGACCTGAACAGTTCGCTGCAGTGGGTTGACCATACCGACCAGGTTCTGGACCAATCGGCGCGGCTGCTGAAACTGCTGGTGGATGTAGAGACCAGCATGCGCGGATATCTCGCGACGGCGGATGAGTCCTTGCTGCAACCCTATGTGGAAGGCACAAACAGATTCGACTCCGAATACAACACGCTATCCCAGTTGGTGAACGACAGTCCGCAGCAGAAGCAGCAACTGGAACCCATCAGGGCTGGATATGTCGGGTGGCTGGAGTACACGAATAAAGTGGTAGCCCTGCGACGGACGGGAAAGGCCGACGGCGCACTTTACGAGAGCCTGCATGGAAAGCGCGGAATGGATGCCCTCCGCCAGCAGATCTCCGAGTTCGAAGCCGTGGAAAGAGAGTTGCGTGTTCAGAGGATCCGAACCGCGCACCGGCGCTGGACCCTGATGGCCGCATCCTGCGTTGGCCTGGGGCTGGGATTTGTGCTGATTCTCACGCTTTTTACCCGGTATCACGTGGAACGCCTGGGCACCAAGCTGCTGGAGAGCGAAGAACGCTGGACAGCTACGCTGGGCAGCATTGGCGATGCGGTGATCGCGACTGACAGCGACGCCCGGGTGACATTCCTCAACCCGGTCGCCAGCGCTCTCACGGGCTGGCCCCTCGAGGAGGCCAGAAATCAGCCGCTTCGGGAGGTGTTCAAGATCATCAACGAAGAGACGGGCAAGGACGCGGATGACGAGGTTCTCCAGGTGCTGGAAGAGAGGCACGTTCTGACGGTGACCAACAACGTGGCGCTGATTGCAAGAGACGGAAGCGAGATTCCCGTTGAGCACAGCGCGGCGCCGATTCTGGCGGGCGGGGGAAAAGTCATCGGTGTGGTGCTCGTCTTCCGCAATGTTGCCGAGAGGCGCCAGGAGCAGGAAGGCACAGCGGAGCAGGCGGCACTGCTGGAACTGACACAGGATTCCGTGTTCGTGATCGACATGGATGGAACCATCCGTTTCTGGAGCCGGGGCGCAGAGACGATGCTGGGATATTCCAAGGCGGAGGCAGCCGGGAGAGTTTCGCACGATCTGCTGCACACTGAATTTCCGGAGCCGCTGGATCAGATCAAAGCCGAGCTCATGCGCCTGGGCCACTGGGAGGGAGATCTGGTGAAGACCGCCCAGAACGGCAGACGCATCATTGTTTCCAGCCGCTGGGCCTTGCAGTGGGGTAAGCGCGACCAGTTGCCCAGGGTGCTGGTGATCAATAGCGACATCACCGAACGCAGACGGGGAGAAGAATCGCTGGTGATGCAGAAGGAACAACTGCGTGCGCTCGCCGAACGGCTCCAGTGGGTGCGCGAGGCAGATCGCAAGAGAGTGGCTCGCGACCTGCACGACCAGATCGGGCAAATCCTGACGGCGATCAAAATGGATTTGACGTGGATGACGCGACATTTGCCTGCGTCGGAAGCCGCTGTGCTCGGGCGCCTGGCAGAGTCGATTCAGTTGATTGGAGACGGGGTTAAGTCGGTGCGCTCGATTTGCAGCGGGTTGCGTCCGGGCGTGCTGGACGATCTTGGGCTGGCGGCAGCCATTGAATGGCAGGCCAGCGAGTTTGCATCCCGCAACGACGTCAGCTGCAAGGTCTCTGTTCCACCGGTGGATTTGCACCTGGACGGCGACCGCGCCACGGCGGCGTTCCGCATTTTCCAGGAGTGCCTCACCAATATCATTCGCCACGCGCAAGCAAAGTCGGTGAGCGTATCGTTGTGCCAGGAAGAGGAGAACATTCTGCTGATTGTAGAAGATGACGGAATCGGATTTTGTGAATCGGAGCTGTCAAACTCGATTGGATCGCTGGGGCTGCTGGGGATGAAAGAACGGGCGCAGTTCTGTGGCGGAGAAGTGCAGATCTCAAGCACCCCGGGCCACGGCACAACCGTCACCATTCGCGTTCCCGTGGACGCACCCGGCGCAGGAGGAGAGCAACCATGCACATTCTGATTGCGGACGATCACGCGGTCGTGCGACGCGGGCTGAAGGAGATTCTGGCCGAGGCTTTTCCCGGCACGGACTTTACCGAAGTAGGGAACGGGAATGATGTGCTTGGCAACCTTGGAAAATCTCATACCGCGATGCTGGTGCTGGATATCAACATGCCCGGCCGCAGCGGAATGGACGTGCTGCGGGATGTGAAACACGAGTATCCGCGGCTGCCGGTGATCATCCTGAGCTGCCAACCGGAGGATCAATATGCCGTGCGCTGCCTGCGTGCCGGCGCGGCCGCCTACATCAATAAGGAAGGCGCTCCAGAGGAACTTGCAATTGCCGCCAAGAAGATATTGGGCGGGGGACGCTACGTGAGCGCGAGCCTGGCCGAGAAGCTGGTGGCCAACCTGGACGAGGCTTCCGACAAGCCCCTGCATGATCTGCTCTCGGACAGAGAGCACGAAGTCATGCGCATGATCGCCTCCGGCACTCCGCTGACCGATATCGGGGAGAGGCTTCACGTCAGCGTGAAGACGATCAGCAGCTACCGGGCGCGGATCATGGAAAAGATGCAGATGAAGAGCAACGCCGAACTCGTCCGCTACGCAATCACCAACAAACTGATCGATTAGCGCCGGTGCAGGAAAACGCCTACAGGGCAAACCCGAAAAACCCTACAAGAATCACGGTTTTCGCTGGTGTCTATTTCCCTTTGCGTCCGGTATCGTCACTTCAGGTTGAATACCAAGATGCATATCCTGATAGCAGATGACCATGCGAACGTACGGCGCGGGCTGAGAGAGATCCTGGCAGACGCCTTTCTTGACGCACGCTTTTCTGAAGCTGCCAACGGAGCCGAAGTGCTTACGCAGCTTGCCGCCGGGGCTCAGTATGGCGTGCTGCTGTTAGACATCAATATGCCCGGACGCAACGGCCTGGAAGTGCTGCAAGACGTAAAGCACATGTACCCGAAACTTCCGGTGATCATGGTCAGTGTTCAACCAGAGAACCAGTATGCATCGCGCTGCCTGCTGGCAGGGGCAGACGCGTACGTAAACAAGAATAGCGCTTCCGAGGAACTGGCGCCGACTATCAAGCGGATCCTGGGCGCGGCAATCTCCGGAATCAATAGAAACTAACCTCTCACTCACAAGCACGAAAATCACTTTTCCCTGGCACTTTGAGCGGCGGAATCGCCACGCCCGGAATGCCCCTTAGGGCGCGAGTGCATGCCGGCCCGCCCTGTAAATCGGTAACGTTCTGGCGTGAGAAAAGCCCTACAAAATGGAAGCGGCAATACTTACAGCAATTCCAGTGTTCGCTGATTCCACCTTTCTTCCCAGCTTGTATCTTGAACCTAGGAACACCGAAACACCTGCAGACGCACCTTCTGCGAGATTGGATGAATTGAGATGTCTTCGAATTGCGCGGCCCTAACGAGCACGGCACAGAGATTCCCGGTTGGCTTAACCACTGCCCGGCCCTCGTCTGCAAATCGTAAGCTGAAGATCGCTCCGAAGATGGATGCAGGCAGGGTGCCTGAGCTCGATCCTCAGAATCTACTGACCAGAATTGTCGCGGGAAAATCGGTACGCGAATACCAGGAAGATGACTCCATCTTTCTGCAGGGCGATCACGCCGACGCAGTGTTTTACATCCAGAGCGGCAAGGTGAAACTTACGGTGGTATCGACCAGCGGCAAGGAAGCCGTGATCGCCTATCTTCCCGAGAAGAGCTTCTTCGGCGAAGGTTCGCTTGCCGGCCAACCGCTGCGCATCTCGACCGCCAGCGCACTTCAGCCGAGCGTGATTGTTCGCATTGAAAGAACGGTGATGCTCGGTTTGCTGCAATGTGAACCTGGCTTCTCCGAACAATTTCTTGCACACATGCTTACCCGGAACATCCGCATGGAAGCGGACCTGGTGGATCATCTTTTCAATTCGAGTGAAAAGCGCCTCGCACGGCTGTTACTGCTGATGGCCAACTTCGGGCAGGGTTCGCAACCAGCTACTGCCATTGCGAAGATGAGCCAGGAAACTCTTGCAGAGATGATTGGCACCACCCGTTCGAGGGTCAGCTTCTTTCTCAACCGCTTCCGGGAGCTGGGATTCATCAACTACAATCCGCGGGGAATGCACATCAACAGTTCGCTGGCCACCGTGGTGCTTCAGGACTAGCCTGCGACGAATCGATCCGGTTCTTTGAGCCCCTGGTTGCGTGATCCGCGTTTCGCGGAACGCCCGGGGGCTTTTGTCTGCGGAGTATGCATTGCAAAACAGGTACGCCGGATGGGCGCTCCCCTCCCAGAGGAGTGCCCATCCGGCGTGCGCAGATCAGTTCCCCGTGCCGGTGAGCGCGACCGACATGGAGGTGGAAGCAGCCTGCACTTTCAAGTTGGACGTCACATAACCCGCGGCATTGGGGGCGAAGGCGACGGAGAAAGTACAGCTGGAGTTGTTGGCGACCGTAAGGGCGCAAGTGCCCGCCCAGTTTTTGAACGGCGTTGCGGAGGAAATCTGCGGCGTCTGCGGGACGCCACTGTAGTTGTAGAAGGTGATCGTTTTGAGCGCAGAGCTGGTGTTGACACCCTGATTCCCAAAGTCGATTGAGCTGACGCTGAGATAAAGCGGCAGGATGCCATTGCCGGAGAGCGTAAGTTGCTGGGTAGCCGTGCCTCCGAGGATGGTGAGGATCGCGGGTGCTTGTCCGGTTGCCAGGGGTGCGAAGTTGACGGTGAAGTTGCAGCTTGCGTTATTCACTACCGGGCTGGCGCAGGTGCCCGGTGAAGTGGTGTACGCGCCAACCGAGGCCGGAATTTGAGGCACGATCGGTACCCCGGTGTAATTGTAGAGCGTCACCGTCCTGGGAGCAGAGACGGTACTGGCCATCTGGTTTCCGAAGGCCAGCGAAGTGTTGCCAAGGTAGAGCGGCGAGACTCCGGTGCCGGTGAAGCTAATCGGCAGCGCAGTCGAGTTGGCCTGGACGTTGAGCGCGACCGATGCTGCGCCCATTGCCGAGGGCGAGAAATTGATGGTGAAGGAGCAGTTGGCATTGTTGGCCAGCGGTCCGACGCAGGTGTAGGGCAAGATGGTGAACCCGCCTGTGGAGGAAGGGAGCACCGGCGTGAATGCCGCTCCGGTGTAGTTGAAGAGGACAACCACCTTGGCAGGCGATGTGTCTCCGACTCCCTCATTGCCAAATGCGAGAGAGCTGGAACTGAGGTAAACCGGGGGCACGCCTGTGCCGGTGACGTTGAGAGGCAGGGTGACACCGTTCGCCTGGACGTTGAGGGCAGCGGCAGCCGAGCCCAGCGCAGTGGGCGCAAAGGTGACGGTGAAGCTGCAACTTGCATTGTTGGCAACGAGAGCGGCGCAGTTGCCGGGCGAGACTGTGAACGGCGCAACGGAAGCCGGCAGTTGGGGCGTGAACGCCGCGCCGGTGTAGTTGTACAGAGCCACGGTCCAGCCTGGCAAGGGATTCCCAATGCCCGCGTTGCCGAAGTTGATGGTGCTGGTGTTGAGGTAAAGCGGTGGCACACCTGTGCCCGTAACCGCGAGCGGCAAGGTGACGCCGTTGGCGAGAACGTTGAGGTTTGCCGCGGCGGAACCCAGCGCCGCGGGCGCGAAGGTGACGGTGAAGCTGCAACTTGCGTTGTTGGCAACGGTGCCTGTGCAGGTACCCGGCAGAACCGCGAAGGGCGCAACGGAAACCGGCAGTTGCGGCGTGAGTGCCACACCCGTGTAGTTGTACAGAACCACCGTCCAGGCAGCCGACGAATCTCCGAGGCCCTCTTTGCCAAAGCTGATGGAACTGGTGTTGAGGTAGAGGGGCTGCACGCCCACGCCGGAAACGCTGAGCGGAAGGGTGACGCCGTTTGCCTGGACATTGAGAGCCGCCGCGGCAGCGCCCAGCGCCGTCGGCGCGAAGGTGACAGTAAAGCTGCAACTTGCATTGTTGGCAAGCGTGCCGGTGCAAGTTCCCGACGATACGGTGAAGGAACCGGTGGAGAGCGGCAGTTGCGGAGCGATCGCCAGCCCGGTGTAGTTGTACAGAACCACCGTCCATGCAGGCGATGAGTCTCCGAGGCCTTCATTGCCGAAGCTGATCGTGCTGGTATTCAGATAAAGCGGCTGTACACCGGTTCCGGTGACGCTGATGGGAAGAGTGACGGCGTTTGCCTGAACATTGAGGACAGCAGCGGCAGCACCGAGCGCGGTTGGGGTAAAGCTCACCGTGAAGCTGCAACTGGCATTGTTTGCCACCGGCCCGGCGCAATTCCCGGGGGAGATGGCGAACGGAGCGACGGAAGGCAACTGCGGGGTCAGCGCTGCGCCAGTGTAGTTATAGAGAACCACAGTCCAGCCGGGCGATGAGTCTCCGACGCCTTCATTGCCGAAGCCGATCGAGCTGGTAGTCAGATAAAGCGGTTGCACGCCAGCGCCGGTGACGCTGAGCGGAAGGGTGACGCTGCCAGCCTGGACATTGAGGACAGCCGCAGAGGCTCCCAACGCCGTCGGTGTAAAGGTGACAGTGAAGCTGCAATTGGCGTTATTGGCGACCGGGGCGGCACAATTCCCAGGGATGACGGCGAACGGCGAAGCGGAGGCCGGCAGTTGGGGTGTGAGTGCGGCACCGGTGTAGTTGTAAAGAACCACGGTCCATGCCGCCGACGTGTCCCCCATTCCCTCATTGCCGAAGTTGATGGTGCCAGTGCTGAGGTAAGCCGGTTGGACGCCGGAGCCTACGAGAGTGAGCGGCAGGGTGGTAGAGCCAGCCTGGACGAGCAAGTTCGCGGTAGCTGCACCCAACGCCGTGGGGCTGAAGGTGATGCTGAAGCTGCAACTGGCGTTGTGGGCCACTGGAGCAGAACAGCTTCCCGGCGATAGAGTGAACGGCGCAGTGGAGGCAGGGATCTGCGGAGTGAGAGGGTTACCGGTGAAGTTATACAGCGCCACGACCTTGGGAGCCGAGGTGTCGCCCGTTCCCTCCGTGCCAAAGGAGACAACGGGATAGTTGAGGTACACCGATCCCACGCCGGTGCCGGAGAGTTGCAATGGCAGGGTGGCACTGCCGGCCTGAATCTTCAAGGCGGCAATGGTTCCACCCAGGGAGGTGGGCTTGTAGGTAACCGTGAAGGTGCAGAACTTGTTATTGGCCACCAGCCCGGTGCAGTTGCCAGCCTGCGTGGCGAAGACACTGGTCGAAGCTGGAATCTGGGGAACCCAGGCGGCTCCCGAGTAATTGTAGATCGTCACCTGCCTGGGCATGGAGGTGACGTTGACACCCTCATAGCTGAAGTCGAGCGAGGTGACGCTGAGGTAGGCGGCGGGCACGCCGGTACCGAAGAGCGAGACCGGCAGGGGAATTGCGCCGGCGACGATGTTCATGGTCTCCGAGAAGCTCCCGACGGTTGTGGGCTTGAAAGCGACGGAGATGGCGCAGCTGCTGTTTGCAGCCAGCGCTGCACCGCAGGTGGTACCAGTGACCACAAAGTTGGTGGTGGAACTGATTCCGCTGAGGACAATTGCGACGCTGGCATTGTTGGAAAGCTGAATGGATGCCGACGGGCTGGTGAAGGAAACCGCCAGGTTGCCGAAGGGGATCACGCCCGGGGAAAGAGTGGGGAGTGCGCCTGCTCCGGCGACGCTGAACTTGGTGGAACTGCTGACAGCGTACAGGGAGTCGCCCGAATAGTTTCCCTGGATGAGATGGTTGACACCGTCGCCGAGGAGTCCCACATTGGCGACGCCCACGGGAACAACCCAAGCGTCGAGCAGAACCGTGATGTTGTTGTCTGCGAAGTTGGCCACGGCAAGGTCAGGGTAGCCATCGCCATTGAAATCCGCGGCGGCCATTGCGAACGGCGCGTTTCCGGCGAGAGCCAGCGAGGGTGCCTGGAAGGTTCCGTCGCCGTTGCCATGGAGGAAGGTCACCACGTTGTCATAACGGCTGGCGACTGCGAGGTCGAGTATGCCGTTGTGTTGAAGATCTGCGGCAAGCAGGGCAGAGGGGCCGGAGGCGGTGGGATAGACCTGCTGCGGTTGGAAGGTTCCGTCGCCGTTGCCAAGGTATATGCCCACCTGATTGTCGTAAAGGTTGACGACGGCGATATCCGGATTTCCGTCGCGGTTGAAGTCGCCGACGGTGACGCCGCTGGGTGCATTGCCGGGCGTGAGCACCTGCTGAGACTGGAAGGTCCCATTGCCGTTGCCAAGCAGCACGCTGACGGTTTCAAGAGGTGTGAGGTTGGGATTGCCCCACGGATCCCAGTCCACGTTGAACTCGCGGCTGGTGACGACCAAGTCAGAATTGCCGTCGGAGTTGAAGTCGGCGACCGCCATGGACCAGTTGCCTGTTGGCATGGCGTAGTAACCCACCGTATAGGAGACCGGCGCCAGGAACGTGCCGTCGCCGTTGCCGAGCAGAATGACTACTGCGCTATCCAGCTGGTTCGCAATTGCAAGATCGAGATTGCCGTCCGCGTTGAAGTCGCCGACGACGACCGGATTGGGACCATTGCCCACCGGGTAAGTCTTCTGCGCCTGGAAGGTTCCGTCGCCGTTTCCGATCAGGATGCTGACGGTACCGGAATCGGTGTTGGTGACAGCGATGTCGAGCTTGCCATCGCCGTTGAAGTCCCCTACGGCAACGCCGGTGGGACCGGAGCCGACGGTGATGGTGAGCTGCGGCTGAAGGGTTCCATCGCCGTTGCCGAGCAGGATGCTTATGGTGCTGTCAAGGGAGTTGGCGGCGACCAAGTCGGGATAGCCATCGCCGTTGAAGTCGCCGGTGGCAACCGCGTATGGACTGCCGCCAGTGGAATACACCTGCGGCCACTGGAAGGCGGGAGTGGAGGCACCGTATGTCAGGTGGGCGGTGGCGATGGTGGTGTTGCCAAAGCTGGTATCGGCAAGCGTGACCACGCCGGTGGGATACGCAGGCCCGGCCCCTACAACGGCGCCGTACATGGTTTCACTTCCGGGCGTGCCAAGGGAGTTCATGATGGTGGAGGTCGGCAGCAGTCCGGTAACGGTCAACTGCTGAGCGGCGGAGCTGGAGCCTGCGAGGGAGAGCTTTCCGCTGAAGACGGCGCGCAAGGTGTACGTACCGGGACCGAGCCGAACCTTGATGGATGCAGTTCCGGACGGGGTCAATTGGGCGATTCCCAGAAGGGAGGTATCTTCGCAGTTGGGATTGGCCGCAGTGCAGAATTTTACGGTGCCGGCGGTCATCGGATTCCCGGTGAGATCGCTGACGGTAGCCGTCAGCGTGATGATAGATGCGGCGGGAGCGGTGGCCGGAGCAGAGAGAACGATCTGACTGGCGAGGCCGACAGTGGCAGAAGCGGAAGCGACATTCCCCGGGCCGCTCTCCGTTGCGGCGACGGTGGCGGTTGCGCTCACCGGACCCGGTTGGGAGATCGGCTGCACCATCACGGTGACCCAGCAGTTCTTGCCCTTGAATACCTGGCCTCCGGAGAGGGTAAAGGTGAGTTGATCCGCCGAGACACTGGTCATTCCGCCACAGGTATCAGTCACCTGGAGAGGCAGCACGGCCTGGAGTCCACCGCCGAGCTGGGCGCTGAAGGCGAGTCCGGTCAGGGTGACGTTGGCGTTGGGGTTGCCGATGTAGAACGACAACGGAGTGGGACTGTTCAGCCCAATGGAGGCACTGACGAAACCGGTCATGATGCTGGGCGGCAACGGAGGAAGGACCGTGAGCATGCCCTGGTAGCCAACGAAGCCGTAGTTGGTGGCGGAAAGCGGCCCGACGTCAATCATGATCGGGTAGGTCCCTACTTTTACGAAGCCGCCGGTGGGAGAGAGTCCTCCGGTGAGGTCCACGCTGAGAATGGGAGTGCCGAAGATTACGGACGTGGTGTCTCCGTTGACGAGAGGTCCGTACTGGTAAGTGAGCTGAGGTACAGGCTGTCCGTAACGGATCGTCTTGTTGTCTGCCGTGACCGTCACTGTCTGCGGATTTACTTCGATGGTCTGCGTGACTGGTGCGGCGGGTGCCCACATGCCTCCGCCGTCCTGTGTGGCTATCACCGTGACGGTGCCCACTTCCGTGATGTTCAATGCGCCGGAAGAAATGAATCCGGGGCCGGCCTCGGCGAGATTTACCGGAAGGCCCGAGTCGGCGAAGGCGCTAATCGGCATGGGCTGGATGCCATAGAGAACCGGGGTGGGCATGGGCGCAAGGTGGATCGACTGAGCCATCCAGCCGGCACCGCGCAACACCGTGGCCTCCGGCGTGCCGATGCCGGTGTGCTGGAAGTTGATTGCACCGAGGCGTCCGCCGACGGCGGTGGGGGTGAAGCTGAGCAGGACCGTACAGCTGGCACCTACCGCCAGCGAGGAAGTCGAGTCGCAACTTCCTCCGGGGACGGAAGCGAAGTCACCGGTAATCGCGTACGGCTGAGCGTCAAAGGTCAACTTGCCGGGACCAATGTTGGTGAAGGTAAGGCTCTGCGTTGCGCTGGCGGTGCCGGTGGTCTGGCCGCCGAACCACATCGAGTTATCCGGACTGAGGACGCGGATGGTTGAGTTCGTAAGACTCCCGATGAGCAGTTGTCCGGAGGGATTGACGGCAACCACGGTGGGATCGACCAGGCCGGTTCCGGTGGCCGAGTAACCGTCAGGCAGGAAGGGAGAGCCTACCGGGCAGGATTCGCAGTAGGCGGTATAGGTTCCGGCCACGCTGGTGATGATTCCGTTGGTGGGGTTGACCTTGCGTACAACATCATTCTGTTCGTCAACGATGTATAGGTTGTCTTTTGCATCGAAGGCGAGCGAGTTCCCCATTGTGTAGAGGTCAAGCGTCGCCCAATACTGGGCAAGGCCGCCATCTCCCGCGAAGTGCTTCAGGAATGAGCCGGTATAGTGGTGACCGGCATAGGTGCTGATGGTGTTGGTCGCGAAGTTGATCTTGCGGACCACCTGGTTGAAGTTGTCGGCCACATAGAGATTGCCTGCCGAGTCCAGCGCCAGCGCACCGGGATTATTGAAGGTCGCGTTCTGCGGCGAGCCGTTGTCTCCGGAGTACCCTGCGGTGAACCAGAGGCCCGCAACGGTATGCATCACGTGGTTGGAGTCCACCATACGGATGACATGGCTGCCGGAATCCGAGATGTACACATTGCCGCTCTTGGCATCGATGGCGATGCCGACAGGGCTGCAGAGCCGAGCTTTCGTGGCATTCAGCGCATCGTATCCATCCCCCAGACCGGCGCAACTGGACTGTCCAGTGCATGCCGGCATTGCGGCGCACGCACCCTGACCGGCATAGGTTTCGATGGTGGAGGAGCTAAGGAGCAGTCTGCGCACGCGGTAGGCTTGCCGGTCCACGATCATCAGATCCCCGGAGGCGTTCATGGTCATTCCCATGGGAAAGCCCAAAGGGACGCCCAGCGCCGGGCTGGTTACATCCGGACTGGGGCCTGTCACTCCCGGAACGCCGGCCACGGTGGTGATGACTCCGCTCTGCGCATCGATGCGTCGAATGTCGCCTACGCCATATTCGCTGAAGTAGATGTTGCCGCTGCTATCGGTGACCATGCCGGTGACACCGGCAATCGTGGCCTCGATGGCCGGGCCGCCTTCGCCCCGGACGCCCGTTGCGCCCCAGTAATTGCCGCCGACGGTGAGCATCTCTCCGTTGGTGGCGGCCAATTGCGCGGTCTGGTATCCGCTGGCCAGATTCAGCGTCATGGTGGAGGGCGTATCGGTGCTGGTAAGGGTGAATGTGCCGACTCTCGTGCCGTCTGCGGTGGGCTTGAGCACAATGCCGAGCTGGCAGAAGTTTCCGGGCGAGAGAGTTGCCGTGGCGAGGGGTGCGAGGGTGCAGATTTGCGCGTCTGTGCTGAAAGGAACGTAGTAATGGCCAGTGGGGTCCAACGGCGCGGAGTAATCTCCGCTGACCTGGACCGAGTTCATGGTGACACTGGTGTTTCCCGTATTCTTCAGAACAATCCAACGGGGATAGCTGGTCTGGCCGGACCTGGTGTTGGGGAAGCGCTCGGGATGCTGGACGACCCGGAAGACCGAGCCGAGGGCCTGGTCGCCGAAGAAGACGTCACCGACGCTGTTCACTGCCAGGCCCGTTGGCGTGTTGAAAACGGCATCGATCGCGGGGGTGCCGTCGGGCGGATTACCGCTTGCGGAGCTGTTCGAGGCACGTCCGGCGAAAACGTTGATAGTGCCGCTGGCGTCGATCTTGCGCAACTGGGTGATTCCGCTTGTGAAGAGCAGGCTGCCGTCGCTATCGAAGGCGAGGCTGCCGACATAGCCCAAGCCGGCGCTGGTTGCGGGGCCGCCATTCCCGGAGGCCGTGGCTGAGCCCGTACCGGCATAAGTGGTGATGACTTTGGTTACGAAATCAACGCGGCGGATCATCTTATAGCCGGCATCGGCGATGAAGAGGTTGTTGTTGCTGTCCACGGCGAGCGCGCCGGGTTGAGAGAGACTGGCACTGGTGGCCGGCCCATTGTTGCCGTATGAGGAGCCGTTGCCGCCACCGGCATACACAGTAATGTTTCCGAACGGATCGATGCGGCGCACCACGTTGCTGGAGTAATCGGAAAAGTAAACGTAGCCGAAAAGATCGGCTGCCAGACCGCTGGCAGAGATTGGGCTCATGGTGGTGATAACGCCTGAGAGTGCGTCAATGCGGCGCACGCCAGCCCCGTCGGCGACAAAGATGTTTCCGAGACTGTCTGAGGCGATGGCGTTGGGATAGGCAAGGACCGCGGCCGTGGCCAGGCCGCCATTGCCGGTTCCGACGGGACCGCAGCCGTTGCCTCCGGCGAACTTGCTGGCCCGCCCGTTGACGTCAACGCGGTACACGGTGCAAGCGTCGGTATCCGAGATATAAAGGTTGTCGGTGGGATCGACCGTCATGCCGCCCGTACGCTGCAACACATTGTAAGGGTGGGAGATCTCCGCAAGGCTGTAGATTCCTGGGACGATCTGCAGGCTGCCGCCGGGCGTTGTGGCGTAAGCGGGAAGGCTGGCAATGAGCAGAATCGTAAGGATGCACAGGATGATGAAGAAGCGCAACCAGGAGGCAGGCATAGTTTGGGCACGATCAAGCGACACGGAATCATTCCTCGGAGTTCTTTTGGAAGGGCGCACATTCTCGCCGTTTCTATTAAGTGGGGAGCAGACGAGAGATCGTGACAGGAATTCTTTCGGGCTTTGGGCGGAGGGTGAAAATCAGGATGGGGCGAAACTCCCGATGTTATGATTGTGCAACTATTTAACCGCGTGGATGTGGTCTGGCCGAGAACCGGAAAGACTCAAGAAGGGTGTGGGTACCAGATTGAGCGCATCGCCAGGCACCGACCGTGCGCTTCCCGATGAGGACTTTTCAAAGCTGGTAAACGCCATTGCGGCGGGTGATGCGCAGGCAGAAGAACACTTTGTGAAGAAATTTCTGCCGCTGGTTCGCGCCCTGCTGCTGGCTCGCTCCCGCGATGTTGACGCCACGGCCGACCTGCAACAGGACGTTATGATCGAGGCGCTTTGCGCCCTCCGCCGAGGCCAGATTCGCGAGGCAGACAAGTTGCCGGCATTCGTGGCGGGTGTTGCCCGCAATGTACTAAACAATCACTTCCGGCAGGATGCCCGGGTACAGATGGAGAGCGAGATTCCGGAGGGCTACTCCCCTCCAGTCCAGGAGTCAGAGTTGGCAGAGCAACAACGCAGGGGGATGGCCGCCTGCGCGCTGGATTCGCTTCCCGACCTCGACCGGGAGATTCTCCAGATGACCCTGGTGGATGGCATGAAGCCGGGAATTATCGCCATGAAACTGAACCTGAGTCCTGAAATGGTGAGACAACGCAAGCTGCGCGCCACGAAACGCGTGGTGGAATTTGTGCGCCGCCTGTCACAAAAACCCAGGCAAACGCCACTACTTATCGGGAGGACGCCGCGATGAAGTGTAAAGGCGATACTGCTGAGAGGCTGGCCGAGTCGTATCTGCAAGGCACGCTGCCTGATCCGGAGAGAGAGCAGTTCGAGGATCACTACTTTGGTTGCGAGGCATGCCAGAGCTTTGTGCTGGCTCTGCAGGCGGCGCAGACCGAGCTTGCCAGCCGGCCCCGCGTGACACGCCCTGTGCCGGTGCGCGGAGGAGAACGGCGCTGGCTGTGGAGCGCCGCTGCGGCGGCAATGATCCTGGGGTGCGCGCTGCTGGCGTTGTACCAGGTCACGGAGCGACTGGAGAAATCGCAGGCTCGACTGGGAAAGCCTCAGCCCGCTGTGGCCACCGCGCCCTCTTCCGGCGCGCCCGCTGCTGGTGCGCCACTCCCCAATGCGAAAAAAGCTGGAGCCGGTTCGAAGCAGTTCGTAGAGCTCGCCGACCTGCGGTTACCGGTCTATGCGCCGCCCAATGTGCGCGGCGCGACAATGGATACGGAATTTGCAACCGCGATGCAGGCCTACCGGCGCGGCGACTGTAAATCTGCCATCCCGGGGTTGGCGGGCATTGCCGACGGCGCTCCGCAGAAACGGGCAGCGCAGTTCTACGGTGGCGCATGCCAACTCGCCGGGGGCGACCTTGTTGCCGCAACCGACAGTCTGCGAGAAGTAGTCGCAGCGGGGGATTCGCCGCAGTATGAGGCGGCACTGTATGAGATGGCACAGTTGATGCTGCTGCACGGCAACGCAGCAGAGGCCCGCAAATACCTGCACCGGGCAATCACTTTGCACGGAGACTTCGAGAGCCGGGCGCGGGCGCAATTGGCAAAGCTCCTTGAGGCAGCAGGCCGCGAATAAAGAGGACCAGAATGAAGAATGGCCTGCATTGGCTGTTGTACCTGCTGCTGACCGCCGCAGTTGTATCGGCAGAAACTCCCGTGGTGGACGGCCTGGCCGATGCGCGAAAAAAGGTAGTGGAAGCCGAGGCTGCACATCCGGGCAACACGGTGGAGGTTGCCGCAGCGCTGGATGCGCTTGTGATGTGGCAAGTGAATTCGCAGGCCGCCACGGAAGAGACGCTGGCGCTGGCACGGCGAGAAAAAGCGGTTGCCGAAGCGGCCGCCGGCACGCGGAGCAAGCAGTATGCCGATGCATTGGCCACCCTTGCCTCGACCTACGTGGCGCTGGACCGCGCGACGGAAGCGAGGCCATACGCCGAGCAGGCACTGGATGTGGCACGCAGCCAGTTCCCGGATACGCCTGATTTTGCGATCATCGCGCACTTTATGGGCAGCGTGTGCCTGAACCTTGGCGATCTTGGGTGCGCGCTTCAGAACCTGGAAAACTCAGTAGTTGTCTTTCGCAAAACGCAGGGAATGGACGCGCAACTGGTGTCAGCACTCAGCAATGTGGCCTACGTGAAGTTCACGCTGGGGGACAATGTTGGCGCTGCCGCGGCCATGGAGGAATCGGTAGCCGTTGCCTGGCGCTCGGATCCAAAAGCCCCGGCGCTGGGAACCCTGGAGAACAACCTGGGAGCCTTCTACACGCGCACTGGCAATTTCCCCAAGGCCATCGTGCATCTGAAAAAGTCGCTCGAGCTGCTGAAATCGAACTTCGGCCCGGAGAGCTTAACCGTATCAATGGCCAGCGGCAACCTTGCAGACCTGTATGCGCGCAACGGAGAGTTTGAAGCGTCCTGGAAGCTGTATGAAGGCTCGGTGGCTGACTATCAACGGCTGCTGGGGCAACGGCATTCAGAAATTGCCCGACTGTACAACAGCTATAGCCGCTCGCTGGCCGCTGGCGGCGAGCTTGGCTTGGCTCTGCAATACTCGCTGGAAGCAGAGCGAATCAGCCGGGAGATATTCACCCTGGGCGCGCAGACGTTGCCCGAGCGGCAGGCGCTGGCCTATGAAAAAGCACGCCCCCATGGCCTGGACGTTGCCCTCTCAGTGGCAGTGCGCGAGCCCTCTAAATTTGCGGCTGCGGCGTACGAAGAGGTGGTGCGTTCACGCGCACTGGTGGCCGAGGAAATGGCGCTGCGCCAGCACAACCTGAACCGCGGCAACGATCCGGAGACGGCGCAACTGATGCATGAGCTGGAACAGGCCCGCTCCGAGCTGCTGGCCTTGCAGCAGTCCCGGACAGACAAGCCCGCGGCTGCCACGGCGGCTGCTGCCGCCACGGCCAGGATGGAACACGCCGAACGCGCGCTGGCGGAACGCAGCTCCCGGTTCCGCAAGGACCAGCGACAGGCGGCAGTAAACCTGGCAGCACTGCAGCGCAGCCTGCCGGCGCACGCGGCGCTGATCTCCTACGTGCGGTATCAGCGGCAGGCGGTGCAGGCGTCGATGGATGGGGCTAAACCTACAGGCGCATACGCGGCATTTGTGATCTCGGCCCAGTCGCATCAACTGCGCCTTCTCGACCTGGGAGCGGCAGGACCGATTGATGAGCTTGTGATACGCGCGCGCAAGAGCGTGGAGAGCGAAACAGAGGGAGGCGGACTCTCCTCCACGCGCAATGAGCGCGCATTCCGTGCGGCGGCCAAGGAGCTGCGCGCCAAGATCTGGGATCCGCTGGCGGGCGCCTTGAGCGGGGCCACGCTGCTACTGGTGGTGCCCGATGGACAGCTCAACCTGCTGCCGCTTGGCACGCTGCCAGACGGAGCAGGCTACCTGGTAGAGCGTTCCCCGGTGATCCACACTCTCTCCAGCGAACGCGATCTGTTGCCGTCAGAGACAGGAGTGAACAAGGCGGGACTGCTGGCGATTGGAGCACCGGCTTATGAATTGGCTTCGTCCAGCAACGGGACAGCACTGCGGCAGGCCGATTTGAGTTGCGACGAGTTTCAGAAAGCGCATTTCGACGCCCTGCCCGCCGCCGCCGCCGAGATCACAGAAATTACGGGAGCATGGAACAAATGGAACCAATCCGAGGGCTCCGACCGCTACCTGGGGCAGGAGGCCACGCGCGACCGCTTTCAGCAGGAAGCGGTTCGACATCGCGTACTGCACATTGCCACCCATGCGTATCTGCTGCCGCGTGAGTGCGGCGGAGGCAATCCGCTGCTGCGCGCAGGACTCGCTTTTGCCGGCCGCGAGGAGTCGTCGTCATTGCTGACGGCACAGGAAATTGCCTCGCTCGACCTGGAAGGACTGGATTGGGCCGTTCTCTCCGCCTGCAACACCGGCAACGGTGAGTTGAGCGATGGCGAGGGCGTGCTGGGCCTGCAACGAGCCTTCCGCATTGCGGGGGCACGCAGCATAGTGATGACGCTGTGGCCGGTGAATGACGACGTGGCTCGGCTGTACATGCGCGAACTCTACACGCGGCGTTTCGCGCTTCACTCCTCCACCGCCTCCGCGCTCTGGAACTCATCCCAAACGCTGTTGCGGCGGCGTCGCGCAGCAGGAGAGAGCACCCATCCATGGTACTGGGCAGGATTTGTCGGTTCCGGGGAGTGGCGATAATTCTGGAAAGTTGAGGTACCCAGCCGCCGAGGGATGAGTTCGTCCGGATAGGACGCGGTGGGTTCTTCCTTCGTAAGTCCGAGCCCACGCTGTTTTTCTTCAACAAAGATAACTAGAAAAACAATAGTCAGGATTGGTAACTCAACCACGCGTGCTGCGACCAACGTATCTGCTCCCTTGCGATTGCTGCCAGAGGATACGTGGTTGACGAATTGTCGTCGATTGAATGTGATGACAATCTCTGGTATCAGCTTGACGTTAGTTCCTGTGAGTGCACCCCGCCAAGAGAGAGCTTTTGACGATCGTTATCCTGCTCTGCCGCCGCCTTTTATAGTCTCAGCACGCGTCCTCTCCAACCCGCCCCCGTAGTGACCTCTCTTTGTGCTGACGCAAATATTGCGTTATTTCTCTTTGACAAAATCCTAAAGCGGCATTTAGCGTCCGTCGGTCTCTGCACGCGGTCGAAATGTTCCGTGCTCACACCGAGTGGAGTGTTGGGTGATCACACAGGAACCACGAATGAGGCCGTGCAGCCGGACTCGCCGCACGTTAGGAAAGAGTTACGAGGACGAACATGAGCGAGGTAAACCGCACCACGATGACGAGCCTACGAAAGATAACCGCGAATCTGCGGATGTGCGCAGCAATCATAGCTCTCCTGACATTCGGAGTGGGAACAGGACACGCCCTGGTCAGTCAGACCATCACCTTCGGGGCCATTGCCGGCAGGACGTACGGGGCTGCGCCTTTTGCCGTCAGCGCGACCGCCAGTTCCGGTCTTGCGGTCACCTTCACCTCGAGTACGCCTGCGGTATGCACGGTTTCGGCTTCCACTGTGACCATCGTCGCTGCGGGCACATGCACGATTGCGGCGAATCAGGCCGGAAATGCGACCTACAGTGCAGCTGCGGCGGTGACCCAGAGCTTCGCGGTGGCCAAGGCGGCTCTGGCGCTGAAGCCGGTGGCTAGCTGGACCTACTGCACCAGCAGCACCGCAACCAGCGCGTTTGCGGTGGGCGGTTTGGTCAATGGTGACACCACCTCGGTACTATCCGGGGGATACACAATGAATTGGGGGACGGTGTCGTCGTACTGCACCACCGTGGGAACCTACGCCATCACGGTCGCGACGAGCACGATTGTAGCCAGTAATTACACCATCAGCTATGTAGCTGGAACCCTGACAATCGCGAAAGCGGCCCTTACGATTACCCCGGCGTTCAGCCGCGCTTATGGCATGGCGTCGGCTTCAGGCACACTACAAGTAAGCGGCTTGCTCAATGGGGAGACCCCGTCGGTATTGAGCGGCACGCAGACTGGATTCAGTTCGGCAACGACCGTAACATCGCCGGTTGGAACCTACCCGATTACCATCGTTGGCGGCACGTACACGGCAACGAACTACAGCGTAAGCTACGGCACGGGAGTTCTGACGGTTACAAAAGCTCCGCTCACGGTAACGGCGAACAGCGTCAGTCGCGCGTATGGTTCGGCCAACCCTGCACTGAGCTCAACGATCACCGGCTACATGAACAGCGAGACCTCGTCGGTGTTGAGCGGCACGGCGCCTACGTTGTCCACGACGGCAACCAACGCGTCTCCGGTTGCAACGTATCCGATCACGCTTGCAAACGGCACATACGCGGCGACGAACTATAGCATCACCTATACCAACGGTACTTTGACGGTGACGCAAGCTCCGCTCACGGTTACGGCGGGCAGCGCCAGTCGCGTGTATGGCGCAGCCAATCCAGCCTTCAGCTCCACGATTACTGGCTACGTTAACGGGGACACCGCGTCGGTGTTGAGCGGCGCCGCTACGCTGACCACCACGGCGACACCCACTTCCGCGGTCGCAACCTATGCCATAACACCTGCACTGGGGACGCTGGCGGCAAGCAATTACAGCTTCATTTTCGCGAATGGAACACTGACGGTGACGAAAGCAGCCCTCACGGTATCTGCAGTGAACAACCGCACCTACGGCGCCGCGAACGCACTTACTCCAACATTCACCGGCTTTGTGAACGGTGACTCCGCGACGGTGTTGAGCGGCGCTCCCGCGCTTTCCACAACGGCGACGGCGGCCTCTGCGGTGGGAAGCTATGCCATTGCGGTTAGCGGTACCTATACGGCGACGAACTACAGCATTGCCTATACGGGTGGAACCCTGACGGTCACCAAGGCCGCGCTCACACTGACTGCGGCAAGTCCCAGCCGCGTCTATGGAACGGCAAACCCTGCGCTGACTTCGTCCATCACCGGCTACATGAACGGCGACACCGCGTCCGTGTTGAGCGGCACGGCGCCCACGCTGGCAACGACGGCGGCCGCGTCGTCTCCAGCGGGCAGCTATGCAATCACGGTAACGGCCGGCACGTATGCGGCGAGCAACTACAGCATCAACTACGTGAATGGAACCCTGACGGTTACGAAAGCTCTGCTCACGGTGACCGCAAACGCCAGCCGCGCCTATGGAGCGGCGAACGCGATCAGCGCGTCGTTCAGCGGGTTCGTCAACAGTGACACCGCGTCCGTGCTGACCGGTGCCCCAACGTTGACCACGACTGCGACGAGCGCATCTGGCATTGGAAGCTATCCAATATCGGTGGCGCAGGGGACGCTGGCGGCCAGTAACTACAGCTTCACCTGTGTGAATGGAACGCTGACGATCGCGCCAGCCGTGCTGACGGTGACGGCGAACTCCGCCAGCCGACCTTACGGAGCCGCGAACCCAGCCCTGACTGCGACGATCAGCGGATTCGCAAACGGCGAAAACTCATCGGTTGTGATCGGCTCGGAGACGCTGACAACTACGGCGACGCCTACCTCCAACGCCGGAACGTATGCCATTGCAGTGACCCAGGGCACGTTGATGGCCAGCAACTACAGTTTCACCTATGTCAATGGAATCCTTACGGTCACGAAAGCCCCGCTCACGGTGACGGCGAACAATGTCATCCGTCCACAGGGTGCGGCGAACCCGACGCTGACAACGACGATCACCGGTTACCTCAATGGTGACACTTCCTCAGCGTTAACCGGAGCGGCCCTGCTGTCCACGACCGCGACGACGTCATCCGTGAATGGAAGCTACCCCATCACGGTGGCGGCGGGCACACTGGCGGCAGCCAACTATAGCTTCACTTGCGTCAACGGTACCCTTACTGTCGGCAAGGCGGGTCCGGTGATCACCTGGCCGGCTCCGGCGACCATCGCCTTCGGCACGGCGCTAAGCGCCACCCAGCTGAACGCGACGGCTAGCGTGGCAGGCACGTTTGTGTATTCTCCTGCGGCCGGAAGTGTTCCGACGGTTGGGGCGAAGACTCTGTCTGCAACGTTCACCCCCTCCGACAGCACCAACTACAGCGTCGCCACGGCTACGGTTCCGCTGACGGTGGAACCAGCTCTGACGATCAGTACCAGCTCTCTCCCCTCGGGCACCATGTATAGCGCCTATAGCACCACCACGCTCGCGGCTGCCGGAGGACAGACGCCCTATACCTGGACGGCCACTGGTCTGCCGTATGGCCTGATGTTGAGTGCCGGCGGAGCGATCACCGGAATTCCATTCACGTCAGGAACCAGCAGCGTTACGGTGAAAGTCACCGATGCAGCCAACGTCAGCACGCAGGCGATTCTGAGTATCGCAATTGCGAGTTCGACGGCTTCACCCTCCACCGGATCGGTTGCCTACACCTATGACAGCCAGGGACGCGTGACGCAGGCCCTCTACACGGTCGGCGCCAGCAAACTGCTGGTCACCTACACCTATGACAGCGTTGGAAATCGCACGCAATGGACGACGGCGGTGCAGCAATGAAGGGCGGAGCATGGATGTTGAACGCAAAAGAGAGAGCTACGAAGAGAGAGATGATCATGTATAAGGCGATGCGCTTTGGATGGAAGTTCGTGGGTGTGCTGGTCCTTGCAGTTGCAGCCGTGTTGCTCTCAATCTCAGCCGGTGCCACACAGATTCAGTTTGAAACTCCTGCGACTCTTGCCGCATCGGGTGCGAGCACAACCCTGTTACCCACCGGAGAGGTATTGCGAACCGGAGGAGTCAGCCGGGGGATTCCCTCGGCCTCCGCGACGATCACCAATTTGCAGACTGGATCGATCACTCTCCTCAGCGCTCGTATGAATTTTGCGCGAGCCTGGCATACCGCAACGCTGCTTCCCGATGGCGGCGTCCTTATCCTCGGAGGCTTGGGAGCCCGGAACGCTTATTTTGGCGCCGAGCGATTGATTCCGACGCAGACGTCCTTCCAAACCATCGAAAGCCCGGGGCTCATCAATCGTGCATTTCACAGCGCCACGCTTTTGACCGATGGTCGCGTGCTCATCGTTGGGGGAACCAGCGCGGACGGCAAGATGCTGGGCAGCATTCAACTGTGGGATTCCAGGACGGGACAAGTGAGCACCTTGCCCGTCAGCCTGACGACTCCTCGCAGCCGCCACACTGCCACGCTTTTGCCGGATGGCACAGTGCTGATCTGGGGTGGCGTAAACGCCATGGGAACCGCGATTCTGGATGGAGAAATCGTGGACGCCACAGCGGCCACGGTGCGTCGACAGGCCACAATTCTCGACCCTGCCAGTGATTTCAACCCGCCGGAGTACAGGGCATCGATTCCGCAGAACGGCGCCGCTGACGTGGCAACCGACGCGCTGGTAGCCCTTCGTTTCTCCAAGCAGCTCAGAATGACTTCTGTGACCTCCAACAGTATCACCCTTAGCGGACCTGAAGGCTGGGTACCGGTGAACCTGATTCCTGCGGAAGGCGGAATGTTGGTATTCGTCTGGCCCTCGGCGCCCTTGCAGAGCGGCACTCTCTATACGCTCTCGATTTCGACCGGACTTGCCGATATCCAGGACCAAGTGGCACCCGATGCGAGCTTTACCTTCACCACGGCCGGCTCGGCCACGTCTTCGGGACACGATCCGTCCTCCGGCTCCGGAACTGATCCAGCCAGCCCGAGTCCTACGGCTCCAACCTCGGTCGCTGACGATCCTGAATTGCAGTCGGCAGCCGCGACTCAAGCTGGCAGCGCAGCGGCACTAGCAGGGTCTTCGGTGCCTCATCCCACGTATATACGTTTGCAGGCGACTACGCCTGTCCGCTATGAGCAGTCGCGCCAGGCCCTTGCGCGCTATGCCCCGGCGAAAGTGTCCCGGCCAATGGCGTTTACCGCCGTCAACGGCACTGCGGCGGGCAGTGCAGCGCCCGAGGTCATCGCACTGGCTAACGCTCTTAACAACGATCCGGACCTGATTTACCAGTACGTCCACGACAACATCGAATTCGATCCACTGTATGGCGAGCTGAAGGGCCCCCTGGGGACACTGCTGGATGGTCGTGGTGACTCCTTCGACCAGTCGGCCCTCATGGTGGCTTTGCTCAATCAGGCGTCCCTTACAAACACTTCGATCTCCAATGTGAACTTCGAGCTTGGAGCGTTGAACCTGACCAGCGCCCAGCTCCAGAGCTGGCTTGGAGTTGACGGCAGTCAGTCCGCGGCGAACTCTGTTCTCGGGTACGGAGGCATCCCGGGATATGTGAATTCCGACGGCAGCGTGTCGAACATGGGTCACTGCTGGGTCAAGGTCAGCATCAGCGGAACGGCATATGTCTTTGACCCGGCTTTTAAAGGCCATTCCTGGAAGACGGGAGTGATCGGCAACTTCTCATCCATTACGGGATACAACCAGAGCGCCTTCCTGGCGGATGCTAATGCATCCGTGCCGGCGAGCAATGGAATCATCATCCAAGGGCGCACCCAACTGCGGCAGGACTTGGCCACGTACGCGAGGCAACTCGCCAGTTACATCAAAAGCAATCTGCCGACGGGTGGCGTGAGCGACGTTATTGGCGGCGGAGTGATAACGCCCGCTCCGTTCTCCAATGGTCAGACGGTCCGCCAGACGTCCCTTTCCTACCAGGGGACGGCGCCTACCGATTCTCCCAGTGTTCCCACCGGATACATCGCGACCCTATCCGTCACCTTGCCAGGCGCTACGGCGCAGGTGTTCAATTCCCCGGATATTTACGGCCAAAGGCTCTCTATTTTCTTCGATACGACTTACAAGCCGACGTTGTACTTGAACGGAGCCAGTCAGGCCGTAGGAACTGCCCAGACCAAGGGAGCGCAGGTGGGCATCACATTCGCGGCCACCATCCCCTGGAACAGCTCCGCCAGCCATAGCCACACTCAGTACATTGCAGCCCAGTCCAGCAGCAGCGGCGGGGGCTACGTCGTAATGAACGGCTGGGATCAGGTTGGGCGGGGAATGATCGAGAAGCATCGCAAATTGCTCACCCAGGCGATTGCCTCCGGCGCTGCCTCCAGCTCGGAACTGGTTCTCGGAGAGAGTTTGACAATGGAGGGACTTACCTGGCTGGCCGAATGTGCAGCGCAACAGCAACTCACCGACCAGCTTCTCGGCAGCAAGGTGCTTTACTACTACGGCATCGGCATTGTGGGAGAGGCCGTGGGTACCACGATCACGAGCCCATACGTGGATTTACCGCTGAATCTGCTCGGAACGGCGTTCCGGAAGAACACTGCGGGCGCGGCGGCAGGACTGGCCGCATTCCTGGACGCCTCGGGCATTGCAAGTTCGTTTGAGTCCACGACTCTTGAACAACTGAATGCTTCTGTGTCTGGATTTCAGGCCTCTTCAACCATCAAGCTGCTTGATCTGGCAGTGCAGCAGGGCAACACCATTTATGACATCAACAGCACGAATTGGAGCGCGATCCAGAACCTGATCAGATCCAATTACAACGCTAACGACCTCACAGGATCCAACGGCATCGGCACGTGGGTAGGCAATGGATTCCGGGTGATTGCGCCGAGCAACGGGAAGCTCGCAATCGGCGGCTGGACCGGAGTAGGGTTCAAAACGATCTCCAGCACCTCCTACGGCGAGATAATCTCCGGAGGCCTGAGCGGCGGCTTCGGGGGAACCAATGCGCCTGCCCCGGTTGTCGTCCAGAGCGCCCAGCAGTCTCAACCCGCCCCGAGCGCGGCGCCACTACAGGTCAACCTGGGTAGCGTTACGCCTGGGAGCATCGGGATTAAAGTGGGCGATCCTTTGGATCACATCAAGGGGTCTTATATTTATCAGTACACCGATTTGGCTGTGGGCGCGAAGCCCTTCCCTTACGGCCTGAATTTCGAACGTACCTACGACTCAGGTGCAGGCGGAACTCTTGGCCCCCTTGGCATGGGCTGGACACACAACTATGCAATCACCGCCAAGGTCGGCAGTGACGGTTTTGGGGGAATGGGGCAGAGCTCAGCGCTCGGCGCGGTCAGCGCGATTGTGGCGCTCTACATCTCCTCGGATCTGCTGAACGGACAAACCTCCGAAGCCAATGTCCCCCTGACGAACTATGTGGCGGAAACAATCGTGAACCATTGGTTCACGGATCAGCTGACCAACAATGTTGTGAATGTCAGCCAGGGGTGGAATACCGAACAGTTCACCCTGATGGCCGATGGCAGCTATGCTCCGCCGCTTGGCACGGTCACTATACTCGATAACAACAGCGGCTATCGGTATCGTGCCAAATCGGGGATTACCCTGCAGTTCAACTCCTCCGGGCAGATTTCCTCATGGAGCAATGCCGCCGGGGCAACGGTAACTTTTAGTTATGCAGGCGGCACTCTATCCACCATTTCAAACGCCGCCACTAACCGCACGCTCACGCTCAGTTACACGAATAACCTGATATCACAGGTGCAAGACAGCGCCAGTCGCACCGTGAAATACGCTTATACCAACAACAACCTCGTATCGGTCACCGATGCGCGATCCAACAACACGAACTTCAGCTATGACACCACTGGCACCCAGGACACCGCGGGCCACCTCACGAGCTTGTACTATCCGCTGAACCCAACCGTCGCCTACGTTACGAACTACTACGATAGCCTCGGACGGGTTTACAAACAGAAGGATGCGCTGGGAAACATCACGCTGTCGTTCTTCGCGGGATCACGCACCGAAACCGACGATCCGACCGGAACCCGCACTGTCTGGTACAACGACCCGCAGGGAAATATCCTCCAGACGATTCACGACTACGGTGTGGCTTCGAAACTCAACCAGACGGTTGTCAATACGTACGACGCGCAAAACAACTTGCTCTCCTCGACAAACCCGGAAGGGAATGTGACGTCCTACACGTACGATTCGCTGTTCAATCCGCTGACAGTAACCACGACGCCCAAAGCAGGGTCGGGGTTGCCGGCGCGCGTGCAGAGCTTCACCTATACCGTCCCGGTGTCGTCGCTGCCGAACTTTGAGGAGCCGGCATCCACTGTCGATCCCTTGGGGAATGCAACCCAGTTTAAGTATTCTTCCTCTACCGGCACGCTCTTGACGATTACGCGGCCGATGGCCGGCAACATCAACGTGAACCAGAGCTTCACCTATTCCAGCATCGGACTCCCCAGCACTTCTACTGATGCGGTGGGGATCGTCACCAGCTACACGTACGACGGCACCTACGCCGACCAGTTGACGCAGGTGAAGGTTGATAGCGGCGGCCTCAACCTGACTTCGCAGTACGGATATGACAGCTACGGCGATGTGAGCTCGGTAGCCGATTCGAGCGGTAACACAACCACCAACAAGTACGACGCGCAGCGCCACCTTATCGAAGTCGATGCTCCTGTGTCAGGAGTAGTGACCAAGACTACCTACAACGCCAACGGAGATGTATGGACCGTGGCGCGGCAGGTGAGTGCAGCCGGGAGCGGTACGTGGGAGACTATAACCAATACCTACACGTATTCCGACAAGCTCGCCTCCATCATCGATCCGCTGAGTAACAAGACTAGTTTTACCTATGATGCCGCCGACCGAGTCACCACGGTCAGTATGCCCGTGTCATCAACCCAGAGCCGCCAACGAAGCTTCAGCTACGACGCCCTGGGGCGGATGGCCCAGGTCATCGATTCCACAGGCAGCACTCCTGCAACTCTGGAAGCGCATACCTACACCGCCAATGGGATGGAGGCGAGTTTCACCGACGCCAGCAGTCACACTACGTCGTACACCTACGATGGGTTCGATGAACTGAGCAAGATGAGCTATCCCGACGCGTCAACCGAACTCTTCGCTTATGATGCGAATGGCAATATGACCCAAAAGACGACGCGCTCGGGGCTTACCATCGGCTTCGCTTACGATGGGCTGAACCGCGTAATCACCAAGACGCCTCAAGGTGAATCGGCGGGCAGCGTGAGCTACAGCTACGATCTCAATGGCCGCTTGACACAAGCGATTGACGGGTCGAGCGTCAATCCCTACCAGATCGCATATGACAATGTGGGGAGGCCCCTCAGTTTCACCGATCAACAGGGGCGGACAGTACAAGTGGCGTACGACGCGGCCGGAAATCGTACCCTGCTTCGTTGGCCAACCGGTACCAACGGGGTCGGCGGTTCGTCCTATGTCAACTATCGCTATGATGCGATGAACCGCCTGACTGAGATTGACTTGAACGGGGCGACCGCTACTCCGGTAGCCAGGTATCAGTGGGATCTCCTCTCCCGGCTGAAACAGATCACCTACGGCGACAGTACGGAAGACCTCTATTCGAGTTACGACGATGGGAACAACCTGCAGGCACTAAACCAGGTGTTTGGTGGTTCAGTCTCAAACGTTACCTTCAACTATCTGTGGCAGGCTAACCACCAGCGACAGTCCACCAGCGTGACCAACAACGCGTTCCAATATGTTCCGACCGTGAACAGCGTCAGCTACGGCGCGGCGAACTCGACCAACGGGTACACCACCGTGGGGTCCAAGTCCATCGGTTACGATACAAACGGGAATTTGACCTCCGATGGCTACAGTACCTATACCTATGACGTCGAGAATCGGCTCATAACCGCCGCGACGGCATACAACTCAAACTATTCGTATGATCCGCTCGGACGTCGCAAACAGAAGCAGGTGAGTGGAGTTACCACTCACTTTGTAACTCTCGGCTCGGATGAGATTGCCGATTACTCCGGTACCGGTGCGGGCACCCCCGTGGCGCTCACAATACGCGGCGTGGGCGGATTGCCCGTAGCATCTGTTCCGCTCTCCTCAGGCCTGCCGGGATCAGCAAGCTTCTATCACCACGACGCACTGGGTAGCACGGTGGCGGGCACCGTGGCGGGGACCAATGGCCCAGCAACGGTGTACACCTATAACGACTTCGGCTTGCCAGGCTCCGGAAGCGGATTGTCCTACACCTATGCCGGTTACCGCTACGACACGGAGAGCGGACTATACTACGTGGGCGCCAGGTACTACTCACCGCAACTGGGACGCTTCCTTCAAAATGATCCGATCGGCACCGCCGGGGGGGCGAACCTGTACGCTTACGTCAACAACGATCCGCTTGATCTGACCGATCCAGCCGGATTAGCTGGCGCGAGTCCGTATGTAACCAACATAATCGGCGTCGCGGGCGGAGCAGTGAGCAAAGGTCTGAGTGACGCCCTCAATGGTACCCTGTCCCCTGCTGTGAACTACGTTGCGGCAGGCCTAAGCACTCTGTCTCCACTTCTCACCTCGAGAAATAACAACAAAATGTCCGGCCTATATACACCTCCGCGAGCCTCCAGCGGTCCCGCATCGCCCACGGGATTGACTGTTCCACCTTCTGCTGGTGCGTACCAGCTCACTGTAACTCCGAGCGTTACTGGCGTAACTGCATCCCTAACTGTGTCCCTTGGAACCGCGGATACCACGCAATCGAGCGTGCCCCCGGGGTTGCCAGGCGCACAAAATGCATACTCCTACGGACTCTCTGCGAGCACGCCGAATCAGGCGCTGCAGACTTTGAAGTCCCAGAACGACCGTGCGCAGGGCATAACGGCACCTGCGGCAAATCCTACGGCGGTAAAGGCAGATATCTCGGCCACGGCCGCGTCGTATGACAATTTCGGCACTCCAGCGCTGGGCACTACCTCGAGTGGATTAGTGAACGTGGTCAGTGTCGGAGGCTTCCCGAGCGCGTCGGCCGGGTCGTCTGAAACCTCAGGTGTGCAGCTGCCGACTCTCAAATGATCGAAGTTGTTGGCGTTCATTAACTGAAATGGAGTCGCTGTCAAGGGGGAGCGCGCTGAACAAGTCCGCTGCCCCTTCTTTCGTGCGGTTCGCCGCATCTGCGCAGACCCGGCGTATCAGACCAGCGGTAGTACAAGCAGGAATCAAGAAACTGGGGAATGGCATACCTTCCGGCACACTCTGGCTACAGTCCTGAAGTCCAATCGCGAGGATGTGAAGACGGTGCAAGGGATATTGCGCCACGCAAACAGCCGAATCACGATGGACATTTACACTCAGGCCGTAACGCCAGCAAAACGACAAGCTCAACAAAGAGCCTTGGAGATGATTCTGCCGGAAGCGACCTACACACGAGCAGCCGCTACCGGGGGCTAAATCCCGGTACTGCTACTTTTGTTACTTTTCGAGGAGTGGAAATGCTCGTAAGTCGAAGAAAAATATGGTAGGCACGAGGAGACTCGAACTCCTGACCTCTACCGTGTCAAGGTAGCGCTCTAACCAACTGAGCTACGCGCCTACATTCGGCTGTTGCCGATCAACTTGAAATTGATTGTATCCTGAGACCGCGAACGCGAGCAAATCTGTGGAAATAGCGCGAGGCTCTTTCACTTACGATCTTCCCAGCTTCGCTGCTTGGCGGTTCAGATCGCAATCTCGGTGGGGGGCAGGAGGTTTTCCGGAACCTGCCCACGCCGGAAGATTTTCGCGCCACGCACACCTTTCAGAAAGACTTTGCCGGCGCACACCCTCAACATCGCTCCCTCGCGCAGGCCGATGACCGGTCCTGGGTTCTCTTCCAGGTATTGCAGGAGCCGTTCTTCCCGTGTCTCTCCCATGTGCTTTGTAGCTGCCTCCGTGTCCACATAGTGCGGATTGATCTGCCACGGAAACAGGTTCAACGCGTTCAAGCCGGCAGGCTCAACAATGGGCATGTCATTGGTCGTGCGGATCGTTGGGCACGCAACGTTGGAGCCAGCGCTTGCCCCCATGTAGATCATTCCCTGCTGCACCCTTTGCCGGATTACCTCCACTAGGGCCAGGTCCTGGAGCGCTTTTAAAAGCCGGAACGTGTTGCCGCCGCCGACAAATATGGCAGGCACTTCACTCAATGCATGCGCCGGATTCTCAAACTCATCGATGGAGTTGCACTCCACGCCCATGCTCTCAAAGCGGGTGACCGCTTTCTCGGAATAGGCTTTGCGGTCCGCCAATGCGTACGGAATGAAGATCACGCGCCGCACGCTGCCCAGCGCGGAACGAATCTCCTCTTCGGCGTGATCCAGGTA
>CAILAZ010000290.1 GCA_903832295.1 uncultured Acidobacteriota bacterium
AGCAGAAGTCCGCTCTGGCGACATCGTTGCCAGCCTGCCCCCTCTCCAGATGGCCGACATGTTCAACAAGGCCAGCGCCATTCTTGACAGCGGTCAGCAGGCAATCCAGAACGTCACCCAGGCCTCCGCCAACCTCGACTCCATCTCCGGAAAAATCGATCGCGGCCAGGGAACCGTCGGCGCGCTCGTCAATGACAGGCAGCTCTACGCCAACCTCACTCAGGCCACCAACGCCCTCCACGGAACCGCTGTCTCCGCCCAGGCCGGGGCCGTCGGATTTCAGGAAAACATGGAAGCTCTCAAGCACAACTTCCTCCTCCGTGGATACTTCAAGAGCCGCGGCTACGAGGACTCCTCCGAACTTGCAGACAACGCCATCGCACATCTGCCGGAGGCTGCGCCCATCAACCAGTTCACCTTCGCCGCAAAGAACCTCTTCGCCCAGCAGGATTCCGCCAAACTGAAAAATGAAAAGTCCATGCACAACGGCGGCGAGTTCCTCGCCAACAACGACTTCGGCCTCGCCGTCATCGAGGTCTCCTCCGGCAAACAGGGAGACACCGCCAAAGAACTGTTGCTCACCCAGGCGCGCGCCATGGTCGTGCGCGCGTACCTCGTCAACAATTTCGGATTCGATGACAGCCGCCTCAAGACCCTCGGAATCGGCAAGCAGTCAGCCACGGACTCCCTGGGCGATTGGGGCAATGTCCGCATCCTCATCTATCCCGCAGGCACCCAGGCGCCGCGCTCCACCGCGTCCCCAACGGCCATCTCGTCTCCTGCCGCTGCACCCACCCGCGATTAGCCCCGCACACCACAGAGGCGCACAACAGCTCACTGCTGGCTCTTGTGCGCGCGCACCACAAACCTCTTCGGCGCCGGACCCACCAGGTAGAACGGATAGCACGTCACCAGTGTCAGCGTGGACTCTCCGCCCAACGCCTGCAGCACAGACGTATCGTTCGGCTCCACCACCTTCACCCAATCAACCTCATAGTGCGTAAGCCCGCCCGTTGTCTGGATCTGGATCTCATCGTCCTTGCGGATATCCTTCAGCCCCCGGAAGAATGTGTCGCGGTGCCCCGCAATTCCGGAGTTGCCAGCCTCACCCGGCAATGCTGTGCCCTCAATATGCCCCGCTCCCAGCCGTAACACGCGCGAGCTTGTTCCCTCCAGCACGGCCACCGTCAATCCCAGCCTCGGAACGTCAATCCGCCCCAACGCGTCGCCTCTGTGAATCGCTGCCCTGGGTGCGTCCCCATTGTCAGCAGCCTGGGTCGCGGCCGTCAGCTCCCGGTTTGCGCTCGCTTGGTACTCCTGGGCCTCCAGCAATGTATAGCCAACGTAGGTCAGCGCAAGCACTCCCGTCAGGAACAGGAGGTTGCGAATCAATGAAACCATGGGATGCCTTCGCCGCAATCGGATTCTCCTAGCGAAGCGGATGCTGGCCGCCAGTGGCTGGCGGTGCCGGGGCCATGGACGGTGCGAAGTATCCGGCTCGCGTGCGCACCACAAGCCGCCCGCGTCCCTTCGAGGAAGCTCCCACCCGCACCACTCGATATCCCCCGTCCGTGCCTGGGTTGGTGGGCGTGTACGCAATCGTGTACTGGCTTCGGATGTCCTTCGCGATCCGCTCGCAGATCGGAACGCTCTCATGTGCGGTTGCTGGCAAATACATCTCGCCGCCCGTCGCCTCTGCAAACCGCTTCAGCACTCCCGGATTCCGGTCGCCATCTCCCTCGTCGAAGATGCCAATGCTGTAGAGGATCGCTTCTGAGCGCTTTGCTTTCGCCAGAATCGCATCCAGCTTATTCTTGCTCGCGTTGTCTCCGCCGTCGCTGATGATGATCAGCACCTTCTTGTCGCGAGTGCCTTTCGCCAGGTGATCGAGCGCCGCATCAATCGCATCGTAGAGCGCCGTCTGTCCAACCGCCCGAACTTTCCCCAGCGCGGTCTCCAGCTCTGCCACCTTGCTTGTGAATCGAGTGCCTACCGGGAGCGCAAGCGATACCGTGTCATTGAAATTCACAACGAAGGTTTCGTCCTCTGGATTGCTTGCGCGCGCAAACGCCAGCGCTGCTGCCACCACCGCGCTGCGCTTCGGACCCATGCTCCCGCTGTTGTCCATCACAAGCCCAACCGTAACCGGGATATCTTCGTGACTGAAATGGTTGATCTTCTGCGCTACGCCGTCTTCTACAACCTGGAAGTCCCCTCGTTCAAGCCCGGAGATCAGGACGTTCTGGTGATTCGTTACCGTTGCGCGCAGCACCACGCTATCCACCCGGACACTGATGAGGAACGGAGAATCCTGTGTCGGCGGATGCAGGGCTGTGGCAAAATCCGGAAGCATCACCAGGAATGCGAGGAGCAACCAGTGGAACGGGGAGAGACATCGTCGAACGCATTGGCGATCGGAATCCATGCTCATCCAACTTCCTTCTCAAAACGCTGAACCGGACGGGAGCGCGGCAGTGGGATTATCCAACCAGCAATCCCGTGCGCCGTCTAAGTCCCGTCCAGTGCTTTATCAAATCGTGCAGGCGACTCTCGAAAGATCCGCCCGCACAACCATTCTTAGGCAGTCTGCTTTGCCGTGAAGGAAAGCAGAACAAATCCAGCCAATCCGAGTAGTCCAATAAATCCGATCAGCGGTAACGAACTCGCCGTCTTCGGAAGTGCCGCCGATGCCATGGTGACCGGTGCCGCGGGAGGTGCCTCTACAACCTGCGCCAGTTCAACCGGCTCCCCGGTCGGTGCCACCGCAATAATCTCGGCTGTTTTCAGGTTTTCCACCTGGGCGGTATCAAACTCCATGGGAGTGGAAAGCACCGGCTCATTCGTTTCCTTCGCTAGCTGGGCGGCTCTCGGCTTCGCATACACAAATTCTTCGCCCCACTCGTGGCCGGGGTAAAACCATGCTCTCAACGCTTCAGGTTCTCCCGCCGGACGCTCACGGAACGTGATCACCGTCTTGTCGGTCGCCTTCAGCCGGTAATTCGGAATCGCCAGAATCGTCGTGTACACGTGCGTCTTGTCCTGGTTGAAGATCTGTACAATGTGGCGGTCAGACTGTGAATCCAGAATCTTGAAAACGTAAGTGCCGGCCGGAAGGATGTGTTGACCCACTCCCGGGACTTCGATCGGCCCGCTGATGGTGACCACTGTTTCCCTGTTCCAGTCGTCTGCCATTGCTGCCGGCGCAACCATCACAAAGAGTGCGGCGAGGGAGAATGCTGTTGCTGCTGTTCTGAGTAGTTTCATCGTCTCTCCAATACGTCTCCGAGTCGCCCGCACGGCAGTGGGTAGGTTGTGGGAGCTCTTGTGTGTCGGGACTCAAGAGCTCTACCGCCAGGAAACCCGGCAGCTTCTCCACCGTGGAGGGTCTTGCTGATTCTGAGTATCTGGTTACTGGGCCGGAGTTACTGAGCTAGGTTGATCAACCTTTGAATTTCATCGCGCCTGATTCGCTAAGCAGCGGAGACTCGCACCCGGCTCGTGTTATCACGCGGGGCGCAATACTTCACCGCAACTGGCGGCTCGGATGCGCGCATCAATTCCCACGAGTACTCCACTTCATGTCCGCACTCGAAACACACCCGGTAGGTCCGCTTCTTGATCGTGAATACGCGGCTCAACTTACTGTGGCTGCAGCCGAAGGTCAACTGGAAGATCTTGCGTAATGGCTTCATGGATTCCTGTGCTCTCTCCTGCAGTCTGTGCCGGCCGTGCATTCATCAAATGCGAAGGGGGCCCGGAAACTCGTCCCAGGCCCCCGCCTGATCTTGCAAGCTAGCTAGTTGGCGGCAACGGCCTGCGCCTTTGCGTGCCGTACTGCGTTGAGGAAATGTTCAGAAGCTTCCGTCGGCGAAACTCGGCCGCTCAATACCGCGCGCGTCGAAACGTGGCGGCCATACACAGCCTGCATCGAATCATCATCGCGGCGTATCGAAGCGCCATTCAGCGTCAGCCCTGCAAACAGGCCCTTGGCCCGCGAGTAGGTGAGAATCTCGGTGTTCAACTTCCAGTCGGTGTCAGCCGAGGCATGACGTCCCACCGGGCCGGCTGCTGCGGAAGCATCGGCGCCAAGTTCAAACTTGCTCGACAACAGGCGCTGCATGCCCCGGTCGTTCTGGATGATCATCACCAGGTCAATGCCTTCGATTCCAATCTGCAATCCCCAGCTTCCGCCCGTGATCGCGAAGAATGCCGGCGCGCTCCAGCCTTCTGCTGTGCGGCAGGTGGCAACGCCTCGGCCGTTCTCTGCGCCAAATACGAAGCCGCCCTTCAGCATGTGCGGAACAACTGCAATGCACTTCGCGTGCTCCAGCACTTCTTCAGGAATTCCCTTGTCCGGCGCTCCCATGATCTCATGCAGCACATTCGCCGCATTATCCATGCGCTCGGCGGACTTCTCGCGATGCGACTCTGCCCAACCCAGGCTTGTAAGACTGACGAACGCCGCGATCAAAATAATCTTCTTCACTGTGAGGCCTCTGTTTTTCTACCCCTGCACGGCATCTCTGCGTCCAGCGCATTGGCAGCGTGGTGAGGTTCTTCCAACTTAGCGCTCCGCCCGGCAGGGTGTCTGAGCTATTGTGCTCAAGTCAACACAGCTCTTTCGAGTCCATGAACACCGGAGGAAACGATTGATTTCGGCGGCAACCTCCAGGCGGATTTTCAAGAACCATATGGTCAATGGTTCCAGACCTTCCTCAACCATTGCCCGAAGTAGTCAACACAGCGTTTTCAACGATTACCCAGTTGGATAATCTTTCCGCACTTGCGGCTTGGCGCGCTTCAGAGCACTCCCGTGTGCGAAACCTTCATCCCGAGCCATCGCTTCGCCCGTCATCCACTCGCCAATCGCATCGCCCTACCTTCCGGAAGTGCCCGGTTTTACTGCCTCCGCCGCCAGTTTCTCCGCAAGGCCAAAGGCATTCATGGAGCGCTCGAGCGCCTGTCTGCTCAGTTCGTGCGCCGTCAGATGGTCTCCTTTATCGTGGGCAACCACCGCCGCCTGGTGGGCATGGATGGCGAGATTGTGCAGTTCCGCTGCGCGTGCATGTGTACTCTGTGGCATGATTGTTCTCCTGACCTCTTCTCGCCTTTAGCAAACTGGGCACCAGCAGTATCCCACCGCTCAATCCAACCAACTGAGCAATCGGATACATCCTCGTGCACCATGCCGCGCGATACTCAACCTAATGAGGATGGATTAGATATGGATCACCCGCTAAGAACGCTGCTGGATGAGATATTCGTCGCACCACCAAGACGGCTCTATCAGCGTATATATGAAGCAGTCAGCCGCAGCATCAGGCTTTTGATGTATGAAGTCCTGAGCGGTTGGAGACATTGCAAAGTGTCCTACTCGTCATTGCGAAAGTAATCCGCTCGCTCCCATGCATTGCATGAGAAGCCGAACAGGGAGAAAGTCTCTCGCAACATTTTCCCCATAAACAGTGAACCCCACCAGACAAGGTGGGGTTCGTCAACGGCTCAGCCCCCAGATGACCGGGGCGCCACGTCGTTGCGCTTAACGATGCTCTGCGGTGTACGCACAAAGCGAAAGGGCTTTGCATTTTCCGCGCACTGGTGCGCGTCCATGCAAAGCCCTGACAATCACTTCCTGAATTCCGCTGCCTTGGCGTGCCGTTCATGCGGCCCGCCGATGTCATTCCACGCGAGTTGGAGTTGAGTAGAGAGATTCCTGGATCGCTGCGAAGGCATCACGCAGCGTCTCTGCCCCCTTGTCTGCACCCCCACGCGCGGCAGTGGGTGAGATCAGCACCGTGCCGCACCCGGCCGCCGCGCCGGCAGCAACATCGCTTGCCGCGTCTCCAATCATCCACGACGCGCCCATATCAATTCCGAATTCAGCTTTTGCCTGCAGCAGCATTCCGGGTTTCGGCTTGCGGCATTCACATGCGTCGGCTATATCGTGCGGACAAACATAGATTCGACAAATCCTTCCGCCCGCTCTGGCTGCGGCTTCCAAGATATGGGAGTGTATCTGGTCGAGAACCTCTGGCCGCACCATTCCTCGCGCGACCCCTCTCTGGTTGGTGACCACGAAGACCAGGTAGCCGCTCCGGCATATCTCTGCGACGGTCTCCAATGCACCGGGAAGAAACTCCAACGCCGCGAGCGTTTGGATGTAGCTTCCCTCAGGCACTTTGCGATTGACCACTCCATCGCGGTCAAGGAAGATTGCCTTCGTCACTGAGTGCGTTCTCCACAATCTCACACAGAATGTGTCCGGTCATGATGTGACACTCTTGAATTCGCGGCGTTTGTGCAGATGGAATACAAATGCAGTGGTTCACCATCTCCCGCAGTTTGCCTCCGCCACCACCAGTTAACCCGATTGTCTCCAGGCCCTTTTCTGTCGCCACCCTCATCGCGGCAAGGACGTTGGCTGAGTTGCCGGTGGTCGTGATACCGAAGGCGATATCGCCCCGTGAGCCCAATCCCTGCAACTGGCGCGCAAATGTCATCTCGAAGGAGTAGTCGTTGCCAATCGCTGTCAATGAGGATGAATTTGTGGTCAACGCCATCCCCGCCAGGCTGTCCCGCTCTTTCAGATATCTCCCCGTTAGTTCGGCGGCGAGATGCTGAGCATCCGCCGCGCTCCCTCCATTTCCGAAGAACAAGACCTTGCGGCCGCAGCGCAATGCCGCGGAAATCGACTCCCCCGCGGAGGCAACCACTTGCACAAACGCTTCGTCGCACAGCAGACTGCGTTTGAGTTCCGCGCTCTCTGCAATACGCCGCACAATCAGATTACTGAGTGCTTCTCGCGTCATCAGCCCTCCAAGTCTGTAGTCCGTTTGGCTCAAACGCGAATTCGGCGGCGACTGCTCCCATTCGGCGAAGTTGCTCCGCCACCAGGTGTCTCTTCTGGAATTCGCAATAGAACATCATGAATCCGCCGCCGCCCGCACCGGTGATCTTGCCTCCCATTGCGCCCTTCTTCCTCGCCTCCTCATAGAACTCATCAATCTGCAGATTCGAAATGCGACTCGACACTTTCTTCTTTGTATGCCAGGCCAGATCCATCAGGTCTCCGAAATCATCCAGGCGCCCTGTGAGCAGGGCGTTCTTCATCGCCACCGCGAGTTCCTTCTGTTGGGCCAGCGCATCCACCGTGTCCTTCGCGTTCGACACCAGGCGCTGTGTCTGATCGTCAATGATGTGATCCGAACGCCGCGACTTCCCCGTGTAGCAGAGCAACAGGTTGTGCTCGAGTTCGTTGATTGTGTCTTTGTGAATGCGCAACGGATTCACAATGACGCGATCACGGTCGAATTCAATGAAATTGAATCCGCCGAATGACGCCGCGTACTGATCCTGCAAGCCGCCGCTGATTGCCAGGTCTTCGCGCTCGATGCTGTATGCCAACTCGGCAATTTCGTAGTTGCTGAGCGCCAGCATTTTGTAGTCCTTCACCAGACCTACGAGCGCCACCATGAGTGCGGAAGACGATCCCAGTCCAGACCCCGGCGGCGCGTCGGTGTGCAGAAATATCTCAAAGCCGTGCGAGTTAAGCGCGCCCAGGCGCTTGATCGCGGCCTTTACCAAGTCGAGTTTTCCGTCATAACTCACAGCATCACAGGCGTTGAACTCCACCTCCAGGTCGAGATCGAGCGAGCGTAGTTTGATGAGATCATCTTTCCGGGCTCGCAAAGTGCCGAACGCGAAGTTGTCAATCGTCGCATTCAGCACGCAGCCTCCGTGAAGTTCCGGATAGGGAGGCACGTCGGTTCCACCACCGGCAAAGCTGATTCTCAGCGGTGCTTTGGCACGAAAGCTTGTCATGGCAATAGGTCCTTCAGCTCTCTCTGAGCGCGGGCATAATCATCTGGCACACCGATGTCGATGAAATAGCCCTCGGTTGGAAATGCAAACAGGCGCCCCTCTGAGATCAACTGTGGTATCACCTGATGTTCCAGCGAAACTACAGTGTCCCTTGCAATCAGGTTGAGGATGCTGAAATCGAAGAGAGAAACCCCTGCGTTGATGTGGCCGACATGTCTCTCTGCCGATTTCTCGGCGAAAGCCGTCACGCGTTTCTGCCCGTCTATCTCCACGGCACCATAGCGTCCACTGTCTGCCACTGGGACCAACGTCAGTGTCCCCGCACCATGATGATGAAGGTGAGTTGCCAGAAGGGCGGCGTAATCCACTCGTAACAGCGTGTCGCCGTTTACCACTGCGAAGGGGCCGCGCGTGAGGTATTGATCCGCCGCGAGCCGCAATGCTCCCGCCGTTCCCAGTGGCCGCTTCTCCACCGAGTATTCAATGCTCAGCCCCATTGCCGATCCGTCTCCCGCCCAGGAAACAATCTCCTCCTGCCGATAGCCGACACACAGGATGATTCGCCGCAGGCCTGCGGCGCACAGACTCCGCAACAGGTAGGAGAGGAACGGGATTCCGGAGATCGGTGCCATTGCCTTCGGCCCCTTGAAGACCGAACGCAGGCGCGTTCCCAATCCTCCGGCCAACACCAGCACCGGAAGTTTCGCAAGTTCTCCCACGAAATCCTGGAGGCTACTTGCCGAAAGGCGCAGTGAATCTGATTTCTTCATGGGGACCGGTTGAGGTAGGCAGAGTTGCGTTCCTGGAGTTCGCGGCTTCCTCTGGTCGCAGACTCCTGCCGCGCTTTGCCGCGTCCAGAAGTACCGCATCCATGGCTCCTGCGATGATCTTCCAGTCATAGTGCGACTGCACGAGTCCGAGCGCACTCGCTGCCATGCGGTGTCGCAGCCCGGCATCCTGCAGCAACTGGATTACGCTTGCAGCAAACTTCTCCCGTGAGTCCGCAATCAGGAGATGCTCTCCATCCACAACCGGGAGATCCCCGCAAGCAAGGGAGCTGGAGACGATCGGAGTTCCGGTGGCAAATGCCTCGAGCAGCTTATTGCTTACGCCCGAGCCCACCGTCATCGGCGCCACTGCAACGCAGGCGGATGCGAGGTGCGAGCGCAGGTCCTGCACGAAGTCATGAACGACCACGCCGGCAGCGCCGGGATGCTTTTCCCTCATGAAGTTCTCTGCCCCATTCCCGGCCACCGTGAATGTGACGCCGGGCACCGCCCGGCAGATCGCCGGGAATGTCTCGCGCAGAAATTGCGTGACCGCATATCGATTGGGCGCGTACGTGAAGTTGCCGGAGAAGAAGAGCGTGTCTGGCCGAGCCTCATGTGCTTGCTTCGGCCAGAATACGTTGCAGTCCACACCATTCGGAACCTGCACCAGGCGAGCCTCAGGGGCGAATTGCCGCAGAAACTCAAGATCGACCCTCGAACAAAAGACGGTCGCCGAGACTTGACTCGCCAGCCTGGCCTCATAGTTGCGAAACTTCAGGTACTCAATCGCACCCAGCGCGCGCCCAGCTACATTTCCCGAGTTCCTGAGCCGGAAGTTATAGAGCGCCATCGAGTCCGTTGGATCGCACACCACCGGGATCGTGCAATCGGACGGAATGTATTGCAGAGCGCGCCAGCGTTCAACGTAGATCACATCGGGAGACTTTTCCCTGATCGCCGCTTGTACCGCTTTGCGCATGGATCGCGAGGATACGTACGCAATGCGCAGCGGCGTCCGCGAGGGCAGAGACAGCAAACTGCGCAACAGCGCGCCGCCCAGGCTGAATGCCCCCGTGCGCACGCTGGAGCAGCATCCGCGTATTGCCTCGAGGCGAGCGATCTCCACCTCTGTCCGGGCAACGCAGACCAGGTCGATCTCGTGCTTCTCCGCAAGGCGGGGTATCAGATTGAAGCTCCGCACCTTGATGGGCCAGGGAACAAACGGCAGTACGTATAGAATTCTCATCGCTGCTCCGAATCAGGCGTGGTGATCGTTGCTTCAGGCTGACCTGGCTGCTTTCGCAGAGAGGATTTCTTCATAGACGGAATCGAAACGGCGCGAGATTTCACTCCATGCGTAGGACCTCTGCACAAAGCGATAGCCATTTTCAGACAGCCTTCCGCGGCTCAGTGGATCGCGCAACAGTCTTGCGGCAGCCTGGGCAAACTCTTCCTTTGAGTTCGCGACCTCTGCGTCGCGTCCGGCGGTCAGCGCGATTCCTTCCACACCCAGATCATTGCTCAGCACTGGGCGGCGCATTGCCATGGCCTCCAGGACCTTCAGCGCGATTCCGCCGCCGCTTTCAAGGTAGTTCAGCACCAGCGACGCAGAAGCCAGGTATGGCCGCACATCCGGCACCGCTCCAGCGACTTCCACTCCCTGGTCTTTGGCAAGCCTCAGCAGTTCCGCGGTGACGCCTTTGCCTACCACCGTCAGCTTCGCCTCTGGCAGCAGGGCGCGGATGCGGGGGTAGATGTCGGAAAGAAGGACTCGCAGATTGTGCTGCTTTGGTTTCCACGCGAAGCTTCCGGTGATCACCATTGAACATGGCTTCTCGGCGGCTGCAACCGGGAAGAAATATTCCGTGTCCACTCCCAATGGAATAGTTGTTATTCGTGCCCCGGGCGACACTGCACGAAGGAAGCGCTCGTCGGCTTCACTCACGGTGATGCAACGGGTGAAGCGATTGGCAATGTCCGCTTCAAAGCTGCGTACTCGATTCGCCAAAATACGCATTCCGAGACGCTTCACAATTCCGTTTGTGTACTCGGCCTGCCGCTCCCACACCTTGAACTCGACATTGTGCTCGCGAAGGATTACCGGGCAACCGTTCCCGCAGAATGGCAGATACGAAGCGGTGTTTGCGTGCTGCAACTCCACCAGATCCGGCTTGTGTCTGACGATCGTCTCTCGCAGCAGTTGTCCGAAGCGGCGGCAGAAATATCTGCTGGCTGTCCCCGGAGGCGAGCCCGCAACCCCGCGAGCCAATCGGGATGCGCTCCAGCCCTTATCTTCCTGCACCACCACATCGGCACAGAACTCGCGCATCGCTTCGAGGCCGGCTTCGTCCTTCTTGCTGCAGAGCGAAACCAGCACCAGTTCGTGGCGGCGTGACAGGTACTTGAGCGTATTGTAGTAGCCGATCCTTCCGCCGTCGTCCGGTGGATAGGGGAACATGTGAGTCACAAACAGGATTTTCATGAGGATGTCCGCTACAGGAAGTAGGAGAGGTCGCGTGAGCGCACGCCAACAGGCTTTGCCGGAACTCCGGCGACCACCGTGTATGGATCTACGTCCTTTGTCACTACAGCTCCGGCGGCGACCGCCGCACCCGCGCCAATTCTGACTCCGGGCAGAACCACAGCACGCGCACCCACAAACGCACGATCACCGATACACACCGGGGCACCGACAGCACGGAAGTCCGGCGCTTGCAGGTCATGCTCCAGCGTCAGGATCAGCGACTGGATCGAGATGCTCACATCGCTGCCAATGTCGAGCGGAAATCGCCCGTCCAGCACACATTCTGCGTTCATCACGCTGCGGGCACCGATTCTGATTCTTCCAGGCCCACCAAGGATCCGGCACCTCGCGCCGATCCGAACACCCTTCGCCAGTTTCATTCCGAAGAGCCGGTAGAAGCAGCAACGTACTCGTTGGCCGGGCAAGTGTCCCACCATCTGCAGCGCCGAATTCCGTATCTCGGTAGCCCAGACCCTCACCCTCCACTGCACGCAGTCTCTCTGGAAGGGCTCTGGAATTCGCAACGGCAACTTAACTTCCGGCATACCGGCTCTCCCCATTCCAAGGCCGTCTGCCCATCTCGGCCCGGTGCCCAATGCGCATGGTTGCCTGCCGCCGTAGAAGCCTGCCGGGGCTATCCAGCCAGAGCGGAAATGCCAGCCCAACTCCCCCATTCCGGGAGAGCCTGATCGCATATCCCAATCCCCGCAGGCGCATCAGAGCTTTCCATGCCATATCATGCAGCCAAGCCAATCCACCGGTGCGTTCCTCTCCGCCAAATGCGGCGCACATCGCAAGCCCGGTCTCCGCCAGTTGCTTCCTGTTTACCTGCGAGATGCGAGCCCCGTGATCTCTGTCTCCGGCCTGGATGCGTGAGATCTTCAAGAACCTGTGTTCGCGCCCAATCTGCAGCCAGTACTGCTGATCGATTGCCACCCGCAGCGACGAGTCGAGCCGATGCCTGTCTGTAACCGAACGCCGGAAGAACACCGAGGGCTGGGGGATGAGGTATCCTCTCAGCGCACGCCCATAGTCAAACCGCGGGAAACACCAGACCATCTGCAACCCGCTGTCCTCAGAGATCATGGCGACGTCGCCATGCACCACATCAACGTCAGGATGCGCTGCCAGCGCCTCCACGGATGTTTCCACCACCTGCCGGTCAAAATACACGTCGTCTGAGTTGAGCCATCCAACAACGTCTCCTCGGACACGATCGAAGCCCTTGTTCAGCGCATCGGCATGCCCGCGGTCAGGCTCAGAGATCCACTCGAAGCTGTAGCCTTCGCTATGCTCGGCCGCTGCCCAGCGCTGCAGCAGTTCCACTGTGCCGTCGCTGGATCCGCCGTCGATCACAATCTGGTGAATCGGACGGTACTTCTGCAACTCTACCGAACGCAGAGTCTCTTCGAGAAACTTCACCTGGTTGAACGATGGAGTAACAACGCTTACCAATATCCTGGACATTTTAGGTTGCACCTCCCACTGGGGAATTACTTTCAGCACGGGCATTCGTTCCTGCTTTCCGTCCGCGAGAATATTCCGTCCAATTGCAGGTTGTAGCCCGTTTGCATGTCCACAAATCCCGGGACAAACTGCACCGGTTCAAATCTCATGCTCTTCAGCAATGCCATCATCTCGGGGAACAAGAGCTGCCCATCGTAAAGCGGCGCAAAGGACAGTTCGCATTCGATCAGCGCAACCTGCGGCAGAATGCCTGCGGCTCCTTTCAGCACCATGTGCTCGTAACCCTGGGTGTCGATCTTGAGGAGCAAGCGCTCGCCGGGCTGCACAAACTCACTCAGCGCTGCACTCAGAGTTTTCAGCGGAACCTGCTCCGTGGATATGTACAGAGCCTCCGGCGCGCACTCTCTGTGGCGAGCCAGCATCGGCAACAATGAACTCGACTCCGCCTGGTTGGCCGCCACGTGGATGGTTGCTTCGCCGTTCGACTCGCCAATGGCGCACTGGACCGCGAACCACTGTGGGTCGGATTTCGAGCGAGCCTGAAGTGTCTGGAAAGCGCGAGCGGTCGGCTCAAATGAGATGATCCTGCCCTCGTATCCCGAGTCCCTGAGCTCCGCCCCATAGGTCCCCACATTGGCACCCACATCTACCACCGTCTGAATGCCGTGATGCCGAAGCATCGCCAGCCGATTACTGCACGGCAAGGCATGTGTGTGTATCAACTGAAATCCGCATTTGCGAAGGAGTGCTTTGACTCCGGACTTGATGATCTTATGCATGGATGCTCGAGATTCTCCTTTGCGGTTATCTTTCTGCCTCTGCCAGTCCGCCCACGGCTCCGTCTCGCGCGGCGCATGGCAGCATCCAGTTGCTGATCGCCGCCAGCGCGCATACCGCACCGAGAATCATTCCTGTGGCACCCCGGTTCAACGCGAAGACAGTGCCCAGGGTCAAAATCAGCACCCCTTCCACCATCAGCACGCCGGCTACAAACCGTTCGCGTCCGTAGCCGAGTAGAACCGTTGCCCAGTAATGCGACCAAGCAATTTGCAGGAAGTAGATGCCGAACAACACCTGGAAAAGGACGGGCTCATCCAACCTGCGCCCTGTCCACAACAACAGAATCCTGCCGCCAAACAATGCCAGTGATACTGTGAACACTCCCCCCGCACCCATCACAAGGAATCTCGATACGCGAAGCGTTTTGCCGATCCATGCAAGGTCTGCATCCGCGCGCGCGCTGGCAATCGCTGGCCACAGGGGAGACGTAATCATGCTCAACACGCTCATCATGACAAACAGCAGCCTGATAAACAGTCCGAAGTCCACAGCCGCCGCCGCTCCCCGCATGGTCGCCAGCATCAGCACCGGAACATGCGTCTGAATCAGGGAGACGATCCCGATCGCGAGAAAAGCAAGTCCGGAAACTGCAAGTTTGCGCAGATGCGCGACGTTCTGACTCACATGGCGGAAGGTAACCCCCATCGTCCTCAGCACGAGCACGGCATTCAGCAATGCTCCAAGAAGAACTCCCCCATTGAGCGCGATAACGAAGACGAGGATCGAAGACCACAAGCGCGGCAATAGCAGCAGACAGAGAAACGTGAAGGCACTGCCAGCGAGCTTCGCCAGGTTGGAAACATAGATCTCCAGTTTTCCGATCTGCACGCCTTCAAATGTCTGCAGGACAATCTGCGCCGAGGTAAGCGCGATCATCACGAAACCGGCAAGGTACAACTCGCGCTGCGGCAGATTCAAATGCGCTCCTGCTGTCCTCACCCAGGCGGCAAAGCAGAACCCTACGGCTATAGCCGTCGCTCCGGTGGTCGCCGCCGCATAGACCAGCGCAGAGCCGAGCATCTCCGGCATCTCCCCGGGGGAAATCTCCTGCGATGCGATCGCCCTGCCCAGCGCGGAATGCACTCCGAAGTTTCCGAGCGTCACCCAGTTGATCACCCCAAAGAGCAGGAGAAACGCCGCAAAACGCTGCTCTCCCAGTGAGTGCAATGCAAGCGGCATGGCAACTACGGTTGCCGCCGAACCCGCCAGGCGCACCAGTAGTGCGGTCGCGGTCGAGGCCGTCACTCCGCGGCCATCGGTTACCGTCCCGGCAAGCTTTTTGAATTGCTCAGACAACGGCTGCTCTCTCGGGAGTGGCTTCCGGCAGCCCCGCTCCGGCGCACCGGATGGTGGCCGCAAGCGCCGCCAAAATTGTCCAGAACATCAAGCCGTCTTGTGCGGCCCACAACAACGAGTGGTCAAAGAACGAAGCAATCGCAATCGTCAAGGTCGATGCCAGTGCCCAATATCCCATGACGCGTGAGATCCATCGCCCGGCGCCCAACTGCGTGCGCGCAGCGCGGAACGCGACCCCAAGCAGGGCAAGGTACCCTGCAAATCCAATCACGCCAGTCTCGGCCAGCAGTTCGATATAGACGTTGTGCGCTTCCAGGTTCTTTGGAATTTGCGGCAGATCTGGAATGTATTGCTCGTTGATCAGTTGAAAGGTCCCGATTCCCACGCCGTGCACCGGCGAGGATTCGAATAGCTGGAGAGCCACTCCCCAGAGAATGAAGCGCGTGTACACGCTGTTATCTTCCGAAAGTCCATACCGCTTTGGATCCAATTGCGTCGCTAGCAGTTGAACCAGGCTCGCTGCAATCAGAATGCCCACGATCCAGAGTGCCCTGGTCTGCCACCGCTTAGTGAAATACCACACGGAGAGCAGCCCCACACACACCATGGCAAGGAATGCGCCCCGGCTTTGCGTCAGCAGCAGCGTAAAGATTCCCGCCACCATCACCGCCGTACTCAAGCTCCTCCATTTTCCCGATGGGCCATGCCGGAAACTGGCGAAGGCGAGACACAGGCAAAAGCTGCAATAAACCGCCAAGCTGTTCGGATGAGGGAAGAAGGCTGCCGGACGTCCCTCCCAGTCTCCTCCAGCAGCTTCGGGATAACACAGGAAGAAGAAAGAACTGAACCCGCCTATCAGCACCTGCAGCACTGCGAAGCCGGCGACGGGAAGAAAAGAGAGCAGAACGGTCCACGCCATCTTGCATAGCTTCTCCGCCGTATCCAGCCACACCAACATCAGAAAGTAGAAGCCCACATACACCGAGAGAAAATACACTCCGCGAATC
>CAILAZ010000291.1 GCA_903832295.1 uncultured Acidobacteriota bacterium
CCGGGATGGCCTGAAATCTGGGAATAGTTTCTTCGTGCCGGCCGGCAACGAGACAGATATTTGGAAAGTTGCTTACTGCTTCCATGATTTCTCCCTTGTCCGTCTCGCCGAAATTTCGGAAGTCGGTTTGCTCTTCTCCGTAGGGCAATCCTCCAAACAAATCGAAGGCGTAGATTTGCCGCGTGGGTTCGTCCGCAGCCATGCAGATTGTCGTGCCACACTTCCACGAACCCACTTCGATGATGCAGCCGGGAACGTTTCGGGTTTCTTCGCAGACTTTCAGAAGTTCGTCAATCTGTTCGGGAGAACAGTCGGCGCGACTCTTGCCAAAGGCGATGCCTTCACGTGCGAAATTCCTGAGTATACGCGGCGTAATGCTTGGCGCGCTCGTCTCCATATTTCACTTCTCCCCAGATGCGGTTGATCTGATTCATCGTCAGATCACGGGATTTTACCAGACGCAGGAGCACTGTGCGCCAGCCGTAGGTGAATTCTACCGGGAGGTCCGCGGCGTCGGTTTTGATGATCGTGAATTCCGGCACAAATCCGCGGCGGAAAGATGCGTTCGTAAACTTCTTCTCGCCGTCCACCATTTTGTAAAATCCCGCGCATCCTGGAATCGCTACACAGTCCTCACAGAACAGGTGCGGCGCCGCTTTGAGGATTTGCTTGACCAGTGTGTTCGACCAGAGCCCATGACCCGTCTGCTTGGCGGCATTTTTGAACGATTCCTGATCCGGAAAGCGGTAGGGTGCGAGCTGGGCGTCCGTGTCCTGCCACATCGCTTTCAGCATTTCTTCGGTCGAGTCGAAACGCCGGGTGCCCTGCGGAGTCCGGAGATTGCAGGCTCCCTTTACGGTCCTGTCTCGCTGCAAGACTGGCTTCTTCTTGGGAGTAACCCAGTTTTTCGTGTGAACTGAGCCGTACTCGCTGGCAACCACGATTCCTTGCGGTTTGGGGGCCACTGTAGGGCCAAACTCCGGCAGTGTGACACCTGTGATCGACTTACTCGTCAAGATCGTCCTTTCCGCCTCGTAGCGTCCGCAATTGCATACCCTCGCGGGTCAAATAAAGCGCGGCGACGCCAGCCTGCTCCAATGGGCTGCTGTCGTAGCGGATTCCCAGATCGAAGTCGCCATAGCGGGCGAAAAATATCTGAATGAACGATCCGTGAGTGACGAGCGCGATTGGCGCCGACGAACTCATCGCGCATTGCATCAAACGATCGAGCGTGGCATGGGCGCTGCGCTCGAATTCTCCCCAAGACTCGCCGCCCGTGGGAACTTTCTCTTTGTGGGTCTTGAAGTCCTGAATCTCGATTTTGTGCGCGGCGATGGATTTGCCTTCCAATTTTCCGAGATCCCATGAGCGCAATCCAAGATCGGTATCGACTCCGCAGTTAGCAGCTTGAGCGATTGCCATTGCAGTTGCCCTGGTGCGGCTCAAGTCATCGGTGTAGACGGCCAGCAAGGGTCTGTCGCGGAAGAATTCTTGGAGGGCTTCGATTTGCTTTTCGCCCTGCGCGTTGAGTGGCTGATCTTTCAATCCGCGAATGCGCCCGTTTTTATCGTCATCGTTTTGGCCGTGGCGCACGATGTAGAGCAGGGGAGAGCCGATGGAGGGAGTGCCGCCAAAGTCAGCGGTCGGATTTAACAGGGATGCTGGAGAATATGCCATTTTTGCGCTCTAGATATTCGGCCGCTCTGAGAAACAAAGTCGGGTCGTCGCCTAACTTCCCGAGCGCATGATTACAGTGCTTGCAGAGCAGTCCGCGAATTCTGCCTGTCTTGTGATCGTGATCGACCGCGAGAGAACGGTCGTTGTCTGTTTTTTCGCAGATCGCGCAGACGCCAGATTGCAGTTTGAGAATTTCTTCATACTGCTCCTGAGTCAATCCAAATTTCACACGGAGCCGCTTGATAAGTTCCTTCTGTCGAATATCTGCGCGATGAATTTCGCGGTAGGCATCCATGTACCGTTGAGTCTCGACTCGTGCGCCTCTGGCTCGGCTATTGCAGAGAGTCGAACAGTA
>CAILAZ010000292.1 GCA_903832295.1 uncultured Acidobacteriota bacterium
CCCGCACATCAGTCTCGGCATGGACAGGTTCGGACTTCGGCGGCTTCGCAGCCTGCTCTTTCAACTCCTGTGCGCGTTTTGCCACGTCCGAGATCGACACCCCTTCACCCAACTCCTGCTTGGCTTGCGTGAAAAATTCGGTGTCCGCTTTCGCGCCCTCTGCCGTTCCAACCGTCTGCTTTTCTCCCCGCGCCTTGGCCCTCAACTCTTCCAGCATCTCCGTGTGCTGCTTAATGGCCGTGCGAAGTGATTCCTTATCCGCCTCTGGCGTCTCTGGAGACTCCAGATTGCGCCGCATTTCATTGATACCGAACTGCATGGCGTCAATCCGTTCCCGATCCTTCACTTTGTCGGCAACACGGCGCTCAGAACCCGTGTAGGCGGGCTTCAGTCCTAAATGCTTTAGTCTCTCAGTCGAGTTTGCACTCAATACCTCTGCGCGTTCTGCGTCAGTAAGCGGTTTTAGGTTTGCCGCCTCCGATGGATCAAATTCGTCGTGAGGAATACTCTTGATGTTGATTTCAAACTCACCACTCGCCGTTCCTTTGATTGAATGCCAATTGTCGCCATCAAAGTACCACCCAGCGAGACCCGCCGAATTAGTGCCATAAAACTCACCTTTTTGGGCATTGGCTTTAACTTGCGCTCCGCTCTCTTGGGTGCGTCGAGAGATTTCAGCAAAGGCTTCGTCTTCAGTCATACCTTGAGACTTCAACTCTTGCATCGTTGCTTTGCGCGTTTTATCAGCCCATATACCTACATTCGGCACCTTCGTATCGGTTTTTTCCGTTGCCTTCCGCTCCCCATTGATGCCGTTAATGAGAACATCAGAAGCCTTTCGTGTCGCGTCCTCGTCTGAAAGCGAGACTTCAGGCATCTTCCCATGCACGTATTCTTTCAGCGCCGCGCCAGCACGGGTGACGGTTGGGAAAGCCTTAACCGCAGCATTCGCCGCTTTTTCTTTGAGAGAGGTCTTTTCCGAAGGTCTATCCGCCGTAGAGCCATAGCGAGCAATATCGGCAGTACCTTTAGCACCCTCCACTGCCATTGCAAGGTTAAACGCGGCATTTACTGCATCGCTGACGGCTTCTGGGACTTTCCCATCCATTGCATCTTTGTAGGTCTGGTACGCGGCTTGTAGCCCTGTCGATCCCATTTCCTTTGCGAAGTAGGCTCCGATAGCGGCATGAAACACAAGTCCAGCCTTCGTAGTGGTAGGGACTAAATCAAATCCGCCCAACATCGCTACATTCTTTGGGCTCACCATGCTTCCTACAAAATCCGCGCCAGCCTCGCCCGCAGGAGCAACGATGTTCTGGTACGCCTTGGTCATCTCTTCAGGAGTGACCGTGATAGTCGCCTCTTCGGGACTGTACTCAGAGACAACCGCCGCGACACGGAATCCCTCTAACCTATTCTCCGGGTCATTGGGATTCATCGTCTGCGCTTCAGACTGAATGTACTTCTTTATCAACTTGGCACCACGTACCGGAGTGGTCACGGCATGGTACACATCCGGTGCACCAGCACGGACAACCTGTCCAATCGGGTCGAGATTCTTACTCTCTTCGTATTCGGCTCTCTGTCTTGACCCTGGAGCCCCC
>CAILAZ010000293.1 GCA_903832295.1 uncultured Acidobacteriota bacterium
GAGCAACGACAAGGTCAAGAGCAACGGCAAGGTCAAGAGCAACGGCAAGGTCAAGAGCAACGGCAAGGTCAAGAGCAAGGCAAGAGCAGGGACAAAAGCAAGAGCAAGAGCAGGAGCAAGAGCAATAGCCGGAACAAAGGCAAGTGCATGAGCAAGGGCAAGGACAAGCGCAGGAGCAAGAACAAGGACAGGAGCAAGGACAGGAGCAAGGACAGGAGCAAGGACAAAGACAAGGGCGAGGCGAGATGGGGGCAGACTGCTTCCGAAGTTAACGCCGAAGGGCGCGGCGTGAAGGTGGGCACCAGAAAGCTTGCCTCGGACCTTTGGCGATTGTTTTCCTGTTAAGGACAGGAAGTTCTCGGCAAAGGGAAACGCACATTTCCCGGGGAGAAATGTGCGTCGGGTAGAGATTGAAGGCTCCCAGGTTACTTGGCGGGGGGCTTTTCCTTTTTGCGGGCGGCCCAGCGGGCGCGGGCGGCGTCGGACATCTTCTTGCGGGCGGCGGCAGAGATTTTGCGCTTGGGCGCGGCCCCTGCGGCGGCGACCTTTTTGCCACCCTTTGCAGTGACGGCTTCGACGCCATCAATGGTACCGAGAACGGAGAGTGCCTCATCCACGCGGGCCAACTCTTTACAAAGCCGGATGTGTTCCTGCTTCAACTGACTTACTGCTGCGTTGATCGCTTGATTTGCCATGTGGGTAGTGTAACAAGAAATAAGTTGGGAAAATCGAAAAGTGCTCAAATGGGAGGGGTGCTTCTCGGATCGATACCTAGGGAACCTGGGGAGAAAGCGAGAAAAGCAGGGCTGGCTATCCGGCGAGGCCGGGGAGCTTGAGTCGCAACAGGGAGACGGCGGCAAGGGTATGGGCGTCGGTAATTTGACCCTGGGCGACCATGTGGTGGAACTCCGGCCAGGTAAAGGAGGCGCGGACGATGTCCTGCTCCTCGGGTTCGGGCTGGGCGTCGAGCTGGGTAAGTCCGGTGGCGGCGAAGATGTGCATGGGCTGGGAGAGGAATCCGTAGGCGATGTAGGTGCGCCCGAGGAAGTGGAGATGGGTGGCGACGAGTCCGGTCTCTTCGCGGAGCTCTCCGCGGGCGAGATCCTCGATGGAGTAGCCGCTGGCCTGCTCCCATGTGCCCTGGGGGAACTCCCAGAAGCGATCGCCGACGGCGTACTTGAACTGCTGGACCATGTGGAGGCGTCCGTTCTCGACGGGGATGACCATGGCGGCATCGGGCTTATCGACGACGCCGTAGATTCCGTGGGAGCCATCGGTGCGGCGGATGGCATCCTCGCGGACGGTCATCCAGCGGTTCTTATAGACGATGCGCGAACTGAGGGTCTGCATGGGCGGCTCCTGGGCGTGAGTGGCGCATGAAAAGGCTGGCGCGAGTTTATAATGAGATTCTCCCATGAGCTATACCGTCCTGGCGCGCAAATACCGTCCACAAACGTTCGCCGATGTGATCGGACAGGATCACGTTGTGCGGACACTGAAGAATGCGCTGGAGCAGAAGCGCATCGCCCACGGATACATTTTCAGCGGACACCGCGGCATTGGCAAGACGACGATTGCACGCATTTTGGCGATGGCGCTGAACTGCAAGTCAAGCGACCGTCCGGTGGCGGAGCCCTGCGGGGTTTGCGACTCGTGCAGGGAGATACGCGACGGCTCAGTGGGCGCGATGGACGTGATCGAGATTGACGCGGCGACCAACCGAGGCATTGAAGAGGTGCGCGGGCTGATTGCGACGGCAACGGCCGAGCCGGCCCGGGACCGCTACCGGATCTTCATCCTGGACGAAGCGCACCAGGTGACGGACGCGGCGTTTAACGCGCTGCTGAAGACGCTGGAGGAGCCTCCGCCGTGGGTTGTGTTCATGATGGCGACGACCCAACCGGAGGACATTCCGCAGACGATCCGCTCACGCTGCCAGCACTTCAGCTTTCACGCGGTGCGGTTTGAGGCGATTGTCGATCACCTGCGGGAGATCAGCAAGACAGAGAACCTGACGGTGGACGAGGACGCGCTGGCCTTGCTGGCCGAGGCGGGCGACGGCTCCATGCGGGATGCGCTGAGCATCATGGACCAGGCGATCTCCTGCTGCGGCGATGTGCTGACGGCAGAGGTGGTGCGTGGGCTGGTGGGAACGGTTTCCACCGAGGTGCTGGAACGGGTGATGAACGCGGTGCGCGGGAATAACAGCGAGGAAGTGCTGCGCATTGTGGACAAGCTGATGGTGGAGGGGCAGAGCGCGACCCACTTTGCCAAACAGACGGTACGCTTTTTGAGGAACGCGCTGGTGGCGAAGGTGGCCGGGGTGGAAAGCCCGATTCTGCAGATCAGCACGGACGAGAAGAAGCGGGTGGCCGGCATTGCGGAGCAGTTCGGCGAAGAGGAGCTGACGAGGTTCCTACAGATTATGCTGCGGACGCACGGGGATGTGAGCTACAAGCAGGAGCAGAGGTTCCACCTGGAGTTGGGACTGCTGAAGCTGGTGCACGCGCAGAGGCTGCTGCCGCTGGAACAACTGCTGAGCAGCGTAAGGCTGACGGACGCGGGCAGCGCTGCAGCGGCTCCGAGGCAGGCGGGAGCGGCGAAGCAGGCGGGGACGGCGGCGAGCGGGGTTGCGGCTCCGGCGAGAGCGGCGGCGCCTCCGGGGTTTACGTCGCGCCCGGCGGGAGTCCCGCCGATGGGAGGGAGTTCGCCATTTGGAAGCCCGGCGAAACCTTCTCCGTTTGAGGCGGACAAGGCAAGGAAGGGACGCGAGGATTTATCGTCAGCGGCTCCGGAGGGCGCCGGGGTGAGCACGCAGCAGAACTCGGCCGCGGGTGTGAGCGGACAGCCCGTGTTTGGCGGGCGAGGGGCGATGGCTCCGCAGGCGGTTGCGATGGGGAGCATGGCGTTTGACAATGGCAGCGCGCTGGCGGTGGCTCCGCAGATGGTGGAGAGCAAAGCGGCAGTGCGCGCGGACGGCAATGAGAGCATCAAGACAAAGGCGGCGGACGAGCCGGTGGTGAAGCGGATGATGGAGAAGTTCGGGGCCGAGATCCGCATTGTGATGGACCGCTCAGAGAGGTGAAGCGATGGATCCGAAGCAGATGCACGAAATGATGGTGCGGGCACAGGAAATGCAGCAGCAGATGCAGAAGAAGGCGCGCGAGACCCAGGTGGAGGCATCCTCAGGCGGCGGGGCGGTAACGGTTCGCATGAACGGCGAGAAGATGGTGCTGGGAGTGAAGATCGACAAGGACGCGCTGGCTGACGCGGAGATGCTGGAAGACCTGGTGAGAGCCGCAGTGAATGAGGCTGGACGCAAGGTGGACGCGGCGATGCAGTCTCAACTGGGCGGGCTGCTGGGCGGAATGGGATTGCCTCCGGGATTGTTTTAACCAGGTTTGTTTGGATGCGGGCGGAGCAGAAGTAAGTTATGGCCAAGTTTGCCGAGCCGATGGCTCGACTGATCGACGAGTTGAGAAAGCTGCCCGGCGTGGGCAGCAAGAGCGCCCAACGCTACGCCTTTCACATTCTGCGGGGATCGGACGAGGATGCGGAACAGTTGGCGGGGGCGATCCGCGAGATCAAGGCCGCGCTGCGGCTGTGCTCGGTGTGCAACAACATTACGGACGTGGATCCGTGCGTGTACTGCTCCAGCGCAACCCGGAACCAGCGGGTGGTGTGCGTGGTAGAGGAACCGACCAATATTGCAGCGGTGGAGAAGGGGCGCAGCTTTAACGGCGCCTATCACGTGCTGCATGGGACGCTGTCTCCGATTCACGGGGTGGGTCCGGAGCACCTGCGAATTGCGAACCTGATCAGCCGGGTGGCTGGCGGAGGCGTGGACGAGGTGATCGTGGCGACGAATCCGACGGTGGAGGGCGAAGCCACGGCGGTGTACCTGGCGCAGCAGTTGAGAGCGACAGGAGTGAGAGTGACGCGGATTGCGACGGGACTTCCGGCGGGCAGCGACATTGAATACGCGGACGAGGTGACTCTGCAACGGGCGCTCGAGGGCCGGCGGGAGATGTAAGGCAGAGTTTGCGAATAAAGAAAGCCCTGCGGCGTTCGCAGGGCTATTGCCATGGAGTGAGTGGCTGAGCTACTCGCGGAGTTTGGCGAGCAGGTCCTGCGGGTGAACGGGCTTGGCGAGAATCTCAAACTCATGGCCGCGGGCACGTGCGTTCTCGAGCAGATCGGCGGTGGCCGCCTGTCCGGAGAAGAGAAGAATCTTGCAGGCGGGCAGGAATCCGCGGATGTGGATGGATGCTTCAATGCCGTTCATGTCGGGCATGATGACATCGCTGATGATCAGATCAGGCTTCGCGGTGCGAGCGAGATCGACAGCTTCATTACCGGTATAGACGGCAGACGCGTCGAAACCAGCCTGATTGAGGATGATGGCCAGTGTGTCTGCGATGACGTGCTCGTCATCGACCACCAGCACGCGGGGTTTTGCCTTCGTATCCGTCATGTACCCTCTTCGATGCGGGAACTTAGAACAGAGCTTCAATTTCAGCATTATATTGGCAGAGTTGCAATCAAAGGGTGCTAATTGAGACGCCAGAGCAGAAAAGAAGGGGGAGAGCCATGGCGGAAGTCGAACACCCAGTTGGGCCAACCAACACAGGTGGACGCGGGAACATCTAATTGTGAACGCATGATGAAAAGACGCCTTGCAGACACGACTCGAATGTTCACGACTGGCTTGCTGGCAGCACTGCTGGGAGTGTGCCTGGGATGCGGCCGCTCGGATTACAGGCAGCAACTCCGGGCACAGAATGTGGGTTCGGCAAGTCACCAGCCGATGATGCTGGCGGCTTACCAACCCTGGTTCGGCGGCAAGGGACACATTAACGTGGGGTACTCGTCGCAGGACAGGACGGTGCTGGAAAAGCAGATGGCGGAGGCAAAGCAGCGAGGGATTGGCGGCTTCGTGGTGAACTGGTACGGCAAAGGGCATCCCTTTGAGGACAGCTCGTATGCTCTGATGCAGCGGCTGGCGAGCGAAGAGGGCGATGGCTTCAAGGTGGCGCTGATGTACGACGAAAATGACAGCGATCCGGCGGCGGCCACCGAGGCAGTGCTGGCGGACCTGGACTATGCGTACC
>CAILAZ010000294.1 GCA_903832295.1 uncultured Acidobacteriota bacterium
ATCGAGCGCGAGCATCCTGAGCTGGTGACGGCCGACTCACCGACACAGCGGGTGGGAGGCAAGGCTCGCGAGGGCTTTGTGAAGGTGGCGCACTCGGCGCAGATGCTCTCGCTGGACAATGCCTACAGCGAAGAAGAGCTGCGCGACTGGGTGCGGCGGGTGACGGAACTGGCAGGGGCGAACGAGGTGGAGTACGAGTGCGAGTACAAGCTGGACGGGCTCTCAATGGCCTTGCATTACGAGGCGGCGGGAGATGCGGCAGGGGCGAGGTTTGTGCGCGGAATCACGCGAGGGGATGGGGCGACGGGCGAGGATGTGACGGCGAACCTGCGGACGATCCGGTCGATTCCGCTGACGGTGAGCGCGGAGCAGTTGCGACGGGCAGGGCTGGTGGCTCCGTTTGAGGTGCGCGGCGAGGTGCTGATGCCGACGAAGTCGTTTGTGGCGATGAACGAACAGCGCGAGGAGGAAGGGCTGGCGCGGTTTGCGAATCCGCGGAATGCGGCCGCCGGAGCGGTGCGGGTGCTGGAGCCGAACGTGACAGCGCAGAGGAAGCTGGACTTCTATTCGTACTTTTTGCTGCAGGATGGGCGGATGGCGCGGGCCTCGCAATGGGAGGCATTGGAGGCGCTGAGCGCGGCGGGCTTCAAGGTGAATCCGAAGCGGACGGTGGCCAAGACGTTTGAGGAGTTGTGGAAGTTTGTGAGCGCGACCGAGGCGGAGCGCGATGGACTCGCCTACGAGATCGACGGCGTGGTGGTGAAGGTAAACGCGATTGCCTTGTGGCAACGGCTCGGCTTTACGGGGAAGGCTCCGCGATGGGCGATTGCCTACAAGTTTGCGGCGCGCGCGGGTGTAACCCAGGTGCAGGACATTGTGGTGAACGTGGGACGCACGGGAAAACTGACGCCGCTGGCAATGCTGCGTCCGGTGGCGATTGGAGGGACGACGATCTCACGGGCGACGCTGCACAACCAGGACGAGGTGGAGCGGCTGGGAGTGCGGATTGGCGACTGGGTGATGGTGGAGCGCGGCGGAGATGTGATTCCGAAGGTGACGCGGGTGGTGAACGAGGGCGAGCACCGCAGGCCGGAGGATACAAGAGAGTTCCAGATGCCGGCGGTGTGTCCGGAGTGCGGCGGGCACGTGGTGCGGGCCGAGGGCGAGGTGAACTGCTTCTGCGTGAACGTGAACTGCCCGGCAAAGCTGCGGGAGTCTCTGCTGCACTTTGCCTCGCGACACGTGATGAACATTGAGGGAATGGGCGAGGCCCTGGTGGATCAACTGCTGACGCGAGGGATGGTGCACGATGTGGCCGACCTGTATTCGCTGAAGGAAGAAGAGCTGCTGCAACTGGAGCGGATGGGGAAGAAGAGCGCGCAAAATGTACTGCGGGAGATTGAGGCTTCGAAGAAGCTGAGCCTGGAGCGGGTGATCTTCGGGCTGGGAATCCGCATGGTGGGCGAGCGCACGGCGGAGTTTCTGGCAGAGCAGTTTGGTTCGTTGGATGCGCTGATGGCGGCAAGCGAGAAGGAACTGCTGGAGGTGAACGAAGTGGGGCCGCGGATTGCGGCCAGCATCCGCGAGTTTTTTGCCGAGGAGAAGAACGTGCGGCTGATTGAGAGGCTGCGCGAGGCAGGGCTGACGTTTACGGGCGAGAAGAAGGTGCGAGGAACGGCGCTCGAGGGGATGACGTTTGTGCTGACCGGATCGCTGCCGACGTACTCCCGCGACGACGCAAAGAAGATGATTGAGGATGCGGGCGGGAAGGTAAGCGGGTCGGTGAGCAAGAAGACGAGCTTTGTTGTGGCGGGCGAAGAGGCGGGATCGAAGCTGGACAAGGCGGTGTCGCTGGGAGTGAAGGTGATCAGCGAGGCGGAATTGCTGGCGATGTTGCAGGGGTGAGGATACTGCCTTCTCCCGGCGAGCGGGGGGCGAACGACAAGGAAGGCAGAACATGCGATTCGCGGCAATTGATTTTGAGACGGCAAACGGAGGGCGAGCGAGTGCGTGTTCGCTGGGCATCGCCGTGGTGGAAGCGGGCGCAATTGTAGAGCGCAGGGAATGGCTGATCCGGCCCCCGACGATGTATTTCAGCCCGCGCAATATCGAGGTGCACGGGATTACTCCGGAGATGGTGGAAGACGCGGCGGAGTTCGACGGGCTGTGGCCGGAGGTGGAGCGGATGATTGGCGACCGCACGCTGGTGGCGCACAACGCCGCCTTTGACATGGGGGTGCTGCGGGCGACGTGGGCGCACTACGACTTGTGGAGCGTGCGGATGCCGTTTGTGTGCAGCGTGGCGCTGGCGCGGCGCTGCTGGCCGGAGATGGCGAGCCACTCACTGGGAGCGATGGCGCGGGAGTTTGGAATCAGCTTCAGGCACCACAACGCGGAAGAGGATGCGGTGGTGGCAGCGAGGGTAGTGCTGCGGGCAGCAGAGGAGTGCGGCGCGAACGAAGTGGATGAGTTGATGGAGCAGGCGCGATTGCGGATGGGCGAGGTTTCGACGGGGACGTATGTCTCCTGCCGCAGGATTGCAAAGAAGCGGGCACGGACGAAGCTGGCGTATGCGGCGGTGGCGGAGTAGGCCAGCAAGGTCCGCACAAAGACAGAAGTTTTATTTCTGCAAAGCCTTGCGCAGGCGGCGGGCGGTTTCCTCGATGCTCTCGGGGAGGACGCGGGTTTCTCCGATGACGGACATGAAATTGGCGTCGGCTACCCAGCGGGGGAGGACGTGCATGTGGATGTGTCCGGCAACCCCTGCCCCGGCAGCTTTGCCGATGTTCATTCCAAGGTTGATTCCATCCGGGTGGTAGAGCTCGCGGAGGAGGGTCTCCAGGCGCTGGGCGAGGGCGATCATTTCGGCGGCGGCATCCGGGGGCAGGAGGTCGAGGCGGTCAAGGTGGGCGTAGGGGACGACCATGACGTGCCCCGAGGTGTAAGGGAAGGCGTTGACGATGATGAAGCAATGCTGTCCACGGTAGAGGACGAAGTTGCGCTCATCGTTTTCCGTGCCGGAGCCGAGGGCGGGGGCACGGTCACAGAAGATACAGGAGGGAGCGCGGTCTGCGGTAGTGATGTAGGCGTAGCGCCATGGGGTGAAGATGTGATCCATACAGGGGAGGGTAACAAAGTAGGGCAGAGTGGGTGGAAAGTTTTTTGCGGTGCGTGAGAGTGGAAGAGATTGGAAGCCGGGAAGGGGCTCCGGGTGCGGATCTGGCGGGCCTTGCCTGGGGCGGCCTGAACAGCCGGGGAGCAGAGGGGACCGCAGCCATTTCCAGTGCCGGGCGGAAGCGGGGAGGATTGTAAATCTTGAGGAAATCTTTGCGATTCGGTGCCCGGTGGGTTTGACTCCATTCTTGGCCGTTGCTATAGTCAGAACAGTCTCCCTGCTCCGGGCATTCATGCAGGGAGGTCCGGCCGCTGGTTGTTTAAGCCTGTGCAAGCAGGTTCCATTCCAAACAAGAACGCCAGCAGTCCGTATTATTTTCTGAAGCTCCGGCCGTGTTTATACACGGAGGGGCAGACGCGAACTTAATGGCTTTCGACGATATCCGCGACGACTCTTCAGCTTACGAGCAGCCTCAGGACACCGGTTTGCCAACGGACAACCAGCCAGCCGAGCAACGTAGCCCCATCTCAAAAACTTTGCTGGAGAAGCCTGCCGAGGGCGTCTCCCGCAACCCACAAAACGAAAACATGACGGAAGATTTCGCAACAGCACTCGAGTCGTTCGAGCAGGAGCAAGCCGAACTCGCCGCTAACGAAGACCGCGTCCTCAAGGGCACGGTGGTTAGCATCAACAGCAACTACCTAGTGGTGGATATTGGACTGAAGTCCGAGGGCGTTGTGCCCCTGGAAGAAGCCAAGGACCACGACGGTAACGTGAAGTTCCAACCGGGCGACGCCATCGACGTAATGGTCGAGAAGGGCCACACGGAGGAGGGTTATGTAAATCTCTCCTACCAGAAGGCGCAGCGCCTGCACGCCTGGGACGAGATCGAAAAAGCTCATAACGACAAAGCTTCTGTCAAAGCTCGCGTCATTGACCGCATTAAGGGCGGCCTGACGGTGGACATTCTCGGCGCGCGCGCGTTCCTCCCTGGTTCCCAGGTGGACGTACGCCCGGTTCGTAACCTGGATGCCCTGAAGGGCCAGGAGTTGGAAGTCCGCATCATCAAGGTCAACAAGAAGCGCGGCAACATTGTTGTGAGCCGCAAGCAGATTCTTGATGAAGAAGTGACCGCCAAGCGCGACGTCACGATGACCCACCTGGAAGAGAATGCAGTGCTGACCGGCACGGTGAAGAACCTGACCGATTACGGCGCATTCGTCGACCTGGGCGGCATCGACGGCCTGCTTCATATCACCGATATGAGCTGGGGCCGGTTGACGCACCCGCGTGACCTGGTCAATGTTGGCGACCAGATCCAGGTAAAGGTTCTGAAGTTTGACCGCGACAAGCAGCGGGTGTCTCTGGGCTTCAAGCAGTTGACGCCCGACCCGTGGCTTGATGCCAGCGAGCGCTACCCGATTGGTGCGCGCGTGCATGGCCGCGTGATCAGCGTGACCGACTACGGCGCATTCATTGAACTGGAGCAGGGCATCGAAGGCCTGGTCCACGTCAGCGAAATGACCTGGTCGAAGCGCATGAAGCACCCCTCGAAGCTGGTAAACGTGGGCGACCAGGTGGAAGCCGTGGTGCTCAACGTGAACCCGCAGGAGAGGCGGATTTCGCTGGGCCTGAAGCAGCTCGAGCTGAATCCGTGGGAGAGCCTGCACGAGAAGTTCCCGGTTGGCTCAACCGTGGAGGGCAAGGTTCGCAACCTGACCGACTTCGGCGCCTTCATTGAGATTGAAGACGGCATCGACGGCCTGGTACACGTAAGCAACCTGAGCTGGACCAAGCGCGTGAAGCATCCTTCGGAAGTGCTGAAGAAGGGCGACAAGGTAAAGGCTATTGTCCTGGCGATTGAGCCGGACAACCGCCGCCTGTCGCTCGGCGTGAAGCAGCTCCAGCCCGACGTCTGGGAGAGCTTCTTCGAACAGCACCGCGTGGGAGACGTGCTCAAGGGCAAGATCCTCCGGCTGGCAAGCTTCGGCGCATTCGTCGAACTTGCGGACGGCGTGGAAGGCCTTTGCCACAACTCGGAAGCGATGGACGCCAACAGCCAGCAGATTATTCTTGAGCCTGGCCAGGAGTTCGAGTTCAAGATCATCAAGATGAACGCGGAAGAAAAGAAGGTGGGACTGAGCATCCGTGCGGTGGGCGAAGAAGCAACTCGCGCCGACGTGGAAGCCTACAAACACCCGCAGTCTTCTCCGGGAACCTCGACGATCGGCGAACTGCTCGACTGGAAGCGCTCGGGCGAGTAGGCGATTGGAAGCAAGGAAAAGCCGCCCGCGGGCGGCTTTTCTGTTTGCGGCGATATTTATTTTTCAAGCTTCAGATTGATGTGCGCCTGCTTGCGGGTGTCAAAGGAGCTGAGTGTCTTCATCTGGCTCTTGCGGCCAGTGGACTCGGCGTGGACCTCATAATCGAGATTCGGGGAAAGATTGTTGAAGCGATAGTTCCCCTCCTGGTCCGTGATGTAGGTGGTTACGGCAAGGGTCCGCGTGTTCTTGAGATAGACAATGGCGTTGGGAACGACACGGTCCCCTTTGTCGAAGATAGTCCCGGTGAGATTGCGGGGGGCGGAGGCGTCATCCATCTTCTTGCCTCCGAAGAGCTGGGCGGAGAGAAGCGTAGACAGGAGCAGTACAGCCGTAGCGATCAGAACAAGACGGCGCACGATGCGACCTCCATTGGGTAACTGAAATCGATTTTACTACTGCGGGGGATTATCGCTGAAGGTGAACTCCAATATCGATGCGCTCGTCGCTCTCGACGTGGATGCGGGTTTCAGGCAACGGCTTGTTCTTTGGGTGCTTGAGATCGGGCACGAGGATGTAGTCGGCCTTGACTGCGGGTAGCCGGATGGCAAATTCGCCGCGGTGGTCAGAGATGGCCTCCCATCGATACTTATCCTCTCCGGCCCGGCGCAGCTTGAGGTGTACGCCATAAACGGGCCGCTCGTCAGGCCCCCAAAGCGTCCCAAAAATAAGCGCGTATGGAGCGGGTTTCTTGGCGCACGCGGCGGGCGCGACACAGGTCACCATCCACAGCAGCAGGACTGCTGTGGCCGACAGGAGCCTGCGCAAGCGCCGCCTAGTAATCGCCATCCTCGTCGGATTCTTTGGCGTCTTCCTCGTCGTCGTCGTCGTCCTCGTCGCTGACCTTGGTCAGTTCCAGGGGTTCGACGCCTACGACTTCGAAGTCGCTGCCACACTCGGTGCAGGAGAGGATTTCTCCTTCATCAAGCTCTTCTTCTTCGACATCCAGATCGCTTTCGCACTCTGGGCACAGGACCATAACCGCCTCCACTTATTATTCTTGAGCCGGAGATGCTTGCATGCGCAGGCTGCCCCGCATTTATATTTAGATTCTCTTCCGTGCAGCGTCAAGTGCTTACCGTCACAGAAGTAAGCGGCACGGAGCGATTGGATGCCCAAGATGAGATTTTGGAGACTTTTTTCCGCTTGTTGCCTGGCACTGGCTGCCGGGTCCAGTTCCGCCCAAGTCGTGCCTGCACCATCGAATACGATGGATGCAAAGGTACAAGGCCGGGTGGCAGCCGTTTCACGGGAGCATTTGCAGGCCACAAACGTTACGCTGGTGAATTTCGGCAGCCGGCACACACTGGGGAGCGCCCTGCCGCCGGAGAAGAGGGCCGGGGTGGTGGAGTCCCGCAAGTGGCTAACGGCGCAGCTTGACAGCATTGCGAGCGATTGCAAGGGGTGCCTTGAAGTAAAGAGCTACACGTTCATGGACGGTCCGTCGCCGCGCATTCCGCAGCCGGTGGAGTTGGTGGACGTGTATGCGGTGCAGAGGGGGAGCGAGCCGGAGGCGGGCAAGCGGGTGATTGTAATTTGCGCGCACTACGACTCGATTGCAATGGCCAGGATGAACGATCCCGAAGCTCCGGCACCGGGCGCCAACGATGACGGCAGCGGTTCCAGCCTGGTATTGGAGGCGGCGAGGGTGCTGAGCAAGGAGAAATTCCCGGCCACGATTGTGTATGCGATCTTTCCCGGCGAAGAGCAGGGGCTGTTCGGGAGCAAGGGCTTTGCCAAGATGGTGAAGGCCGAAGGCTGGAAGGTGGAGGCCGTGCTGAGCAATGACATTGTGGGCGGGGACAATACGCGCAACCAGCAAGGGCTGGCGAGAATATTCTCCGAGGGGCTGCCCGCTTCCGCAACCGAGCCGGAGATGCGCAAAGTGCGGCTGCTGGGCGCCGAGAGCGATTCCGCTTCGCGGCAGCTGGCCCGTTACATCGCAAGCGAAGTTGCACCGTATCTGCCGGCGGGAAGCGTGCATCCGAAACTGATTTTCCGCCAGGACCGTTTCCTGCGCGGGGGCGATCATAGCTCGTTCAACGAGCAGGGCATTGCGGCGGTGCGAATCACAGAGTTTGTGGAGAATTTTGACCATCAGCACCAGATTCCCCGGACGGAAAACGGCATCGAATATGGTGACCTAGCAAAATTTGAGGATTTTGAGTATTTAGCCGGGGTCACACGGCTGAATGTGGCAGCGGCGGCGCTGCTGGCCTCTTCGCCAGCGCCACCAGAAAAAGTTCAATTGCTGACCAAGGAACTAGTGAACTCAAGCACACTGCGGTGGACGGCGGCAGCAGACGGGCGGGCCGCGGGATACGAGGTGCTCTACCGCGACACGACAGCGCCGATGTGGGAGCAGGTGGTTTCCGCGGGGGCGGTTTCGCAGGTTACGGTTCCCCAGTCGAAGGATAATGTTGTATTCGCGGTACGCGCCTATGACGCGCAGGGGCATCGCAGTTTGCCGGTGTATCCCGAACCGGTGCGGTAAGGCAGAGGAGATTTATGGCACGAGGACCTGCTACAACGTTTGGATTTCCGCCGTTTACGCGGGCGGTGAAGGCACTGATCATCGCCAACGTGGCGGTGTACCTGGTGATGATGCTCTCGCGTTTGACGGTGCCGGTGCTGGCGGCGTGGGCTGACTACTACCTCTATTTGCGCCCGGTGGCGGTGCTGCATGGGCAGCTTTGGCAGGTCGTCACGTATTCGTTCATGCACGATCCGGAGCATGTGACCCATCTGTTGTTTAACATGCTGGGCCTGTGGATGTTCGGCTCGCAGTTTGAGATGGACTTCGGCACGCGGAAGTTCTATGAGTTTTACTTCTGGTGCGTGGTGGGCGCCGCAGTGACGACTCTGGCGGTGGGTGCCTTTGGCATCATCGCTTATCACCAGATTCACTTTCAGCTCTTCGCCATCATGGGAGCGATCTGGCGGAATGCCACGATCGGCGCATCGGGCGGAATTTATGGTCTGCTGATTGCCTTCGGTATCCTGAATGGCGACCGGCAAGTGTACGTCTTTCCTTTCCCCATTGCGATCAAGGCCCGCTACATTGTGGCAATCTGGCTGTTCATCGCATTCGTAAGCGCGTTTAGCGGGACCAACGGGGTAGCGGAGTTTGCACACCTGGGCGGGGCGCTGTTTGGATGGATGTATCTGAGGTTCATCCCGCGGTATGGTTTGCAGGTCGCGGCTTCCGAGGGCGTGTTTGGGATTCGCAACCGCTACTACAAGTGGAAGCGGAGGCAGGCAGCGAAGAAGTTTGAGGTCTATATGCGCAAATCAAACCGCAAGGAGTACTTCGACGAGCATGGAAACTACCGCGGCCCTTCGGTGGACAAAAAGGACGACGACTCCGGCTGGGTGAACTGAGCTTTCGCGGGCAAAGGAAAAGCGCCGGAATCCCCGGTGCTTTTCTTGTCCCAGTGGGAGTCCCCACCCCGCTCAAGAACGGGGCAGTGGAACTCAGTCGCCACCCTCCATGGGGTCTCCATCGACGCCTTCGTGGATGGAGAAAACGGTTTCAAGATCCTCGTAAATTGTGGTGATGGTGCCGAGTTCGGGCAGTTTCATCCAATAATGGTGAACATCGGGATCGTGCATGGCGGTGTCGCGTGCTTCATTAGAGAGCCAGATGCGGATGTGGACGAAATCGCCCGGCTGCTTGGAATCCTGAAAGAGCATGTCTCGCGAATACTGCTTGGAGTACATCATAGAGTAGAACTCGCGGAGAAAGGCCAGTAACTCCGGCTCTTTTCCCGCGTGCGGCTTCAGGATCGCCATGGAACGGATTAAATCACTCATCGCTCGGTGTCCTTTATCTTTGATTTCCGTGATCTTGCAGCTCCTTGATCGGCCCTGGGTTCCGGGCGGATGCGATGGAGACGAATAAAATTAGTAGAGCCCGCGGTAGCCATTCGCGTACCAGCCACAATGGCAACCACATCATCAGTGTTTACCACCTTTGCGTGCCGCAGCGCACCTTCGGTGGCGTCTATCATTGCTTCCACAGTACGTGGAGAGCGAAGGGGCACGGGACGGACACCCCAGTAGAGATTCAACCGGTTGCAGACCGCCGGCACGTGGGCGAATGCATAAACCTCCGCGCGCGGACGATACTTTGATATCAGGCCCGCCGTGTTTCCGGTTGCGGTGAAAACCGCGATACCTCTCATATTCAGTTCTTCGGCTACGTGTGCCACACTTTCGCAGATTGCCTCAGGGATCGTCAACTCCCGAAGGTCGCGGCGGCGCGGAGAATTCATCTTGCGGATATCGGCCTCGGCCTCCACCACGATGCGCGCCATCATGCTGACGGCTTCGCGGGGATGGGCTCCGCTGGCGGTCTCTCCGGAGAGCATCACCGCGTCTGATCCATCATAAATGGCATTGGCAACGTCGCTGGCCTCGGCGCGCGTCGGACGCGGATTTTGGATCATGGAGTCCAGCATCTGGGTGGCGGTAATGACCGGTTTGCGCCAGCGCAGTGCACGCCGGATGACGTGCTTCTGAATGGTGGGAACCCGCTCCGGCGGGACTTCGACGCCGAGATCGCCGCGAGCCACCATGACGCCGTCGGCAATGGCCAGAATTTCTTCCAGATTCTCGATGGCCTGGGGCTTTTCCAGCTTTGCGATGACCGGGGTATCGGCACCGGCGGCAGCGATGATCTTCTTAACCGCGCGAATGTCGGCGGCGCTGCGGACAAATGAAATTGCGACGACATCTACCTGGGCGGCAAGTCCAAAAGCAAGGTCTTTCTTATCTTTGGCGGTGAGCGAAGGAACGCTGAGCACTGCCCCGGGAAGGTTGATTCCCTGGTGCTCGCCCAGCAGACCGCCGTCGATGACCTCGCAGAGAACATCATCTCCATTCACGCTGAGGACCTTGAGCGAAAGCCGCCCATCGGAGAGGAGGATGCGAGAGCCGATTTCCGCCTCGCGGGCCAGCGTCTTGAAGGTGGTGCCGAGAAGTTCGGCGGTGCCTTCCACCTCTTTGTTTGTGATGGTGACTTTTGCACCGCGGACGAGGTGAACCGGCGTGTGGTTTCGCAAGGCACTGGTGCGGATCTTGGGGCCCTGGAGGTCCTGGAGAATGCAGACGGTACGCCCGAGTTCGGCTGCTGCCTTGCGCAAGGTCCGAATGCGCTGGAGATGCTCACCATGCGAACCGTGGGAAAAGTTGAGCCGGGCGACATCCATGCCTAGTAATAGAAGCTCGCGGATATCCTCCTCGGTGTTCGAGGAAGGGCCAAGGGTGCAGACGATCTTGGCGCGGCGGCTCGCAACCGGTTCCAGTTGACTCTCATCGGCGATCAGGGTTCGGAGAGTTCCGTTCATGGCCGTCTTGGATTCCTTTCGCCTTCCGGATCGGCCTCGAGCTTGGAGTAGGCTCCGAAAAGATATCGCGGATAGCGCTGAGCGTTGAACTCTGCCCCGATGAGGATGACGAGCGAGACGAGGTAAAGCCAGATCAATAGCGCAATGGCGGTCCCGATGGAGCCATAAATGACAGTGTAGTCAGCGTAATGGCGAAGGTACCAGCCAAAGATGGTGGTGGAGGCAAACCAGAGCCCGGTCGCGAGAACTGATCCGGGCACCACCCTGTGCCAGGGTTGGGTGCGCGGAAGCCCGTAATGATAGATCATGGCGAGCACGGCGATGGTGGTGACCAGCGCGATGAGCCAGCGCATCACCGTCCACATGGCGAGGATATAGAGATCGAGGTCGCGATTTGCGTGGAAGGCAAGCCAGTGCTCAATCTGGTTCCCGAAGGCGAGCAGGAAACTGGCAAAGGCCATGGGGATTCCGGCCATAAATACCAGCAGAAATGAGATGAGGCGCTCCTGGGTCAGGTTCCAGCTCTTAGGCATCTCATAGGCGCGCCGGAAACCGTCCATGCAGGAGATCATCACTCCGGATCCCGTCCAGAGGGTGATCAACGAAGTAGTCAGGATCATGCGAACTGGGGCAGGCTTGCGTCCTTGAAAGAAGGTAAGAAGCGAAGACGCCGTTCCGGACGGCATGATGCCACCGATGGAAAATGAGATTTCCCGGATGAAACTCAGTGTGCTGTGCGAGGCGGTGAGGATGGAAGAGATGAGAAGGACAGCCGGGAAAAGGGTGAGAATGGAAGAATAGGCAGCCGCCTTCGCGACGGCAAACTGGTCGTGATCCAGCGTTCGCAACAGCGCAGTCTGTACCTGTTTCAGGAATCGCAGCATAAGGGCGCAGTCCTGGATTCTCCGAGTCTAGGTTTGTCTAGAGTGATTGTAATTGAGCAGCTAGCAGTTGGACACGGGGATGGTGAACTCTGCGGCGAGTTGTTCACCGGGATACAAGCGGTTTTTCCATTTTGATCAATTCCACCGGCATGGTTAGCTTCACCCGCAGCTCTTCGGGCATCTCCTCGATCCCATTTTCGTGGTACCCCAGTTTGCGATAAATCGGCGGCAGGGCGGTACGCAGGTTCACCACCGCGATCTCTGCGATCCGGCATCCGGCGGAGCGCAGTGCGCCCTCGGCGGCCAGCATCATCGCGCGTCCCAGGCCGGAGCGCTGGTGGCCAGGACGCACGGCGAGCATTCCGATGTATCCGCGCTCGCCTCGCACCTCGGAATAAACGGAGGCAAGCAGACGCGCGCCGTTATGAGCAAGCAGGAAATTTCCGCTGCGGAAGTGGTTGGTAAGTTGCGCTGGATAGGTCCGCGGGCGATTTACGAAGAATGCCTCCTCCTCAAAGGCGGAGTTGATGACTTCCATCATCTCGGGAATGTCAGCTTCGGTGGCTGGGCGGAGCGTGATTCCCTCCGGCAGCGAGGTCGATTGAGTCACGGCATACTCCTGCGTGAAGGAAGGGCCGCATCCGGAGATGCGGCCCATTGCCTGTAGGACGCTTGCGCGTGGTTTAGCCTTCGGCGGTGAGCTCTTCCGCTTCGTTCTCGCCTTCGGTCCGCATGAGCTCGAGGTTGCGTTCAAACTCCTCCTGCTCCTTGCGGATCTCTTCTTGAACGTTTTCGGCAGCAGCTTCGAGTTCCGGAGCCAGTTGCACGTTGCGGTAGTACTCCATGCCGGTACCGGCCGGGATAAGGCGGCCGACGATGACGTTTTCCTTGAGACCGCGCAGGCCGTCGATGGAGCCGGTGATGGCTGCCTCGGTGAGCACGCGGGTGGTCTCCTGGAAGGACGCCGCCGAGATGAAGCTGTCTGTGGAGAGCGATGCCTTGGTGATGCCCAGCAGCAGAGCGCGGCCCGTGCAGGGCTTGCCCCCGAGAGCGATCACGCGCTCGTTCTCCTCGCGGAAGCGGAACTTGTCAATCTGCTGTTCGAGCAGGAAGTTCGTGTCTCCCACGTCTTCGATCTTCACCCAGCGCAACATCTGGCGCACGATGACTTCGATGTGCTTGTCGCTGATGGCCACGCCCTGGAGGCGGTAAACTTCCTGAATCTCATTGACCAGGTAAGCCTGCAGCTCCTTTTCGCCGAGGACGGCAAGAATGTCATGCGGGTTGAGCGGCCCATCCATCAGCTGTTCGCCAGCGCGGATGCGTTCGCCTTCCTGCATGTTGATGTGAATGCCGCGGGGAACCGAGTATTCCTTTTCGGTGCCGTCGTCGGCGACCACATAAATCTTGCGCTGCCCCTTGGCCACTTCACCGAACTTCACCACACCATCGATTTCGCTGATGATGGCGGTTTCGCGCGGCTTGCGGGCTTCGAACAGTTCGACAACGCGCGGCAGACCGCCGGTGATGTCCTTGGTCTTGGTGGTCTCGCGAGGAATCTTCGCCAGCACATCGCCGGGGGAGACCTCGTCGCCGTCCTGCACCATGAGGTGAGCACGCGAGGGCATCAGGTA
>CAILAZ010000295.1 GCA_903832295.1 uncultured Acidobacteriota bacterium
GACGGAGGTCGGGAAACCGTTTATCGACAGGATCTATCGACAAAGCTTATCTTGTGAGATCACTCGAAATAAATCTCAAGTATCTTTCTCACGACTGGCACGTTCAACCTGTTGTCAAAGATCCGATCGCGTTCTCCGCACTAGGCGGCGCTCTCGGTGAACGACGATCAAGCTCTACGCTACGATCGCCCGTCCTCGAAACCTTGTATGCAATATCGTCCGGAAGCTTCCCGCCCACATCGAGACCGCATAACCAACCCGGCACTTGAAAGTGCCCGGCGGTAAGGTCCAATTGGTATAGGATTGCCTCGCTCGACGCCTCGATTACTCAGCGGAGCGCGCGATATAGCTGACTTCTTCCCAAAGGCTGCGTTTAATCGCGCGTTGGTAAAAAGTCATTCGTTCAAATTAAAGATCGTTTAAGGTATTCTGCGTTACCGCTGAATCCTGCCAGGAAGCTCTGTTCCCGTTTCGCCCGTGGCCGGGCCGTTTGCAACTCTCTCAGACTAGCAGAACCGATTTGATTCTGTCAACCTCAGCGCCACACCCTGTTTTTGCTACTCACTCACCCTATCAGACTGCCTAGTACTTTGCAAGTTCGCACCGGATGGCTACTCTCACGATCTCGTCGTGGCCGCGCATCAACTTCTCTGTTTTACCAAACTTTGATGTTTCGTGCAAGTCGCCGCCAGCAGTTTTCGCAGCCACGCTGCCGTCGCTGGTCGGCTCACAAGTTGAGTTTGACTTTGAGGTGCGCTGCTTTTAATAACGAAGCAGGCATTCATGCTCTACAAGGGTTTGAAAGTTTCTAAATATCCGAACGCGGCTTCCGCCCCGCCAGCGCCTCTAGCGCCGTACCGTGCTTACTTGTTTTAACAAACCAGCCGCTCAGTTGCAAGCGCCAAGTCTCACACAGAACGCGCGCATGCGCCGAAACCCGCATGAACACAGCTCCGGACGCACATCAAAATTCTCCTTGTGCGCCCAACATACTCTGGGTTTTTCAGAGGTTTTTCACAGCGGCGCGGCCTAGCCGGTGCTCAAGTTTACGGAATTTTGGGGAGGTCGCGATTCAATTCTCTGTTGATTTTCTTTTCATGACGCAGTCGAAACGGCCGGGAATATGTAATCACGCCAAACGCTCCGATGGAGAGGACGAGCAGAAAACTGCTGACTCCCAGCAACAGCTTCGAGGCATCCGATTGCGCGATACGCACCAGCATCGCCGCGTTCCCTGGAGTGATAGCCAGTGCTAGAGCAAGTGCAAGGATGCCGAGTGACGCCAACAGTGAGGTCACGTTCTTGGCCCACCGGCCACGCGCGGAATAGTCTGCAAATAGCGAAAGCCCATACACTACAAGGCCTCCAATCAGCAGGAGATTTGCGGAGTCGGTGATGGTTTCGGTCATGCAGGCACTCCGGCGAAGTTAGAGACTTTCCTCGCAGTATAGGTTGTGCGCGAATCCCATATCAGTCGTGCCGCATCAATCATCGCAGAGGAGACTCTGCTATGAGCACGCTATCGGGATCGCCCTCGGTTCCTCCCAATCCCGTGGAACGTCCACTCGACCGCGACCTCGGCTTCGGGAGCCTGGCGTTGCGCACTCAATACCGTTTGCTCAACCGTGACGGTTCTTTCAATGTAAGGCGGCTGCATGAAGGGCTGCTGGACAAGCTGTTTGGCTACCATGCGCTGATCAACCTCAGTTGGACAAGGTTCTTTGTGCTTCTCGGCGCCTGGTACATGGCAATAAACGCGCTCTTCGCGCTCGGCTATCTCATTCTCGGCCCGGGGGCATTGCAAGGCACGTTCGACGGTCCTCTGTTCTGGCGAGCTTTTTTCTTCAGCATCCACACCTTTGCCACCGTTGGCTATGGAAACATCGTCCCGGTCAGCTTCCTCGCCAATGCACTGGTCGCTTTACAGACGCTCTTCGGCCTGTTATCGCTTGCCGTCGCCACCGGATTGGTGTTCGCTCGCTTCTCGCGCCCCAATGCTCGAGTGCGTTACAGCAGTTCCGCTCTCATCGCCCCCTACCGCGACCAATCCAGTTTCCAGTTCCGTATCGTAAACGGACGGCGCAGCCAATTGCTGAACGTACAGGCCCTCCTCGTCCACAGCAGATTCGAACGGGTGGCCGGTGCACGCGTGAGGCGCTTCTACAGCATGGAACTGGAGCGGAATTTTGTCGCTGTCTTCCCAGCCAATTGGACAGTCGTCCATCCAATTTCATCGAGCAGCCCTATCTATGGCTGGAGCAGGGAACAACTCATCGAGGCCGAGGCAGAATTCCTCGTCCTCATCAACGCGGTGGATGAAACCTATTCCCAAACTGTGTACAGTCGCACCTCCTATTCAGCGGATGAACTGGAATGGGGCCGCAGGTTTGCCATGATGTTCTTCGAAGAAGGCACCCAAGCGCTGCTTGACCTAGACCGGCTCGACGAAACCGTCTCAGCGCCTTTGCCCTCCGAATCCTAAACACGCAAAAAGGCCCCAGGAACTTCGGGGCCTTCCATTAAACTCAACTAGTATTTGAAACAGTCGATCTTCCACCGCTCATAGACCTTGGCCCGAACAAACAACGCGTACACTTGCGCATCAATCTCGCCAAGCGCAACCATCTGCTCCAGAATCTTCAGCGCGCCTTCAATGGAAACCGAATCCTTGTACGGGCGGTCGGCCGCCGCTAGCGCGTCAAACACATCCGCCAGCGACATCAATCTTGTCTGCAATGGAATGGCCTTCGCCTTCCACTTACACGGGTATCCCTGGCCATTCATCTTCTCGTGATGGCCGCGGGCAATTTCTGGAATATTGCGAATCTCTCGCGTCCACGGAATCTGCTTCAGAAACCGATAACTGTGCTCAACATGCGATTCGACCTCCTGACGCTCACCTTCATCCAGCGATCCTTTGCGGATCGACAGCACGCGAACCTCTTCCTGTGTGAGCAGCGGGCATTCCTCGCCAGCCAAATTCGCGAATTTCCGCTGAGCTATCTCTTCAAGTAGCGCGAAGGAACCTTCTGGCAGCACGGACGGTTCATTAGACTCGAGGATGAATCTCTCGAAGCTGTCGAGTTCTTTCAACTGCCCATCGAGTTCCAGGTCGAAGCGGGGAAGTATCTTCAGGTATTCATCCCTCCCCTCATCCATTAGGAACCGCAATTTCCGGTTGATGCATTCCGCCTCCAGGGTGCGCCGCGCGAAATTGAACCGGCTGCGGATCACATCCATCTGATCCGGATACAGTTTGCGCGCCTTGGTCAATACCTTTTCGCGCACTCCTACTTTCCCAAAATCATGCAGAAGCGATGCGTAACGGATCTCCTTCATCTCCTCGGGCGAGAACTTCACTTCCGGGAAAAATGTCTGATCGCGATTCACAGCCTCAGCCATCGCAACCGTGAGGTTTGCAACCCGAAACGAATGTCCGGAGGTCGTCGGGTCCCGTTGTTCAATCGCCATGACCGCCGCCTTCACAAATCCCTCAAACAGGCGATGGATGTTCTCGTACAAATGACTGTTTTCATAGGCGACCGCGGCCTGGCTCGCCAGCGAGGAAACAATCTCCATCTGTCGCGTCGAAAAGGGAAGCACTTCGGATTCAATCCACTCCGCCGTATCCAACCGCGCACGCCAATTCCGCTTGGCGTTAATCAGTTGCACCACACCTACAACTTCATTCTTTGGATTCATCATGGGCACCGCTAGAATCGACTTCGTGCGATAACCCGAGTCAGTATCGAACTGCTTGTTGATGGAATATGGGACCCAGTTCTCCATCTCGTAAGCGTCCTCGATCATCACAACTTTGCCGTGCTGCGCCACATATCCCGCGATTGAACTCTCACTAATAGGAAGCGTGGCCTCGCGGAACCGCACTTGCACCGTATCGTTTTGTGCCATCTTGAACCGCAGAAATTTCTTAGGTTTGCGATGGTCGCGAACCAGCGCTCCCCCCTCTTCAAAGTCCTCTTCCTCCACCAGGTAAAGTGAACCGGCATCGGCATGAGTGATTTCCCGGCTCTTGGTTAGAATTAACTCCAGCAGCTCGCGAGCATCATGCTCCGCGCTCAATGCCGCACCAATGTGGTTCAGTTCATAGATTTCTGCATTCGCAAGCGCAAGCCTGTCATTGGCGTCGCGTCGCGTTGCTACCAGGTGAATGTGGTCGATCGCATTGTCAAACATCCGTTCCAGCAGCGGGGCCGGCGCAGCTAACGGAAGGTACGCATATACTGTACCGTCCAGTCTCGCGTCCCGAAGGCGTTGATCGGAGAGAACGATGACACGGAGATTCGGCGCGCGCAGCTTCTTCAGGTGCTCCGCAAATAGCCGCAGGTCTGACACTACAAATGCGTTCTCCCCGCTCATCTGTTCAGAGTTGAGCGATTCAAAGCACGCGTGCTGGATGCGCGAGCATTGCAGCACGGCATTGCGCGCCAGTAGGTCCGACTCAAAGTAGATAGCGGTCGGCACCTTGCGATTTCGTGTGGCGGTCGCGGCTGCTGGTTTTGTGGTGGACATCCCCTGATATCCTCCGCGCCGGAATGCGGCGCGATGGTGCGAATCATATACGCACACAGCCGAGAGGTACTAGAGCACCGAAGGACACAGCCGGGGCTTTTCCCTCAACCCCGGCTCCACAGTTTCATCCTGTGCAACAAACAGCAGACGCTCCCGCTTTGCCGCCTCTATTGCCAGAGCGCTTTGTAACTCTCTGAAATCGGTAGGACAACGCGCCCATCCCCCAAGTTGCTGAATGGCCGAAGTTGCAGCAGTGGCCGCTTTGGGGTTCATATACCTACATAAACTGGCAGTGCGCTTTCTCGAGAAGAAACGTCCGCTTGCAGTCCCTTTCAGGTCTGGAGTCGTGAAAGGCATAGCCTCAAAGGAAGGGCCTCACAATCGAAATCCCGAGCATGCCGACAACAACAGCCCAGGGCGGAGCCTTCCAGCGAACAAGTGCTCCAAACGCCGCGACCGCCAGCACCACGTCAACGAAGGAGTGCATCGCGCCATGCCAAACCGGTCCCACCAGCGCAGCAACCAGAATTCCCACCACGGATGCGTTCACTCCGCGTAGCGAAGCCTGAACGTACCACCGCTCGCGCAAACTGCTCCAGAATGGCAACACCGCGACAACCGCCAGCAAACCCGGCAGGAAGATCGCCCCTAGCGCCAGCGCTGAAATCGCCACCGGATGAAGCGTGGGCCGTATCAGGGCGCCCAGATATGCAGCAAAGGTAAATAATGGGCCTGGAACAGCTTGCGCCGCACCATATCCGGAAAGGAAGCTCTGCTGATCAACCCAACCCCGCGCCACTACTGACTTCTCCAGTAGCGGCAACACAACGTGGCCTCCGCCAAACACCAGAGCCCCAGTGCGATAAAAAGCGTTCGCGACTTCAATTGGCTGGATAGATGAGCCCGTCTTACGTGCACTCAGCGATGCAGCGGCTTGCAGTCCTATCAGCAGCGCTGCAAACAGCATTGCGGCAAAAAGCCCCGCCGTTCTGGAGATGCGAAAAGGAAGAGCCGGCGCCATGCTCTGCTTTTGCGGACGGGGGAGCACAAACCCGCCGAGCGCACCCAGAATGATCCCCGCCAGCGTGCTCACGTCGAAATAGACAATCACTGCGGCCGCAAGAGCAAGGATTACTCTCGCAGCATCTGGGGCCAGTGCCTTGCGCATTGCAAGAATAGCTTGTGCCACCACCGCTGCCGCCACCAGTTGCAGGCCGCGCACTACGCCAAGTCCCACGCTCCCCGTTAGGAACCTATGCCCGAAGGCAAATGCCAGCATCAGCAGCGCCGAAGGCATCGTGAATCCGACCCATGCGGCCACCCCGCCCATCCAACCGGCACGCAGTATTCCCAACGCGAACCCCGCCTGGCTGCTTGCAGGACCCGGCATCGACTGCGACAGCGCTACAATCTCCGCGAAGGTGCTCTCGTCGCACCACTTCCGGCGCCCTACAAACTCGGCATGGAAGTATCCAATGTGGGCGACAGGCCCCCCGAAAGAGAGACATCCCAAGCGCAGGAAGGTACCTAGAACCTCAAGGATCCCTGTCCCCCGCACTGGAGTCGGCTCGGGTTTGATGAGTTCGCCATTCATCGGACGCTACATCGGAACTGGCACGCCCAGCCCTCTTCCTTGCAGCCATTGTAGCCGGACTGAGGTTTGCAGCCGATAGGCCTTTTCCTGATTTGCCCTTTCATCGTATCCGCCTTGAATACGCACAGTGGACAGGTACAGAACACCTTTGCTATGGCGCGCTGCATCTAAATCCGGGTAGAATCTCGCCGTTTCTTTCCGAGGCTGAAATGAAGAAGCTACTGATTGTGCTAGGCAGTTTACTGGTGGTGGTAGTTGCACTTCTCGCGCTGCTCCCCAGTTTGCTCAATGTAAACCGCTATCACGACCGCATTCAATCTGAGCTGCAGGCCCACCTAGGGCGGCAGGTCGAGCTCGGACAGATGAGCTTGGGAATGTTCCCTCCGGCCTTCAAGGTTCAAAATGCTGTGATCGGTGAAGACCCGAAGTACAACTCCGGAAGGCCCTTTGCACAAACTGCAGAACTTGACATCCGGCTGAAGCTTCGCCCCTTGCTTCGCCGGGATATAGAGGTCGAAAGCCTGCGAATGGTTCATCCGCAGGTCGAACTGATCCACGCCGAAGACGGTGCGTGGAACTTCTCTACCATAGGCACACACAACACGCAGCAAACAAAGGAGGAGCAGGCCTCCGGCCAGGCAAAGCCATTGCAACTGGACCGCTTCCAGATTGACGATGGAGCGGTGGCAGTCACCGACCTTGAAACGCACCAGCCGCGCATGGAATACAGCCACATCGATCTTTTGCTCAGGGACTACGCTCCCGGCAAGCCCTTCGAGATATCTCTCAGCACCCACCTTCCAGGCGGCGGTAAGCAGGTCGTCAAGCTCGATGGCCACGGCGGCCCCATTGATGACGCCACATTGATCAGCACGCCTTTCGAGGCTACTCTTCAGCTCGACCAGGTTGCTCTGAGCAGCGCACAGCAATATCTGAATTCGCAGGCGCTGGCGGGCACGGAAGCAGACATCAGCGGCAGTATCAAATTCAAGAATGACGCTGGAAAGGTATCCACGAGCGGAACCGTTCGTATGGACAATGTTGTCGCCCATGGACACAGGCTCGGCTATCCCATCGAACTCAATTGCAACGCAAACGACGATCTGAAGGCCGAGGTAATTCAGGTCAGCAACACCCAGCTTAAGATCGGCACCGCCCCCTTTGGGATCAATGGCACGATCAATGGAAAGACCACCCCTCCGCTGGCCGATCTCAAGCTCAACACACAGAACGCATCCATCGCGGAACTGGTCAAACTAGCGGAAGCCTTTGGAGTCGCGCTCAGCCCCGGAATGAATCCCAGCGGAAGCCTCAGCGCCGACCTTACCGCTCGCGGGCCGCTTGCTGGACCCGCCGTATCCGGCACCATTCGAGCTGCGCAGCTCAAGGTCAGTGGTGTTGTCGCAAACGCACTTCAGATCAACCTGAATATGGCGCCTCCAGGAACTGACCTACTCAAGACCCTCACCGGGCGTATCACCCTCAACCTGAATGACGGCAAGCTCACCGGCGTTGACATGGCACAGCAATTGGGCGCCATCGGAAAGTTCACCGGAGCCAGCAAAATCGGCGACGGAGCCACCCACATCTCAGAACTGACTGGCACCTTCGACATAAAAGATGGACGTGCCACAACCAATGATCTTAAGGCGCTTACAGACGCCGGGACCATTGCTGCCGTGGGAACCGCTTCTTTGGTGGATCAAGGTTTGAACATGCAAGCCACCGCCGTTCTTTCAAAAAGCAGCTCTCAGCAGGTTGGCGGAACCGCCATCGGTGGATTGATGAACACCGCAATGGCCAACAAGAATGGTGAAATTGTTATCCCTGTGCTGGTAACTGGGACTATCCCCGCCCCCAAGGTTGCGCCGGACATGCAAGCAATGGCCAAGATGCGAATGAGCAATCTTTTACCCAGCTTCTCCAATCCCGGACAGCTTACCCAAGGTGTCCTTGGAAAGCTGGGCGGCTCCGGCGGTGGCCTTGGCGGCGTACTCGGTGCACTCTCCGGCGACAAAGCCCCGGGCGCGGCCGCCAGTAACCAGCAGCAGAACAACGGCAATACCGCTCAAGACACCGTCAATGGGCTCGTCGGACTGTTCGGCAAGAAGAACCCGAAGAAGTAACCTCAGCGCATCGCATTGCCGGGGTGGCGGTTCCGGAACCTGGAGCCGGGGACGTTTCTGCACTGCTTGTTCTCGACCTTCGCTCGGGATACCATGTCTCGGGTAGGGCGCGCGGGCCACTGCGGAATTCCGTGCGGAACTTTCTGTTCCGTGAGCGGCGCGTCCCCGGAGAAATCAGTCAATGGCGATGAATCAATCCTCCAGAAAGTCCGCGGGGTGGACGAATACGCAGGTTTACACCGCAATAGTGGTCGTGCTGATCGTGGGCGGACTGGTAGGCTACCACCTGCACAGTTCCGGAACCACCCCGGCAGACACTTCTACCTCCACCGCCTCCACTTCGACTGCCAGCCTGCCGCCATCTGTTCCCGCACCTGCCCAGATGCTGGAGGCCCAGGTGAAGCCGCTCCTGCAAAGGCTGGATACCAATCCCAAGGATGTTTCCGCACTCACCGAGCTCGGCAACATTTACTTCGACGCCTCGCAGTGGGCTACCGCCATCGGTTATTACACCCGCTCCCTCAACGAGTCGCCAAAGAACCCTGACGTTCGCACCGACATGGGAATTTCCTACTATTACAACGGAGACTCTGATCGTGCCTTGAAGGAATTTGACCTGGCGCTGAAGGATGATCCCCGCCATGTTCAGACCCTCTTCAATGTTGGCGTTGTGAAGTTGAATGGGAAAAACGATCCCAAGGGAGCAATTGCCGCATGGGAGTCCGTGCTCAAGATCAATCCCACCTACGCTGACCGCGCGAAGCTCGAAAGCATGATGGCCGAGGCGCGCGCCAAGTTGAAGTAGTCTGGCCTGATGACAAAGAAAAGCTCCCAGCCGGGAGCTTTTCTGGTTTCTGTAAATGGAATTACGTGTAACGCAACCACTTGAGAATCTCCGGGAGCGTCGGGCGCTTTCCATACATCAGGATGCCCACCCGGTAAATGCGCGAAGTCACCCATACCAGTCCGTAAATCGAAAGCACGCTGATGCCGATGGAAAGCGCAATTTGCCACGTCGGCGGCATGCTCTCTGTCGCTCTCACAAACATGATGATTGGCGACGTCAGCGGAAAGATCGACAACCAGAACGCCAGCGGCGTATTGGGATCGCGAATAATGGCAGTCGCGAAAATCATGCAGGCAATGAGCGGTAGCGTCACGGGGAACTGCAACTGCTGTGCCTCCTCATCACTGTTCACCATCGCCCCAATTGCCGCGTACAAGCAGGAGTACGTCGCATAGCCCAGCAGGAAAAACACCGGGAAGAGCACCAGTGCCCCGGTTGAGATATGCGCGTCCTTCATGCTGTCGCCCATGAACTGGTGTGCCATGGCAAAGCTGCCAGTCCCAAGAACGGTCCCTGCCGCCCCCCAGATGCCAATCTGCGTGAGTCCCACTGCGCCCACGCCAATAATCTTGCCGGCCATCAACTGCATCGGGGTCACGCTGCCAAGCAAAACCTCGCAGACCCGTGACGATTTCTCTTCGATCACCGAACGCATGACGTACAGCCCATAGACCAGCACTGTCGTATAGATTGCGATCAGCAGCAGAAACGGAAGGAAGAACGCACCCATGCCGTTGGATTTGTTGCTCCCTTGCTTGTCGATGTGCACGGTGTCCAGGTTCACCGGACTCAGCAGAGTCTTCGCCTGAGCCGGAGAAAGTCCTTTCTCCGCGAGTTGCCGCTCACATAGCGCGAACCGCAACGCCCGGTTCACCATCGTGGCCTCAATAAAATCTCCGGCATTGCGCGAATAAAACGTAGCCTTGCGCGTTGTCTCCACATCGGGCTCAATCCATGCAAAACCGTCCAGTCCGCCATCGCGAACCTGCGTCGTCAGCCGCTCACGCAAGTTTTCCGAGGGCGCTGTCTGCACATCTACGTCATAGTCAGGCTTGGCTTGCTTCTTCTCCTGTGAGGCATCGTCGTCGTCAGAAGCGCGCGAGGATGCCAGCTCGCTCTTCATCGAATTTGCCAGGGCGCCGTCTGCGGCGACAATCATGATGTGTTTTGTCCCCGCTGCGTGAATCATTAGCCGGCTGGGAAGCACAACCGCGCCACCGATCAGCAAGGGCATGAGCACGGTAAACATCAAGAACGCCTTGGTCCGAACGCGTACCAGGTACTCGCGGCGGATGATCAGGAAAAGGTTACGCATGGCTGCTCACCGCCTTCGTCGATTCGACCGTGTCAATGAATATCTCTTCCAGTGAGGGTTCCACCAGTTCGAACTTGCGGATCGTAGCCGTCTGCATCGCCTGTGCCAGAAGACGCTGCGGGTCGGCCCCCGGGGCGAGTCGAAGTTCCACGTAGTTGCCAAAATCATTCGAACTCGCCACAAGCGTGGGATCATGCAAGAGCGGCAGTTCGCCTTCGTACTCCAGTTGGACGCTGCTCCGTCCGTAGCTGGCTTTAATGTCCCGCAGCACGCCAAGCAGCACACTTCGTCCCTGGTTCACCAGGCAGATCGAATCGCACAGCCGTTCCACGGTATCCATGCGATGCGTTGAGAACAGAATTGTCTTGCCCTGCTTCTTCAGATCCAACAACGCATCCTTCAGTACCAGCGAACTCGCCGGATCCAACCCGCTGAACGGCTCGTCAAGAATCATGAACTCCGGTTCGTGGATGACCGCTGCGATGAATTGCACCTTCTGCTGCATGCCCTTGGAGAGTTCCTCGACCTTCGAGTTTCCCCACTTCCCAAGTTCCAGGCGTTCCAGCCATTGGTTTGCGCGCCGCGTAGCGTCGCCTACGGCAAGCCCCTTGAGTTGCGCAAAGAACACAAGGTTCTCGATGATCTTCATCTTCTTGTACAAGCCGCGCTCTTCCGGCAGATAGCCCACACGGTCCAGCAGTTTCCGCGTTAGCGGTTGCCCAAACACGCGAACTGCCCCGGAATCCGGAACAGTGATTCCAATCATCATGCGGATGCTGCTCGTCTTGCCTGCCCCGTTGGGGCCCAGCAATCCGAATATTTCACCTGCGGGAATGTTGAACGAGAGATCATTGACGGCTACAAACTCGTCAAACGTCTTTGTGACACGATCCAGTTCCAGCGTAAAAGCCATGAGCATCCTGTGTCGCAGAGGAATCCGAGTGCTACTCGGGAACCCCGCTATTGTGCGGAATTAGCTCAACTTTTTCAATGGCACGAATGCGGAGGGATTCGCGGGGGAGTCGGAAGTGGGCAGCGCCCTGAAGCACTGCCCACGGATTGCCGTCAGCTTACGGTACGATCTTTGCCACAAACGTGCCCCAGTTTGCGAGCGTAGTGCGACAGGGCAGTGCCAGCGTCGAGCAAGCATTCGGAATGTACTCACTGGCGAACCAGACATTGCTGCCATCCGCCACCGCCGCAGAGTAATCCCCCCAGCGTCCAACGTTGCCGCCGCTATATTGCGGATACCCGGTGAATCCGTCATCGGGGTCCTGTCCTGCGCCTGCGATATGCACCTCTCGCCCGGCGTCACCGTCATGCAATGCCACATAAGCCGAGCTCGGGAAGTAGTCGCTTCCCGCAAGTGAGAATGCGATCACTCCATTCCCCTCTCCGGTGATTCCCAGTGACGGATAAAACACGTTGTTGCCTCGCACTGCAACGTACCCCTGGTTTGCAATCCGGCCCTGAACATTCGCTCCTGCGAACCATGGGCGAACCGCGAACCATGCGATGCCGGTCTGGCTGGCCCCTCCGACCGAAAGTTTGGAATTCACTCCGCTCCAAAGTAGTCCGTCGGCATACACAACTTGGTTCATCCTGTCATCGTTGGTATTGATCAGTTCCTCCGGGTCGCCCAGGGAGGCCCCCAGCGGAATGGGTCCGGCCAGTTGGTTCGCGGGATCCGGCTGCCCGTAGGTTTCCGAACTCAATACATTGAAGCTGAGTCTCACCGACGGCGAGGAAGAACGCAGGGACCGCGTGTTGCTCAGCGCCCACACCGCAATCCGGTTGTCATACACTTCATACCCCGGATTGCCGAACTGGAGCGCGCTCAAGAAGAACTCAACGCCCGAATCCTCCTCGTCCGAGTTGCCGCTGGGTGAGGTCGCCGGCTGCACCGAATAGGAAAGCCCCCCAAACGGAACCAATGCTTGCGATGCATCGATATGCACTACCACCGGCAACGGAGCCGACGACGAAACTGCCGCGGCAATAAGCTCCTGCTTGGAAATCGCATAGATTTGCGCGCCGTTGAAGCCGCTTCCGAATTCATTCGTGGACTGGTAAACACCGAATCGGTCCGCCCCAAACAGCGGTTGATCGCCAAAGCACGGACAACCGGCGTGAGTTGGCGTTCCGTTCAGCCCGTCATCGGTCACGTCGTACTTGAAGACCGTGAACGTCCCCGTCGGATCGCTCGTTTGGCTCACCGCAATCAGGTTGAAATTCCGGTTCGAGGCCCCCGCATTTTTGCCATTGTCTTCCATCAATTCGGTAACAAACCAGTGGCCGGTCTGCCGGTCGTAATAGCATCGGGGATCAGACAGGAACGGTCCGGTTACCCCTGTCGTGCGGTTAATCGCCGGAGCCAGTCCGAAGAACGTGTTCATATCCTCGACACCTGCCAGCGCGTGGCCGCTCGTGCTGTACACACGAATCACGTCGTTGACCGTCTCCACCACAAAGCCATGTCCCGCGCACAGTCCCTGGTCGGGAGGTTCAAGGCTGAACTGGTTCCCGCCATTTGCGGTGCGCTGGTCCACATGGCTCAATCCGTTGAATCCGAAGAACCCGTGCGCCTGTGAGTTGCTCACGTAGCTGCCCTTTGCCACAGGCTCGGGCAACGGCAGAGAGATTCCGTTCGTGTTTACGCCCGCCAGCATCGCCGCCGCGCTCACCCGCCCAGCTTCCTTGCTCGGGATCGGCCGGTTCACCCGCTGCCTCTGCGCCGCTTTGGAGAGGCTCGCACCGTTGATCGTCAGGGCTCCATCCAGTCCTGAGTCGATGCTGCGCGAATCAATCTCTGGAGTCTGCAGCGCGCCGCTCCCCGTCGGCAGATTATGAATCGTAGTCGTACCGATCAGGCTTAGGGATTCCGTGGTCTGCGTAGCCGTCTGAGCTGCGCCGGCAATCGGCAGTGCGCAAACGCCAACGCTAATCGCAAAGGCAGTTAAGGCAAACAGACTTGCTTGAGTGGCCGCTTTCTTCCAAAGGCCCATTTCCAGATTTCTGACCTGCATACTTCCTCCCAGCAGTCCCTGCCCCAGGCAGGGAGTAGTGCGTCGTTTAGGTGGTGTCGTTTCGGTGGTACCGGAGGACCATCGCAATGCATCTCCCGCAACGTCCACTCCGGCGGCTTGCAAAGCTGTTGGCCCTTGGTGATGGCGGGCCAGAAAGCCAGAGAAGCTGAAGCCTGCGCAGAACGCACTTGGGATGGAGAGCAGGCCAGCAAGGTTGCACTCCGGCCCGCAACAATCGCCTGCAACATTCGTCAGAAATGTTCGAGAGTTCTTGGATGGAGGCGGTGCAGGGCAATCCAGATTCCGCACTGAATAAGCACGCGCCAGCTCTGCTGGATGGAGAATTAATTGGAAGAGTTACGAAGTCCCAGCCAGAGTGCGAAGGATGCCGTCTCCACCAGCAGAGTCACCGCGAGCACAATGCCCGACGCTCCCTGCGCGCTGAGGTTCCAGGGATGCGTTGCATAGGTGACGCTCCCCACGCAGCACAGTAACAACAACAGGACGAGAGCAAAGTTCTCCCCACTGAGCCGCCTTTTCGATGGCGACCGGGACGGTTCTTTTACCATTGGCAGCACCGCGCAGACCTTTGCCGCAAAGCCTGCCGGAATGTCCTGCGCGGGCGCGTTCTCCACGCCGCGCACAATCAGCAATTCCATGCACTCGACGCAAGTCGAAAGGTGATGCAGTTGTGCACTGGTGAGCCCGGAACGCGGCTCGCTCCGCAGTTCGCACTGCAACCTGGCGCAACTCAACTCCGGCTGATTGCGATCTTCGCGCATGGACTTATCCTCTCCTGCATGAGCTTCCTCAATTTCTGACGCCCGCGGTGCAGGTGCGTGCGCACCGTTCCGATCGGCAGGCGCAGCACAAGCGCAATCTGCTCGTAGGTGCAGTCTTCCTGATGAAACAGAATAATCGCCGTGCGCTCCGCTTCGCTCAGTTCTGCCAGGGATTCATTGAGCTGCGACGCAAGTTGCAATCCGCTCAGTATCTGCTCCGCGTTGCGCTCCCCTGACGGCAGTCTGTCATCCCAGTTCGCCTCTGGCTCGCTCAATGATGTGCTGTTCTGCTCCGCTCGGCGGCGCTTCCACTCATCCTGCGCCACATTCAAGATGATTCGGTACAGGTATGTGGTCAGTTGCGAGTCTCCTCGGAACTGCTGCATCCCCCGAAAGAGCCGAATGAATACCTCTTGCGCCAGGTCTTCCACGTGCTCTCTGCTGCCCACCAGCCGGGTCAAGGACCGGAACACCATAGACTGGTGCTCGCCAACTACTACCTCGAACTCGGCCGGAGTAATCAAGAAATGTGAGACTGAGAATATCGCAGAAAGTTTCATCCTGCGGCATGAAACTTTTCTCGCAGGGCGCGGTCTAACCCCGGCAGAAAAAGAAAAGGAGAGACTGAACCATGGAGCCATTCAACAGTCCATTCATCATCCCCGTGGCGGCCTTTGCGATGACGCTCGGAATCGTACTCGTGATCTCCATCCAACGCTTCCACATCCGTAAGTTGCAGAGTGAGGAACGCATGGCTGCCATTGCCCGCGGCCTTCCCGTGCCTCCAGAGCCTCTGCCGATCTCCGGAGTGGCCGACCCGCTGCGCAATGCTGCGAATACCCGCAAGGGCGGTATCATCCTGATCGCCGTCGGCGTGGGAATCATCCTCGGGATGTTCTTGATCTCCTGGGTGGTTGGGGACCGCAATCCGCTCGCCGGTTGCATCGGAGGGATCATCCCGCTATTCATCGGAATCGGCATGCTGGTGGATTACTCCATGCAGGTACGTGACCAGGATGCCGCCAAAGCCGCTGCCTCAACTGCCGGAGGAGAGCGGTAAGCGCCCCGCCAATCGATTTCTTTCCTGAAGTTTTGAATATCGGGGCTCTCGCCTGTTTCAGGAGGGCTCCGTACCCCCCTTCATTGACCTCCCCGGCAGCGGGCTGATAACATCATGTTTTTCAGGCAGTTCTCCAATAGTTCAGCGAAGGAATCCCCGTGCGCTATACCCGTCATGAATTGAAGCAGGACAAGTTTGCCGCGTCCGCCGCGGAAGCCGTACATGAGGTTGTGGAGCATCGCTCCGGAATCGTGAAGATTGTTGCCGCTGTAATGGTGCTCGCGCTCCTCGGTGGTGGCATTTTCTGGTACATGACCTCTCGCGATGAGCAGGCAACCAACGCGCTCGGTCAGGCTCTGGTCACCTACAACGCAGCCGTCGTACCTCCCGGAACGCCCAACACCGGCGGAATGACCACCTTCAACAGCGATCAGGAACGCCTCATCGCTTCCAAGAAGGCCTTTTACGCCGTCAGTGACCAGTACGGCTGGACCGGTTCAGGCCAGTACGCCCGATACCTTGCTGGCCTCACGGAAAAGGAACTTGGCAACTTCAAAGTTGCTGAGGATCAGCTCCGCGCCCTCAGCAATACCCGCCGCAAGGAGCTGGCCTCCCTGGCAAAGTACGCTCTCGCATCCGTTTACCGTGACGAAAGCCGCGAGCCAGACGCGATCAACCTGCTCCAGACTCTGATCGATAAGCCCTCTGTCACCGTGCCGAAGGCAAATGCTCAGCTCGCACTCGCTGATATTTATGTCTCCCAGCATCAACCCGACAAGGCCAAGGTCCTCTACGACCAGCTTTCCAAGGACAATCCAAAGAACGTCATTGGTCAGATCGCCAAGGCGCACCTCGACGACTTGAAGTAGTCTCCTCGCAAATATCTCCCCGCCCCGGACTGCCCGTCCGGGGCGTTCTGCTTTCTGCATCCGCGCCGCTCCCCGTCGCTACCTCTGCGGCAAACCTTGGGAGTGCGGCAGCATCTGTTTAAGAGGCCGCGAAAAACTGAGCGGCCATACTCATTCAGCAAGCAATAAGCCCCGGGCACGAGCCCGCGGCTGGGAGGAGCGTCCGTGACGCTGCCTCACCGTCCATTAGGAGGGATATCATGAGGAGTTTCTTGTTTGGCCTAGGGCTGGGAATTGGTCTTGGGGTGCTGTTTGCCCCGATGAGCGGAGAAGATACCCGGGAGAATCTGGGTGAGCGCGCCAGCGACCTCGCACAATCCGCCAGGGAAAGCTATGAGCAGGGCCGCGAACGCATTCAGCGCGGCGTTGAACAGGTCCGCACCACCGCTGGCCGTGCCATGAACCAGGTTCGCACCGGAACCGAAGGAGTCAATCTCTAAGCCATTCGCCGCAATCCAGTCCGCCCTGCGGGGCGGGCGTCTTCCTCACTGACCTCCTGGTCGGTGGCCTTTGGTTACGCCAGAATTCCTCTCCCGGGGGTTCTTTCCGGCAACAATCCTTGCTATATTGTGCTCTCCCTCCCCGGGATGCTTTGCTTGGCAGTTTTCAACTTTGCCGGGACGCTGCTGCTTGTGCCAGCGACGTTTGGCTTGCCGATTGCAGTAACGGAGTTTATATGCAGGAACGCGGATTCTCTCTCATCGAATTGCTCATCGTGGTTGCGATTATTCTCATTATTTCCGCAATCGCCGTCCCCAGCTTCATGCACGGCAAAATCGCCGCCAATGAAGCCTCGGCCGTCTATTCGATCCGCACCATCAACACCGCACAGGTTACCTACGCAACTAACTATCCCACCGTCGGTTACGCTGACACCCTCAACAAACTTGCCGCCCCCGCTGGCGGCGGTCCCACCAGTTCCTCCAACGCCGGGGTTCTGGACTGGGTCCTCGGATGCAATACCGCCGTCTGCCCCAAGAGCGGATACAACTTCCAGATCACTAATCCCGCGGGCATCCCCGTGAGTTCCTACAACGTCTGGGGAACTCCGTCCATCGTCGGGACAACCGGAAATCGTGGTTTTTGCTCAGATAACATGAATCCGGTGCTAGTTGACCCAAACGGCGGAAGCGCATGCTCGTTGCCTCTCCAGTAGCTCCGTAAGCACCACCCGAACGGCACTCCGCAGCGGGTTCCGGTTGACTTTTGTCCTCCGGGTTCTTAGCTTGGAGCTCAGCCATGTCCACTACACTGTTTGACGCTCAGCCCTACGACGAGGCAAAAGCCCGCCGCCGTCGTATCGTGGTCGGTCTCGCTATCCTCGTTGTCATCACAATCGCCATCACCCTTTATATGAATCGCTACTGGCCCGAGGAGCGCCGTGTCGGAAAGTTCTTCGCCCAGTTGCAAGCTAAGAATTTCGAAGGCGCCTACGGCATCTGGATGAACGATCCAGACTGGAAGCAGCACCCCCTGGACTACAAGCGCTACGCTTTCCGGGCGTTTTACCTGGATTGGGGCCCCGGCGGCGAATGGGGACCGATCAGTTCCTACCGAATCGTCGCCGCACAAAAGCCTAAGCCCAACGCCAGCGGAGTCGTCATCGGTGTTCGCGTCAACGAGCGCAAGAAGCTCTGTTCCGTACGCGTCGAATTCAAAGACAAGACGCTTGGATTCTCTCCCGATGAGATGGTGGAGTGAATCTCTTCCCCAACAGGAAAACGGCCTGCCACCTCGGCAGGCCGTCCTTTCTTTCCAATATTTCGCAACCTTACTTACCGAAGTGCGCTTTTGCCTTCTGTAGCGTCGCCTCGTGTTCTACATTCAGGCACCCATGCGTCTTATCAATCTGGCGCAGCAGTCCTGTCAGCACTGATCCCGGCCCCGCCTCCACAAACTGTGTAGCCCCTTGCGCAATCAGCGCCTTCATCGATGCCTCCCACTGCACCGCGCCCGTCACCTGCCGGATCAGTGTTTCGCGGGACTTCTCCCCATCGCACACCGGCACCGCATCCACATTGCACATCACCGGAATCTGCGGAGCATGAAAGTTCAGCACGTGCAGATCCGCCGCCAGTCGCTCCTGCGCCGGTTGCATCAGACTGCAATGGAAGGGTGCGCTCACCGGAAGCATCACCGCGCGCTTGGCGCCCTTGTGCTTGCAGAGCTCGGCTGCCTTCTCCACTGCGGCTTTTGATCCGCTGATTACCACCTGCCCCGGGGAATTGATATTTGCCGGCTCACACACCTCACCGGGAAATTCGGATACCGCCTCAATGCACGCCGCCCGAATATCTTCCAGGCTCAACATTAGGATTGCGGCCATCGCGCCCACTCCCACAGGCACGGCCTCCTGCATATATTTACCGCGGTTGCGAACCGTCCGCACTGCATCCGCAAAACTCAGCGTTCCCGCCGCAACGTGTGCAGAATACTCACCCAGTGAGTGCCCCGCCACAAAGCTCGGCTCAATTCCAGCCTCCGCCAGCACCCGCGCCGCTGCAATGGAAACCGTCAGAATCGCCGGCTGAGTAATCTCCGTGAGCCGGAGCTTCTCGTCCGGCCCCTCATAGCACAGTTGGCTGAGCGAATAGCCCAGTGCCTCGTCGGCCTCGTCAAACGTGCGTCGCGCTGCTATGTGATGGAAGGCAAGTTCCTTGCCCATTCCGGCCGCCTGTGAACCCTGGCCGGGAAACAAAAATACAAGTCCGGGAATGCGGTTTGCCATGGATGGCTCCGTGCAAGAGTGCTGGTGTCTCGAAGCGCGAATTAGAAGCCGCTCGCGCTTTGCTGGGGCCAATGTGGCCCCCCGGCGTTCTACCGAAGATGGTCACGGCTCGAACCGTGCTTTGCTGCTGGACCTTTGAACACTGCCACCTCGGCAGCGTTCTCACAGATACTAATCCTTTTCGCTGGCGTTGACCTGCTCCCGCGACGCGTGAATCTCATGTTCGATCTTCTCGTTCAAACCGGAGCGCGCAAACTCCGCCGCCACGCGAATCGCGTTCTTGATCGCCGTCCCGTTCGAAGACCCATGGCTCACAATCGCAACGCCCTTCAACCCCAGCAGTGGCGCTCCTCCGTACTCGGAGTAATCCAGCCGCTTCTTGAAGTCCTTGAACGCCTCGCGCGCCAGCAGGTATCCCATTTGCCGGGTAAAGCTCGATTGCAGTGACTCTTTCAGGATCGCGCGAACTGCCTCAACCAGCCCTTCGCTCACCTTCAAAGCCACATTGCCCACAAATCCGTCGCACACAATCACGTCGGCGCGACCGTTGTACAGGTCGCGGCCTTCCACGTTGCCCAGAAAGTTCAGTGGAAGACATTTGATGAGTTGAAACGCATCTCGCGTCAGGTCGTTGCCCTTGGTCTCTTCTTCACCCACCGAGAGCAGCCCCACCCGCGGATGGCTGGCCGTGGGAAACCGTCCGCTGAAAATCGTGCGGAAGTAGATGTCTCCCATGATCGCGAATTGCTGGAGATTTTGCGGCTTGCAATCTACGTTGGCGCCCACATCCAGCATGATCGTGGCCGTGTTCGCCGCCGTCGGAAAAACCGTGGCCAGCGCCGGACGGTCCACGCCGGGAATCACTCCCAGCACCATCTTCGCCGTCACCATGGCAGCGCCCGTGTTTCCGGCGGAAACAAATCCGGAAGCCGTGCCGTCCTTCACCAGGCGCAACCCGACCCGCATCGACGAGTCGCGCTTCTGCTTAACCGCCTGTGCCGCTTTCTCATCCATGCCGATGAATTCGGAGGCATGAACTACTTCGATGGGCAGGCTGCGGGCTTCGGGATGGTGAGCCAACTCCGCGCTCACCACATCCTGTTGCCCTACCAGTAAAACCCGGACATCACACTGCCGTGCGGCAAGTATCGCGCCCTCAATTTCAGGCTTGGGGGCGCGGTCTGCGCCCATGGCATCGACCGCGATGGTAATTGACATCGTTCCCGGGGGAAGGCCTAGCTGGCCTTTTCAACCTCAACGATTTCCCGGCCCTTGTAGTGTCCGCACTTCGCGCAGGCGCGGTGTGGCAGCTTGGCTTCGTGACAGTTCGGACACTCGCTCAACGAGCGTGCCGTAAGGTGATCGTGTGCGCGGCGGAGTGCCGTACGCTGCTTCGAGTGTCGCCGTTTAGGATTTGCCATGATCGACTACCTTTCAATTCCGTGCGGCCGCATCGGGGCCGCAAACTCAAATTCGCCCTTGGGCGCTACTGCAATTTGTTCTTCAAGTCGCCGAGCGCCGCCCAGCGAGGGTCCGGTTTGCCCTGCTCACACCCGCATACCTGCTCATTGCGGTTCGCACCACAGGTCACACACAGGCCCTTGCAATCGTACCGGCAGAGCGTCTTGATCGGTACCGCCAGCAGAATCTGCTCGCGTAGCGAATCCTCCAGCTCCATCCCTTCGCCCGAGTAGTACCCAATCTCGGTCTCCGCTTCGTTGATCGCCACCTCGTCCGAGCCTCTTTCAGACTCCAGCGGGCGGTACAACAGGTCAAACGAGCGTGAGATCGGTATTTCCACCGGCTCCAGGCACCGTGCACAACTCACTTCAATGCGGCCATCGAGCTTGCCCACCAGGCGGATGTCTTCAATCGACTTGTTCCCGCCGTGGTGTTCTCGAATCAGCTCGGCGCGCCCGTCAGTCTGGAGCACTCCAACCTGCCGCACTTCCGAACCAAAATCAATTTCACCCGCCTGAAACTGGTGCTCAAATTCCAGGTTCCGGACTTCCAGATCTTGAATGCGTATCTTCATGCAACATGCTCCCGAAGCCCAGCCCAGCCGGTAGATAGCAACCGCATCGCTTGTAAGCGAATGAGACGCAAGGGACTCGGCAGCTCAACCCTTGAGCTGTGACAACACCCTTACTCCTGGCGGGAAACACTCCTCAGGACAGATTACAAGGATAAAGTCCGAGGGCGGGCGGTGTCAATCCGCACCATCTTCGCCGGCCCTTGCAAAAACTGTCCCCGCCGGCACCCGGCGCGGTTCTTTTACCACGATCGTCTCCGCAATCCGATCGTGGACACACTGCCGGTTGTGGTGAATAAAGTACTGGATAAATCCGAACCCGCCTTCCAGAAGCGACGCGCCGTACCCCAGCCCTCGCTCCACCGCCTGCCACAGCGTGATCTTCGGCCGCGTCAGGGAAACCACCCGGATGCGCAGCAGCCGTTTCCCCAGCGTCTGCCCATTCGTCAGCCACAGGCACAGCGCCGCATACACAATCAGAAAGACCAGATCTTCCAGGTGTCGCGGATCAAATTCCACCCGAATGCTCACTTGCGGCTTATCCAATTCGTGGTGAAACTTCATCCAGAGGTATTGCCTCGCAAAATCAATCGGGGCAAAAAACATCAGGACAACAAGGAAATCGATCCCGAAGGCCATCGCTCGCTGTCCGAACCCCGCAAGAGGCGTCCCCTCCAGGGATTGCGCACGCGCCGTCTCATGCGAATTAAAGAGGCGCACTTTCTTCCCTTGTGCTCTGCTTTCCATGCCTCACATAATACACAACCGCCTCACCAGATATGGCTGGGCTTCTTCTCTTTCTCTGGAGCCTGAGCCGGGGCTGCCGCGGCCTTTGGAGCTACCGGAATGCCCAGGGCCCTCACGTCCTCTACCAGTGCGGCGGTCGCCTTCTCCACGTTCTTCGGCTGCGCAAACTCAAAGATCGTCCACAACGCGATCCGTGTCTTCGCATCCACAATTACCAACTTGTATTGCGGTTCGCGGAACGATGTCCCGCCCGTCGCGTCTCCCGCCGGAGATGAAAAGCTGATCTCAAACACCAGGTCCGCATTCGCTGGATTGGTCACCAGTTTGTACTTCCCCCAGGCATTCAGTGCCAGGTAGAAGCTCTCGTACACCTGGTTGCTGCGTACCGCCGCGTATGTGCTGCCGCCGTTGGAAACAAACACCGTCTTCCCCGTAAGAATCTGTTCCGGTATCGGTGCCCCCTGCTGCGCTTCCATGGCCGGCACGGCCATCAGCGCTGCCACACAAATCACCACCGCTACCGCTAACTGCTTTACTCTTCGCATGATTCCTCCAGAACCTCTCCGCCGCCGGATGACTTTTCTACCGCAAATCTCGCTCACTCTATAGTCCGCTGAAGAGTGCCCTCAATCTATATCCCGGGTAGCCGCACGTCAATCCAATCCGCAGCTTGCGCGAATGCCCACCCAGGCTTGACACTGTTTCCATGCTGAACGTTGGCTTGACTGGCGGAATCGCCTGTGGCAAAACCACCATCCTCGCCATGTTCGCAAAGCTCGGAGCCCATACCGTGCGCGCCGATGAAGTAGCGCACCGTCTCATGGCTCCCGGCCAGACTGTGTACGCTCGCATAGTCGGAGCCTTTGGCCCCGGCATTCTCGCCCCCGACGGGAGTATCAGTCGCCCCGCACTCGCCGCCATCGCCTTCCCGGATCGCATCGCCGAACTCAACGCCATCGTCCACCCCGCCGTTCTCGCCTATGAAGACGACTGGACGCGCAATGTGGGAAAGAATCATCCCCGCGCCGTCGCCATCTGCGAGGCCGCCCTGCTCATTGAAGCCGGAGGCCGCTCGCGTTATGACAAGCTGATCGTCGTCACCTGCCCACTTGAGCAGAAGATCTCGCGCTTCGCCGCTCGCGCCGCCATCACCCTCGACGCCGCCAGAATCGAAGTCGAACGCCGAATGGCCGCCCAGATGCCTGAATCCGAAAAGGTGAAGTTCGCCGATTTTGTGATTGATAACAGCATGGATAAGGACGCAGCCCAGCGCCGCGTCCTCGAGATATGGCAGCAGCTCGTACCCGCCGCCCGCTCCCTTTGATCGTTACCGCACCGCTCCCCTGCGGTTACAGCGTCCGTTTGAACAGCGGCACCGACAGTGCAAGGCTCACAAACCCAAACAGCGATAAATACAGCAGGTCCTGCGAGCATGCCGCCCACGTCGCTTCTTTCAGCAGTGTCGCTTTCAGCCCGTGCACCGCGTAGCTGAAGGGGTCCACGTATGAAATCACCTGCAGCCACTTCGGAAACGCCTGCACCGGGTAAATCGCTCCGCTTGGGAAATACAGCAGCGTGTTTAGAATCCCGAACATCGCCCTCGGTACCAGCGGATCTTCCACCCGCACCATCAGCAGGAACATCATTCCGTTGAACGCAAACGAGGTCGCGCAGATCAACAGGAACCATTGCAGCACCCGGCTCGGCTCAAAAGACGAGCCCAGCCCAGCAATCAGTGATCCCAGCACTGTCAGCGTGCACCCTGCCATGATTGCCTTCAGCGCTCCCGCCAGGTTCAGCCCCAGCACCATCTCCAGCGCCGTAATCGGAGTCACAAGGTAGCCCTCGTGCACTCCCCGCGCCTTATCGTCGATGTAGAGCATTCCCCCGCCAATCATCACCGAGACAAACATAGCCAGCGTGATCGATCCCGGCAGCAGGTACTTCAGATACTCTACGTACGGATACAGCTCAACGACCTCCAGCGCCACATCCGTGGGCACTCGCTTCGCCGTTGCCGGCGGCTGGTTCAGCGCCGTCACCAGTTCCTGCATTTTCGCCTGGATGGAGTTCGACATAAACTGGTCGCTGTTATCGACCACCATCCCAAGCTGCGGATTCTCGCCCTCGTAATAGCGCCGTGAGAACTGCGCCGGAATAATGAGCGCTCCCTCCAGCCGTCCCTGCCTCACATCCTCCCGCGCCTTCACTTCGTCCGTGTATGGCACTGCCACAAACGTCCGAATATTCGCCTGCACCGAGCGGAACGCCTCCTGAATCCGCACTGCCTGCACGCCGTGGTCCTCGTCCACAATCGCCACTCGTGCATCGCGAATCTTTCCGCCAAACGCGTTCCCCAGGATGATCAGCTGAATCAGCGGAAAGATCATCGCCGTCACCATCAGTGTCGGAGAGCGGAAGAACTTGCGCATTTCGCGCTCGATAATCGCAAACATCCTGTTCATGGCTGCATCCCCGGGCGCGGCGGCATCACATAGCCGAGTGCCTTCACCTGCTCATCGCGCAACTGCCGTCCCGTGTAGTGAACAAATACATCATCGAGCGAAGTGTTCTGCACCATCAGCGTCTTGATCTCCACCCCATCCTGCACCGCCAGTTCCACCAGGCCCGTCGTCGTCTGCGAGCCTGTCGAAGTCAGCAGCCGGAACATGTGCCCGCCCTGGTCCTGTACGCTCTCCACTCCCGGCAGCGCCTTCAACTTCTCCACCCACCCCTCGGGAGCATGCACAAATTGCGCCTCCACTACGTTGTTCCCAGGCACGCTCATCTTCAGGGCCATTGGAGTATCCAGCGCCACCAGGTTGCCGTGATCCACAATTGCAATCCGGTCGCACAACCTGTCCGCCTCGTCCATGTAGTGAGTCGTAATCAGAATCGTCAGTTGACGCCGGCTTTTCAGCGTGTTCAGCATCTCCCACACCGCCACCCTGGAAACCGGGTCCAGCCCCGTCGTCGGCTCATCCAGAAAGAATATCCGCGGGTTGTGAACCAACCCGCGCGCAATCTCCGCCCGCCGCCGCATGCCGCCGGAGAGCGTCTTCACCTGCGCATCGCGCCACTTCGTCAGGTCCACCGCCTCCAGCAGTTCATTGATGTTGCGCTCGCGCTCCGCCTTCGGCACCCCGTACAGCTTTGCGTAGATGCTCATGTTCTCTTCAATCGTCAGGTCGATATCGCTGGTCATCGCCTGCGGAATCACGCCCATCGTCCGTCGTGCCGCGTCTGCGTTCTCGCTCACGTCATAGCCCGCGATAAACGCCTTGCCGCTCGTGATCGGGATCAGCGTCGTCATCATCCGGATCAGCGTGCTCTTCCCCGCGCCGTTCGGTCCCAGCAACCCGAAGATCTCGCCCTCCTTCACATCGAAGGTCACGCCCTTCACGGCCTCAAAGTCGCCATATTTCTTGACGATGTTCTCCACCGCAATCGCCTGTCCCTCGTGTCCGGAGTGCGGCCCCTTGCCTCGACTCATTAAGCTCATGCGATCTCCGTTACTTTCCGCTGAGAAGGCGCTGCGGCAGCAGTACCTCGGCCGTCATCCCCGGGACATACGTCTCGCGCGGATTCCCGATCAGCAACTTCAACCGCACCGTTCGGATGTCGCGCTTTGAGCGGCTGTAATCCCGTTCCGTCGCAAAGTCCGCCTCCGCTGCTTTCGCAATAACTTTTCCCGGAACCCGCTCTCCTCCCGGCATTCGCACATCCAGCGTGTCTCCCAGCTTCACCACCTGTGCCTGTGTCTCCGGAACCGCCGCATAAACCCACGTCTGCGTCAAATCCACAATCGTCACAATCGGTGTGCCCACGCTCACCACTTCGCCCTCGCGCGCCGCCCGCACGCTCACCGTCCCGTTCACCGGAGCCACCACGCGCGTATATCCAATCCGCACCTCGGCCTCCACCAGCTTCGCGTTTGCCGAATCCATCTGCCCCTGCATCGCCGCAATATTGCTGTGTGCCGCCGCCGCCTGGTTCAGCCGTGCCTGCATCGTATTCAGCGTCGCTCGCGCCGCACTCACCTGTTCGCGATTTGCCCGCACCCGCGCCTGGTTGGCTGCCAGCGTCTGCTCCGCCCGGTCCCTGTCCTGCCGGCTCGCCACTCCCTGCTCGTTCAACGACACAATTCTCTTCGTGTCCAGCGCCTGTTGCCGCTCATTCGCCTCGCTCTCTTCCAGGGATGCCTGCGCCGCCATCAGCGCCGCCGACGCATTCTTCACCTGCGCCCCCGTCTCGCCGTTCGTACTCGCATAACTCTCGCCGCTCTGCTTCACCTGCGAGCGCAGGCCCGCCAATGTCGCCTTCGCTGCATCGCGCTCCGCCAGCAGATCCTCAGCCTCAATCTCCGCGATCAACTCTCCCTGCTTCACGCTCTGCCCCTCATCCACCCGCAGATGCTCGATCCGTCCTGCCACCTTGCTGCTCACAATCACCTGGTTGGCGTCCACCGTGCCGATCAGCACCACATCCGAACTCCCGCGCGTGGAGAACAGATAGAACCCAAGCGAAAGCACGAACACAACTCCCAGCATGGCAAACACACGATATTTGGCATTCATAATTTCTTTATCCTTCTCTCGCCGCATTCCCTATTCAACTTGCGAGTATCGCCGCCCGGGCCGCCCTGGGCAGTGCCGAACTCGCCGACGCAACCTTCTTCGCCAACCTGATTCCGTGCTCGCGATCCACAAACAGCGAAGCCCCCATGAAGTCCAGCGAGGACGCAATATGCCCCCGCAGGCTCGCCGCCGAAAACGGATCGACCCCTCGTATCATCCGCATAATCGGCGCCGAGGTGAAATAAAAGACATTCATCCCCAGCATCGTCATCAGCGCGCTCCCGCCCTCAACCCTGCGGAACTCGCCGCGCGCAATTCCCTCCCGCATCACCTTCAGCCCCGCCTCCTGCAGCGGTATAAAGTGCGTCCTGCTCACCTCGCGGAAACCCGCCGAGGGCTCGCCTGTATTGCGCGCCCGCGCAAGCTCCTGCTGAACCAGCCGTGGATAGTTCGGATGCCGCGCCAGGTACTCAAAGTGCACCCGCGCCAGCCGCAGCAACTTCTCTCCCGGAGTCAGTTCGCCCCCAAGCAGCGGCAGCACATCGTCCACCAGTCCGCTGAAAACCTCGTGCAGCGACGCCGCATACAGGCTTTCCTTGTCCTTGTAGTAGTAGTACAGCAGCGCTTGGTTCACTCCGGCAGCTTTGGCAATGGTTGCCATTCTCGCTCCGGCCACGCCCTGCGCCGCAAATTCTGCAATCGCGTGGTCGAGGATCGCGCCGCGGCTCTCTCCCGCGTTGCGCGTCCGTGAATGCTTCGTTCTTTTCGTGGTCGCCATAATTAACTAACTGGTTAGTTATCTTAGCAGGAAGCAGTCTCCGCTTCAATCCGCAACCTCATCGCGAGTACAATCGTCAGACCATGAATTGCCGCCGTCGCTTCCCCGCCCGCCTCATTACCGTCGCCGCCGTCTTTTCTCTTACGGTCGCTCTTCTTCCCCTTCAATCTCAATCCAAGCCCGCGCCCCTCACC
>CAILAZ010000296.1 GCA_903832295.1 uncultured Acidobacteriota bacterium
AACCTGGAGCGCATGCGGCAGGAGGCTGCGACGAGTCCGTGGTTTGAGCAGGCTCTGATTTCGACGGCGAACATGTATCTGCTGGAGAAGAACTACGACCGCGCGATCGATCTGTTCCGCGAGATGCAGCAGCGATTCCAGGGGAGTCCGCGTGCGAGCTATGCAAGCTGGAAGGCGGCGTGGCTGACGTACAGGCAGGGACGAAGCGAGAACGCGAAGAAGGATTTTGAGAACCAGGTGGCGTGGTATCCGGATCACGCCGAGGTTCCGGCAGCGCTGTACTGGCGGGCTCGGATTGCGGAAGAGGAGCACGATTACTCGACGGCGCGGGCGTGGTATGCGAAGCTCGGCGAACGCTTTCACAACTACTACTACGGGTACCTGGGAAGAGAGCGGCTGGCACAGCTTCCGGCGGCGGCGACGAATGTGGCGCTGACGCAGGATGCGACGCTGGCGCGGATTCCGGCGGTGAAGCTGCCGGGGCCGGAGGCGCTTGAGTTGGAGGCTCCGCCGAACCAGTTGCGGGCGGAGAAGAGCCAGTTGCTGGTGAACGCCGGACTCAATGAATACGCGATCCGCGAGTTGCAGGCAGAGCAGGGCGGACAGGGCGCGCGCTGGGCGACGCTGCAGATTGCGCGCATCTACGAGGGAAGCGGACAGAGCCACCGGGCGCTACAGTTTCTGAAGCGCTCACTGCCGGGATATTACTCGGTGGATTTGGCTGCGCTGCCGCGTGCGTACTGGGAGATTCTGTTTCCGAAGGCGTACTGGACGGACGTGCAGAGGCAGGCGGCGGCGAACGGATTGGACCCGTATTTAGTGGCTTCGCTGATCAGGCAGGAGAGCGAATTCAATCCGGGAGCAGTGTCACACGCGAACGCTTACGGACTGATGCAACTGCTGCCGAAGGTTGGGAAGGGCGAGGCGAAGGCCGCGCATTTGAAGCACTTTTCGACGTCGGCACTGCTGACGCCGGCGGTAAATATTCAACTGGGGACGCACTACTTCCGGGAGATGGTGACGCAGTATAACGGGCAGGTGGAGTACGCGCTGGCCGCCTATAATGCGGGTTCGAACCGGGTGGATGACTGGCGGCAGAGCGGACACTACCGGGATGTGGCGGAGTTCGTGGAGTCGATTCCATTTACCGAAACGCGGGAATATGTGCAGGCAATTGTGCGCAACGCGAAGGTGTATCAAAGGCTGTATCCACAGCAGTAGGGAGCGCCTGGCGGCGCTCCCGATCCATTCAATTTTCAAGTACGGACTCGCCCGCGACTGAGTATTCACGCAGGGGAGATGCTTGCTACGGCTGCATCCCTCTATATTCAGAATACCAAGTTGGAGGGGGTAATCCCCTCAGCGGAAAATGACTGGATTTGCCTTGGAATCAAGGGGTTGCGAAATAGGTGGGGTTGACAAAAATCGGGCGCGGAGGGCGTTGCGGGGATTTTGCACCGGGGATGGTGCAAAATCGGGGGAAGGATGGCAGGGTGGTGAATGGTTGAAAACGCTGTGTTAACGGTTTCGGGCAATGGTTCAGGCAGGTCCGGAACGATTGGCGAGTCGGTCCTCGAAAATGCGCAGGTTTGATGGCTGAATGGGCAATGGTGGGTGTGGCGGTGGTTTTCCACAGGATGAGCGGCATGGTCCGGAATGGGAATTTGGCAGATTTATGGGTGGCGGGGTGAGGGGATTGGCTGAAACAGCCAGTTTGACGAGTGGTAGCAAAATGCTACCATTGACGAATGGGACAGCCGGTAAAACTTTCTGATGAGCTTGTTCTGGACGCGAGGCTTGCCGGGGATGCGCTGGAGCGCTCCATTGCGGGCCAGGTAGAGTACTGGGCGAAGCTTGGCAGGGGAGTGGAGCAGTTGCTTCAGGCTCCGCAGGTTCTTGCGTTGTGCCGGAGCGCTTCGGCGCGCCCGTTGTCTGAGTGCCTTGCGTCGGTGGATTCCGAAGCCGGGCGGGAGCGGGTGGAGGCAGTGTTGCAGAGCTTGCCATTTCCGCACTTCGAGCCTCATCCGACGGAGCCGGGCTTGCTGGTGCGGATCGAAGAGGACGGGCGTAAGACGACGGGCCGCTTTGTGAATCGGGAATTCTGCGCGACGGAGTCATCTCAAGGGTTTCAAGAGATGGCTCCAGTGGATTCGCGCGAAGTCGTTCGTTGCAATATCTGCCATTGCATTCAATTCCGAAATAGCCGGAACACCTGCCGCAGTTGCAAGACCTCATGGGATGTACCGCTGCAATCCTCAGGAATGTTCGCACCGATTGCGCCAGTTACGGCGGAGGACGCGCCTCAGGGGATGCCGCTGGCGGCTGCCATCCGGTGCCTGCGCGTGAGGGCAGGGTTGAGCCAACGCCAACTTGCACTTCGCATGAACGTGCCGCGGGCCTATCTATCCAAGGTAGAGACGGCAAAGGTCTGCCCGACGCTGGATTCGCTGGCGCGGATCGCTGGAGAGTTGCACGTCAGGGTATCAGACCTGCTGGATGCGTCCATGAGAGCGGAGGAAAGCCCTGGAAAAGCGGCGCGGGAATCAGCTCCGCATCCGGAAGCACGGAGTAGAGGGGCGCGCCCAATCGCGGCTCGGGGCAGATGAATTTACCACTCGACCGTCGGCCCGTAATTGTGGCGGTGGCCGGGCCGAATGGCGCAGGTAAATCCACTTTCTTCCGCGCTCACCTTCGTCCAGCGGGGCTACGCTTTCTGAATGCCGATGACCTTGGGCGGGAGCTAGGCATGGAGGCGTACGCTGCTGCGCGTCTTGCGGGAGAGCTGCGGTTGAAATTGGTGGAGCTGAACGAGAGCTTTGTGTTTGAGACTGTGTTCTCTGATCCGGTGGGCGACAAGCTTGCATTTTTGAAGATGGCGGCGCAGAGAGGCTATACGGTTGTGCTGTGCTTCATCGGCATCTCCAGCGCGGAGGTCTGCGAGCAGAGAGTTTCGATGCGGGTTGCGCAGGGCGGGCACGACGTTCCGACGGAGAAACTGGCAGAGCGCTTCCCTCGCACCATGGCCAACCTGAAGTCCGCGATTGGGGAGCTTCCTCATGTGTGGGTGTTTGACAATGACGATCTGCGCACACCATTCCGGCTGGCGGCGAGGTTTGAAGGCGGCAAGCCGCTGGAGTGCAAGGCCCCGATTCCGAAATGGCTGGGGCCGTTGCTGACAAAGACGCAAGCGGCGGCACAGAAGCCCTGAGGCTGCACGGTGTCGCGAGTTCGTACTGCGAGGTTGCCAGGATGTGGCGAACGCCGGATGCTTTCTGATCGACGGTCTTGGTCAGGCCTTCGAGTTCGCGGATTTGAACCCGGAGGCGGTAGTATTCGGCCTCTTTCTTGCGCTGCCCATCCCTCATTGCGGCGGCCTTTGCGTCCTCGTACACCTTTTGACGACGCGCGCTCCCGGCGGAGGAATTCCGAAACTGCACGTATCGTTTCGGAGTGTAAAGAAAGATGTAGAACACGTTGTCCTGTGACACTGCTCACCGCATGTGGGAAGAGTGCGGGATACGATCCAGAAACAAAAGGACATGCCTGTCTGGTCCGATTGTGGCGGCCGTATTCCTTCTTACCCTGGGTGAGCGGCCATGTGAGCAGTGGTGCATAAGCAAGAGTCCAACTCGAAGATGCCGTACAAGGGTGAGACGCTTACCCAGCAAGTGAACCGCGTGCTGATGCTGCGTCCTGATTTTTTCTCCATTCTGGAAGCGAAGAATCCATTTTCACGCGAGGGCGTTACGGTGGATCTGCCGCTGGCGCTGAAGCAGTGGGACGCGCTGCGGGCGGCGTTTGAGCGCGCAGGGCTGGACGTATGCGTGATGGAGGCGTGGCCGGGGCTGGAAGATATGTGCTTTGCGGCCAACCAGGCATTTGTGGGGATGGACCGCGAAGAGCGGTCGTTTGCGATTCCGTCACGGATGCTGCATCGCAGCCGAAGGGACGAGGTAGAGCACTTTGCGCGGTGGTACTCGCAGCAGGGCTACCGGATCGTGGAACTGGGACTGGAAGGCGAAGAATTCCTGGAAGGCGCAGGCGACCTGCTATGGAATCCGGACGGGGATTCGGTGTGGGCAGGGTATGGGCATCGCTCAACACTGGCGGCGGTGGATCAGTTTGCGGCGCTGATGGACCACATGGGATTCGAGGTGCGGAAGCTGGAACTGGTGGATCCGTACTTCTACCATCTGAATTTGTGCTTTACGCCGCTGGTTCCGGGAGCGGTGCTGATTTATCCGGGGGCGTTCGCTCCTGAGACGCTGGCGCAGATTCGCGGGTGGGCGCATACATTTGAGGTGAGCCGGGAAGAGGCTCTGCAATTTGTGTGTAACGGAGTTTCGGTGAATGGGTACTACATCACTCCGAAGATTACCCGGCACCTGGAACAGATTTTGGGGAGTGAAGGAATTGAGCCGATCGTGGTGGAGCTGACGGAGTTCCAGAAGGCCGGAGGCTCAGTGGCATCGCTGAAGATGCTGCTGCCATAGAGTTTTTTAACTGCACTACTGCCTGACGGGCGGCCTTCTTAAAGAGGCCGCCCGATTTTTTGGGGAGAACGAGGTCAGGACTTCTTTTCAGGGACGGCGGGCGGGGACTCCTTGAGCTTTTTGGCGTGGGCCTCAGCCCGCGCCTTCATGTCGGACACCATCCCGGCCGTCCATTTCTGCATGATCGGGGCAGCGTTCTGCATGTATTCGGACATGATCTCGGGGGACTCCGAAACCATTTTCCTGCCGACCGGGGATTGGTAGAAGCGGATGAGTTCCTGCAACTCGTCGTGGGTAAAGTGATGCTGGTAGGCGGGAAGCATGGCCTGCATGAGGTCGTCGAGGGGCATGGATCGGAATATGGTCGCCATCTCTTCATCCATGAACTGGTTCATGGCGGCGACCTGCTCAGGAGTGGCTTGAGGCAGCTGCCTGGAGAGGGTTGACTGGGCGATGGCGGGCATCTGCTTGCGAAGCAGATCCGCTATGGAGTCAAACTGCTTGTGGAACTGCATGAGTTCGAAGAGCTGCTGGACGTCTTCCTTTGTGGCCGGGGCGGGTGTGGACTGAGCGAAGGCCGCGGCAACGGGCAGGGTGGCAAGGAGAAGCAGAATGGCGAGACATCTCTTCATGGAAGGTCCTCTGGCGCGGAGCGTGATGCGGAATGGTACTCCGGGGAGTAGCGGAGTGCAATGAGGAGAATATCGGAAGGGGAGGAGGCGGTTGCGGAACAACGGGAGCGGTGAGGATGGGCGCGGGTCAGGATTCGGCTTCGAGGAGACGGGTGTAACACTCCATGCAGAGGAGAGGGTTGGAACCCTGGGCGAGGATGATCTGCGAGGCGGGTGAGATGAGGACGCTGGAAGTGCAGAGGGCGCAGTTGCGAAGGACGCTTCCGGGGACGTAGCGGGAGAGGTCGGCATCGGGCGCAACGCGGGCGCAGACGATGGGGTCCTGGCTGGCGGCGGCTTCGGCATCAGAAATGACGGTGGCGGCGAAGGGTTGGTCGAGGCCGAGTTTTTCGCCGAGGTCGATCTGGTAGGGCGCGAAGGGCTTTTCCGGACCTTCATCATCGGGCATAAGGAGTCTCCTGGAGTACATCTTAACGGAGAGAAGGCTTGAGAGTGGCTGCGTTGGTGAGCAGACGCGTCTCTTCGCTGAAGAGCCAGAGCTTCTGGCGGAGGCGGTTGATGGCGGCCTCGGTGGGCGGAGGCGGCATGCGCCGGGTGAGAGCGGGCCAGCGGCGCTTGGCGGAGAGGATGCGCTGCGCGGCGAGCTCGACCTTGGCGCGGAAGCGGGTGGAGCGCTCGGCCTCCTTGAGGATGGCTTCGTGGGCGCGGTGGACGAGCTCGAGGTTGTGGCAGACGAGGTAGAGGTCGGCTCCGGCGTGGATGGTGGCGACGGCGGCTTGCTCGATGGTGGAGCCGTTGAGGACGCCGCCCATTTCAAGATCGTCGGAGACGATGAGGCCGTTGTAGCCAATCTTCTTGCGGAGGATGGTGGTGATCCACTTGGGGGAGATGGAGGCGGGAGTGGCGTCTCCTGTGACCTGGGGGAAGGCGGCGTGGGCAACCATGACGAAAGGGAGAGAGCGGGCGAGGAGACGGTAGGGGAGGAGATCGTGCTCCCAGAGAGATTTGAAACTCTTCTGGATGACGGGGAGAGCGTGGTGGGAGTCGAGCTGGCCTTCGCCGAGTCCGGGGAAATGTTTGCCGCAGCCGGCGACGTGAGCGTCCTTGAGTCCGAGGAGGAAGGCGCGGGCGTAGGCGGCGGTGGCCTTGGCATCGGAGGAGACGGTGCGGGAGGTGAGGACGGAGAGCGAGGGTTCGAGACGGAGGTCGAGGACGGGTGCGAAATCGACATTGAAGCCGAGGGTGCAGACTTCAGCGCCGATGATCTGTCCGTGGGCGCGGTAGAGGGCGCGGAGATTGCACTGGACGACATCCTGCACGGCGGGTGCGGGGGCGATGACGTTCTTGAGGCGATCGACGGTGCCGCCTTCCATATCGACACAGCGGAAGAGCGGGATAGGGGAGAGCTTTTGCGCGGCGCGGAGAAGGGAGTGAGCCTGGCGCGGAGATTCTATGTTGCGGGCAAAGAGGATGATGCCGCCGGGCTGGAGGGCTTTGAGCGAGTAGCGGAGGGCGGGGGTGAGTTCCAGACCATCGAAGCCGAAGGTGAGGAGTTGTCCGGCGAGGGTGCGGAGATCGTGCGAGGAGGAGGGCATAATGCAGGATTGTAGCGTGAAATTCATGAGAATTCGCGGCAATGCGGAAATCGGTTTGTGGCGGGGCGAGTTCTCGCGTTATGCTGAACCGTTATGAAAGCGCTCGCACTTTCGGATCTTCTGGGACTGACCGTGTATGACTCGGCGGCAGGGAAGCTGGGACGGGTGCGCGAGGTTGCGCTGGTTCCACAGGAAGACCCGACGCGGATTGCGGCGCTGATTGTGCGGACCGCGCAGGGAGACCGGATTGTTGGGACCGAGCTGCTGCGAAATGTGAACGGCGGGGTGCATACGGCAGCGATTTCCGCCGAGCTGCCGAAGTACACGAGCGGCGAGGGAATGCTGCTGCTGGAGCGCGACCTGCTGGACCAGCAGATTATCGACGTGCACGGGCGCAAAGTGGTGCGGGTAAACGACATTGAACTGTCGTTTGAGAAAGACACGGCGGAGTCTGCACGGGGACTGCACTTGCGGATTGCGTTTGTGGACGCGGGGGCGCGGGGCGCGATCCGGCGGCTGCTGAAGGGGATGGTGCCGAGGCACTCGCTTTCCAACTGGCTGGAGCGGATTCCCTCGAAGAGCATTCCGTGGGAATTTGTGAACCTGATTGAGACGGACCCGGCGCGAAGAGTGCGGCTGAAGATTTCGTCAGAGAGAGTGGCGAAGCTGCATCCGGCCGATATTGCCGACATTATCGAAGAGCTGTCTCCGGCAGAGCGCGACGCGGTGTTCCAGACGCTGGATGAAGATGTGGCGGCAGAGACGCTGGAGGAGATCGATCCGAAGCTGCAGGTGTCCATCCTGAACGCGATGGAGAGCGAACGGGCCGCGGACATTGTGGAAGAGATGGACCCGGATGCGGCGGCCGATCTGCTGGCAGATCTGTCAGACGAGCGTTCGGACGCGATTCTGAAAGAGATGGAGCCGGAAGAGCGGCAGGAGGTGGAAGAGCTCCTGGAGTTTGAGGAGGACACCGCCGCGGGCCGGATGACGACGGATTATATGGCGCTGGCTCCGACGGCGCGGGTGCACGACGCGGTGGAGATGCTGAAGGCCTATGACGGCGGGCTGGAGAGCATGAGCACGATCTTCCTGATTGGCGAGAACGAGAAGCTGCTGGGCGCGGTTCCGCTGGCAAAGCTGATTGTGTCGCATACCGACACACTGCTGTCAGAGCTGGCGGTGGACCCGCTGATTTCGTGCTCTCCGGAGGCGGATGAGCGCGAGGTGGCGGAGATTTTTGATAAGTACAACCTGCTGACGCTGCCGGTGGTGGACGAGACAGGGGCGCTGACGGGCGTGATTACGGCAGACGACGTGATTGCGATTCTGCGGGCGCAGTTGTAGCGAACGGAAAATATCGACAATTTCATGTTCGCGCCTTGAGCTATCAAGGTGATGCAATTTATGCTGGAAATTCCGATGTAAACTCCTGTCCAAACCGGTTGCGTGAATGACGAAGATGAAGCTGTGGAGAGTCCGACTCATGATGTTCCTGGCCGTGGTCGGCCCGGGCTTCATCACTGCCAATGTCGATAACGACGCGGGCGGGATCTGGACATATTCACAGGCGGGAGCGAAGTACGGGTACGGGCTGCTGTGGGTGATGCTGCCGATGACCCTGGCGCTGATCGTGGTGCAGGAGATGACGGCGCGGATGGGCGCAGTGACAGGCAAGGGCCTGAGCGACCTGATCCGTGAAGAGTTCGGCTTCCGGATTACCTTTCTGCTGATGGTCGGACTGATCCTGACAAATTTTGGGAACGTGGTGGCGGAGTTCGCGGGAATTGCGGGCAGCCTTGCGCTGTTCGGGATTCCGATATGGGTGAGCGTGCCGTTTTGCGCGGCGCTGGTGTGGTTCATGGTGGTGAAGGGCAGCTACCAGGTGGTGGAGAAGATATTCCTGGTGGCGTCATTTATCTACCTGGCGTACCTGGTGGCGGGAGTGCTGGCGCATCCGGACTGGAAGGCGGCGGGGATGGCGACGGTGGTGCCGCCGAACCTGCGGCTGTTCCGCAACACGAATTATCTGTACATGGTGATTGGCGTAATTGGCACGACGATTGCGCCGTGGATGCAGTTCTATCTGCAGTCGTCGGTGGTGGAGAAGGGAATCACGGAGAAGCAGTACGGGGCTTCAAGGCTGGACGTGATTGTGGGCTGCATCTTTACGGACGTGGTGGCGTGGTTCATTGTGGTGGCGTGCGCGGCAACGCTGTTTGTGCACGGACATTACGACCTGAAGGACGGCGCGGAGGCGGCACAGTCGCTGCGTCCGCTGGCGGGGAAGTACGCGTACATTCTGTTTTCGGTGGGACTGTTTAACGCATCACTGTTTGC
>CAILAZ010000297.1 GCA_903832295.1 uncultured Acidobacteriota bacterium
CTAACGCCACCAGTGGGCAAGGAAAAACCAGAGCTACCCCTCGGTGCATGGTTTGATGAAAAGCGCATCGAAGTCAGTAAAAATCGAGTGATGGATCCGCCCTCTTTCATGCCGATCCCAGGGCCAGAGGCTAAATCTGCTCCCCTGAGAGTCTGAGATGAAACATTAGGGATTTACGTACTTAATTCCCTTGTCCACAAAATTTCCTCAAAATAACTCTTGACTTCTGTGCGGGAATCAAGTACCTTAAATACATCAGGAGGAATTGAGATGACAAACAACACTATCGCCGCTGAAATGCAGAGCTTGGCAATGTGCCGCAAGGATGGGGGCGAGTTGTTTCAAGTGGTTATTAACCGGAAGGATGGAACCATTTGGACGAGCAACACTTTCCCCCTGCGCTACGCCGAAGAGTTCGCCGCAACGGAACGCCAGAATGATCGCGGGCTCAGATTTCGGACTGTTACGGTCGAGCAGGTGCGGTGATGGAAATACCGCCGAGGCAACCAGCCTCATGGAGAATGAAAATGACTGAATCCCAACTGCTTAAGCTCGCTGCACGAATCGCAAAGAAGTACGTTTCCGGTGAATCTGTGAAGCGTTCCGATGTGATTCGTCAAGTTGTGCGGACTCGGAAGCTCAATCTGGAAGATTCGATCCTCCTCGCTGATTGCATCGTTAAGGGAATGTATGCGGCTGGAAAGACAGTGGTGGTCGCATGACCGAATTTCCTACCACTGAAGATTTCCAGCGCGCGCACATCGAAAGTCTTGAAGCGCAACTCGCCGAGGAGAAAGCCATTATCACTCGCATCTGGGAAATGTTCGGTAATCCTTCTTATCCATTCCTTGACGGGCGCTCGATCTATGACCAAGTTCAGGATGGATTGGACGCAATTCAATTGCTTTCTCGTTACCGCGAAGGCCATCGTCAACCGTCCGGCCAAGAGTGCTATATCAGCCTCGAACAAGGCGATTACCGTTGCGCTGATTGCGTTGAGGCCGACCGTTTGACTGGATTTGAGCGGCAATTACGAAAGATGAGCGAGGAACGCATGAATCGACTGCGAGAATCTCTCAATTCGCCAAACAACGGTTTGTAACCTTTGAGAAGTGGATAAGTCAGGACGGCAAATGGCCGAAAGCGGTCGAGCAACACAACGGCACCTACGTGCTCATGCAAACCGCATTTGTAAGTGAGAGGCAACGGCCTCATGGAGAATGAAAATGACACTCAAGCCTTATACCCACACTACAGTCACGCAAGACGGCTGGTCTGTGTCTTACACGACCGGATCACGCATCAATGGCGCTATTCTCTCGCTTCGGCGCTTTCGTATCGCTGGGCGCGACATGGGTTGCAATGGAACCAGAGGATACGGCGACGGCAGACTCTTCGCCAGCAGGCAGGCACAAGCGACGGCGAGACTCGCTGGCGCACCAACGTCAACACGCTTATCAATAATCGCATCAGGTGCGGCACTGCATTGCGCGCATCCTCCAGGGTTCAAGTCCCTGCCAACTGCCAGTGAAAGGGAGAGAAATGAAAATCAGTGATGCCGAACTCGAGCTGTTTCGGGACTGGCAACCTGGCGACTCGATCACGATAGACGCGAACAGCGTGGGGATGCTGATTCAAGAAATAATCCGGGCCCGCGTTGCGCTGCGAGCCTACAACAAATTGGACGATATTCACTCCAACTGTACAGAATGCGAAGGTCTGGAGCCGCCGGAACTCTGTACAAGGTGTTGGGTTCATGCGGACTTTGCTCGGCTTAGAATGAGGGAGATTATCGAAGAGATTGGAGATAAACCGTATCCAGATGTAACAGGTAACGGAGCCGACGAGGGTGACACTAGAGACGAGGAATCTCTGGAAGATCACAACATTCAAGGGCTTGGAGCCTTTCGGGACGTGTTCGATGCGGGTGGTGAGCAATGAAACCTATCGACAGAACGTGTCCA
>CAILAZ010000298.1 GCA_903832295.1 uncultured Acidobacteriota bacterium
GTACCACTCGCGATGATCCTCCACTGCAACTGTGCCGGGATTCTCACCGCTCATCACGCGACCAATGCTCTTCTTGATCACCTGGAAAGACTGCCAGTAGCCGCGCGCCGCCATGGCATTGGTCTGCTCACGGTCCTGCGCATGTATCTCCGGATTCCAGTTTCCGCTCCGCACGCGCTCGATCAGCTCCAGCGAGACGCGATACCCCTCAATCGACAGAGAGTGGTACGCATCGGCCGCGTAGGCCTCTTCCACCCCTTTCAGATACGTGCTGAGATCCCGCGGAAGTCCAGGCGCGGTCGGAAAGCGATGCGGTATGGCGTCGCGCATCTTGTCCCAAAGCAGCCGTATGCGATTCGCGGCAGCGGAAGTCTCGCGTGAGGACAACGCTAGCGACGGTCGATCCTGGAACGGATCTGATTCTCGAACATCATAGCCAGCCGCGTCCATGGTCTTGACGATCTCATCCGCCAACCTGTCGCGGCCGCCATTGCGGAAAGCTCCGGCCAATCGGCCGGCGACTCGGCTGTGGCCGCCCTCCAGCAGTCTCGCAAGCAGTCCTGAGAGGTCACGGACCGTTGACAGCGCCGTGCGCGCATCGGTCGGGTGGCTGGAAAAGTATTGCGGAGAGCACTCCACAAGCGCCGATTCCAGGGAAAAGATCCTCAAGCCATCTTTCTCGACGCTGTCGGCGCGAGCGGGTAGTGCTGCTCGCATGGCAAGGAACGACGTGCCGTGCGGGAGCGGTACGACCTTGTTCCCTCCGCGCGGAGCCCGAACCAGCAGCTGCCGGGGCACCGCCCAGTTTCCACCGTGCAGAGATAGAGACTGCTCTGGAGAGAGGCTCCAGTGTTTTCCAAAGCGCGCATTGAGATAAGCCGCGACGAAAGGCCAGAACGAGGCGTACCAGGCTGTGCTGTCCCCTTCTCGCTCGTCCGGACGGCTGGGAACGTACCAGCCCTTCATTACCTCCCGCAGGAAGCCATTGGCCTTCAGGCGCTCCCGGTGAGTGCGAGACAGATCCTTCGCCCGGATGGCAGCGCCGCCGTTGGCATTTTGCAGCCGGTGCAGCAGCCTGAGAGAAACCGCGAGTTTTTCAGACGGAGAAGCCATACTCTGTGCGCTATTTAGGCCATCGTGCCGCTCATGCATTAGGCATTAGCGTTGTATCATTGTTAGGTCTTTATGTCGAGTGTTTATTAGGCTATCGCGCAGTGGCTTTAGGCGTTTGCAGGACCGTGAGAATGAGAAAATGTCCGTGTTCTGTCCGTGAAGTGCATCCAAAAGCACCCAACCTGGGCCAATTGGGAAATTGAATTTTCCTTTGTTTTGTTGGGTTTAGTTGGTTGGCGTTGTATGGCCTTGGGGCTGATTTTCCCCTCATAACCCAAAGGTCGCAAGTTCAAATCTTGCCCCCGCAACCAAAATCTCCAAGAAAACAAGACACTTACAGACGGGCCGCGAAAGCGGCCCATGTTGTTTTTCCCCAGAATGTCCGTGTTCTGTCCGTGAATGTCTTGTGAAGGTGTTTTCCAAGGTAAGCATCCGGTCTCGACCGTATTGACTGTTCTGAGCTAAGTGTCCACGAATCGATTTGTGGACACTTACGATTTTGACTGGTCGGTGTGTGGGGTGGTGCTGGCGATGTTCCAGGGCAGAAGCTCTGCGATGCGATTCA
>CAILAZ010000299.1 GCA_903832295.1 uncultured Acidobacteriota bacterium
CACCTGGACCGTGTCGAACGGAAGGTGCAGCGCGCCGGACGCAACATCGAGCTGACAGTCAAGGAGTTCGCCCTCCTCGAATACCTCATGCGCAATGCCGGGCGGCGCATTACCCGTTCCATGATCATTGAGCATGTCTGGAACATCAGCTTTGACACCAGCACCAACGTCGTCGATGTCTATATCAACTATCTCCGCAAGAAGGTGGACGAAGGGGCGCGGAGCCGCCTGATCCATACCGTTCGCGGCGTCGGCTACGAACTCAGCGACCGGCGGGAGGAAGTAGCATGAATTGCAGGCGCCAGTGGATCAGCGATGCATTCCACGTGCTCGCCCAGCCGATCACCGCGCTGCGCGTTGCGGCGGAGTTTGGCTTGCGCGAGCGCAGCGAACGCAAAGCGCTGAAGGAATGCGTGCAACTGCTTGATCGCCTCACGCGCGACCTCGCGATCTTCCGCGAGATTGCAGGCCTCGACGAGGAAGCACCGCTCCAACCCTGCGAAGGGCACAACCTGTTGCAGACTTGCGTGGATGAGATGGCTCCGATCGCGCAGGCGCGAACCGCCGCGCTCCAGTTCACCGCGCAACCGGTGCTCATGCAGTGCAATCCTGCTCTGTTTGAACGTGCGGTCTTCATCCTGCTGGATGAGTTGCTCGCCGCGTCCCGTGGCGGCGCCAAAATTTCGCTTTCGCTGGAATATTGCGAGGAGGGCGCCCTGCTGGCGGTTCGTCCTGGCATGCGCCCCGGGCAGCGCAGAGAACTCTTCTGCCATCTCATGCAGTTTGCCGGCGGCAGTAGTTTGCGGGCTGAAGCGGCATGCACGTACGTGATGTTTCCGTCCGTTCCTTATCGGCAGTTCCCCATACCCGCAGGAGCGCATGAGCAAGTTCTAACATCGCACTAATCTCGTTCCAAGGATGGGACTGTACAAAGGACCAGCTATGACAGCGGCTCGCAACTTCGTCCCCGCATATCGAATCTCCCCGTCGATTCTGGTCGCCACGCCGGACGCGGCCCTACGTGAGCGCTTCTGTGAAAGGCTGCGCTGTCACACCTCGGTCGAACAGACCTCCACCGGCGCCGAAGCGCTCAGCATCCTGGAGCGTCGCGGCGCTCGCATCGTGGTGCTTGACCGCAACCTCCCTGACCTGAACTGCGAAGAGCTGATCGGAGTCATTGAGCGCCAGTTTCCTGGAACTGATGTGGTTCTGCTTGATGGCGCATCAGGGCTGGTCGAGCTTTCAGAAGATTCCGGCGGCAGCGCGGCTTACCGCTGGTTCCAGGATCTGAACCGCTCACTGGATCCGGCACCCCGTGCGGCGCCAGTGTCGCAAGAGCCTTCGCTGGTTCCGTCCAATGTCTTCATGCCCTTGCCTGGAATGGTGGGAGCCAGCGAGGCCATGCGCCAACTTGCAGTCCTGGTCCGCGCTGTGGCTCGTCATTCCACGTCCGTGCTGATAACGGGCGAATCCGGCGCAGGAAAAGAACTGGTCGCCGAGGCCGTGCACAAGCTCAGCGCGCGCGCAGACAAGGCATTCATCACCATCAACTGCGCCGCAATTCCAGAGGCCCTGCTGGAAGCCGAGCTCTTCGGCCACACTCGCGGCGCATTCACCGGAGCGGTGCAGTCGCGCCTCGGGAAGATTCACGCAGCGCATGGCGGCACGATCTTCTTTGACGAGATTGGCGAACTGCCACTGGCGAGCCAGTCCAAGCTCCTGCGCTTTCTTGAATGCGGCGAGGTCCAACGCCTGGGAACCAGCGACGTCTTCCGGCTGGACGCACGCGTCATTGCAGCGACCAACGTCGATCTGGAACAACGGGTGCAACAGGGCCTCTTCCGCGAGGACCTTTTCTACCGGCTTTCGGTATTTCCCATCGAGTTGCCTCCGCTGCGGGAGCGCGCTGCTGATATCGCGGACCTCGCGCGGTTCTTCATGGAGCGACTTACCGGCAGCACCAGCACCCAACTTACTCCGGAGACCGAAGCAAAGTTGAATGCTCACCGCTGGCCTGGGAACGTGCGCGAACTGCGCAATGTCATCGAGCGCGCCTTTGTGCTCGCAGAGGGCCGCCCAATCATCACGCCCCAGCACATCCTGCTGCGCAAGCCATGCGCCTCTGTACGGCCTGCATCAGAAACTTCTTAACTGAGAGTGCAGCTCTTGGCAGCTTTCGTGCACTCAGGGCGGATGCCACCGAATCGGGTTGCGAATGAGGAATAAGCAGATGGATCACTGGAAGTTGATTCCGGAAATAATCGGACGCAATGCGCGCCTTCGAATCGCTGCCATGCAGACCGTGGATGCCGTGGACCAGGGCCGCCACTTCGTGGTCGAAGGAGAATCCGGCAGTGGCCGTCGCCTGCTGGCCCGCAGCGCATGGTGCCACCGCAGCCCCGGTGCGCGCTCCATCTTTACCTTGGACTGCCGCCTCTTCCGCTCTGAGGGCGCCGAAGCGCTTCTGTTCGGCGAACCCTCCTCCGGTTCGTCGGCCGGTATCCGTCTCGGCAAGCTCACGCTGCCCGCGGGCGGAGGCCTGCTGCTGCTGCACGCCGAGTGTCTCTCGCACAAAGTGCAGGGCCGCCTGGCAAGTGCTTTTGGCCGCTTCCCGGGCGCCCCGCGCAGGGAGGGAATTCAACTCATGCTCACCTGCGCTCCGCAATTCGATTCCGATCTCCATCCCGACCTGGCCGCACTTCTGCTGCGGGTGCGCGTTCCCGCCCTGCGCGAGCGCGTCGAGGACATCGGCGCGCTGGTGGAAGCATTCCTTCACAATGCGTCTCCCTTCGAGTCCCTTCGCTGCTCGCAGGCCCTGATTGATAAGTTCTGCGGATACGACTGGCCCGGCAATATCACCGAGTTGCGATCCGCACTCCGTCATCTTCTATTGGAACCACACAGCGGACTGCTCGACGTTCGTCACCTTGCGGGATTGATCTGCCGCAGCCGCACTTGCTTTGCGCTCCTGCAGGGTCCCACCGGGTACGGCCTGTCTCCCGCGGAAAGAGACTTCTCGCCGATCGATTCCAAGCCCGGAGGCTGGAGCCTGCAATGAACCTCATCGACACGCCACAAATGCAGCGCCTGAGCCGCTTTCTGGACGCCACTGCGTTTCGCGCCGGCGTCATCGCAACCAACATCGCCAACCTGGACACACCCGGCTACCACGCACGCGATCTCGATTTTCGCCAACAGCTCGCGTCTCTCACCAGCGCAGATTCGCAGCCCGCGGCCCCGCGCGTCACCGAGGTCGCCGGACTCACCGAGCGACCGGACGGCAACAACGTGAACATGGACCGCGAAGGCCTTGCACTCAGTCAGGCCCAGTTGCAGTTTCAAACCGGAATCGCGCTCATGAAGTCGGAAATTCACCGCCTCACCCAGGCCATTCACGAAGGAGCCTCGCAATGAACCTGTTTGGCGTAATGGGCATCAGTGCCTCCGGACTGAGCGCCGAGCGCACCCGTGCCGAAATTGTCGCCGGCAATATGGCCAATGCGGAAAGCACCCACACTGCGGAGGGTGGACCGTATCAGCGTAAAGAGGTAGTTCTCCAGAGCCAGTCGCCCTCCAGCTTTCGAATGCAACTGGCAGCCGCCGGGGGCACATCTTCCGCATCTCCCCTGGGGGTCGCCGTGAGCTCGATTGTGCCGGACACGGCTGCGCCGGTCCTGCGCTATGAGCCCTCGCATCCCGATGCGGACGAGAATGGATTCGTCGCCTATCCCAACATCAACCCCGTGCTTGAGATGACCGACCTGATGGGGGCCGCGCGCGCCTATCAGATGAATGCGTCCGCCGTGCAGGCCGCCAAGCAGATGATTCAGCAGTCCATCGAACTATTGAAGTAGCAGGAGTTCCAAACCATGAGCGTCACGCCAGCAACATTGGCCAGCATTGCCGGGGCGGCCGGCACGGCCCTCACCCGGCCTGCCGCCGCGCCCGCCGAGGGCTTCGCCGGAATTCTCGGCGCGGCCGTTCAGCAGGTGAATTCGCTTCAGTCCACCGCAGAGCAGAAGGTCACGGCCCTGCTCAGCGGCAGCGGGCAGGATATTCACTCCGCAACGCTTTCCGTTGAGCGCGCGACTCTCGCCTTTGACCTCATGCTCCAGGTGCGCAACAAGGTGGTCAGCGCCTATCAGGAAATCTCCCGTCTCCAGTTCTAGGGCTATCGTATGAGTGACTCCAACAGCTTCGGGCAAGTGGCTGGCCAGTTGCGCGATTTCGCGTCGAGCCTTACCACGCGTCAGCGCTTGCTGCTCGGCGGGGGTGCCGTCCTCGTCGCCCTCGTCCTGTTCACCTTCGTCCATCTGCTCTCCAAGCCGGAGATGACCGCCCTGTATTCCAACATGGAGTCGGCCGACGCCCAGTCGCTCGGCCAGCGCTTAACTGCAAAGAACATCCGCTGCCAGCTTTCCCCCGACGGCAAATCCGTCCTCGTGCCAGCCGACCAGTTGGATACGGCGCGCCTTGAAATCGCCTCCCAGGGCGCTCCCCGCAGCGGCCGCCTGGGCTTTGAACTGTTCGATAAGACCAACTGGGCTTCCAGCGATTTCGACGACAAGGTCAACTATCAGCGCGCCCTCGAAGGCGAACTCGAACGCACAATTCAGGCAATGGCCGGCGTGGAAGCTGCGCGCGTGCACCTCGCCATCCCACCGGACTCCATCTACTCCGGACAGGAGCGCCAAGCCAAAGGCGGCGTCATTCTCAAGCTTCGCGATCATCATCTCTCGGCCTCCATGCGCCTGGCCGTGCAGCGCCTGGTGGCCAGCGCCGTTGACAAACTCGATTCGCAGAGCGTCACCGTGGTGGATGCGGAGGCCGGCTCATCCACGGCTACGGCCACCGCGCAAGCCTCCAGTGACGAACGTTCCGCTGAGGAATTGCTCGCTGACCGGCTCGTCCGCACACTTGAGCCCGTCGTCGGCGCTGACCACATTCGCGCAACGGTTCACGCCGAGTTCGACTCCTCCACCATAGAGGAGCAACAGGAATCCTACGATCCGCAGAAGACCGTCGCACTGACCATGCAGCGCACCGAGGAGAGTAACGGAGGCACTCAGCCCGGGGGAGCCGCTGGGACCGCATCCAATGTCCCCGGCGGCGGCACGCCCGCCAAAGCCTCCGGCGAAAACCTCGCACTCTCAAAATCGGAAAACGCGACCTATGCGGTGAATAAGCTCATCCGCCACTCCACCCAGCCTGCCGGACGCCTCAAGCGCCTGGCGGTCGCCGTTCTCATCGACGACGTATATAACCGCGGCAGCAAGTCGAACCCGCGGCAAAAGCGCTCCCCCGAGGAATTGAAAAGCATCGAGGATATCGCCCGCGCATCCGTCGGCTTTGACGCGGCCCGTGGAGATGTACTCACCGTGCAGAACATGAGCTTCGAACTGGTGCCTGCGGACGTTCCTCCTGCTCCTGCACGTCTCGAGCAGTTCCGCATCCTCCTCAACCAGTGGAGCAGCTACGTGCGCATTGCCGCCCTCCTGCTTCTTTTTGCTGTCACCTATCTCGCGGTTCTGCGCCCAGTCAAGAAGCAACTCATCCGTTCGCTTCATGCCTCCCAGTCCAGGGAAGCTGCACGCCTTGCGGCCCGGCCCGCGAACGAGCCCGGAGCCCTTACCGGGAACGGCGAACCTGCCGGTCAGCTTCCCGCCGAGCGTCCCCAACTGATTCGCCTGAAGGACGAAATTTCCACTCGCATCCGCCAGGAGCCAGCCGGAGCATCCCGCCTCGTACAGGGCTGGATCAAGGAGAGCGAAAGTTAATGCCAGCCTCTTCTGCCATCTCCCGTCCCGGCATTCGCAAAGCCGCCGTTCTTCTTGTGCTGCTCGGCGAAGAGACTGCCAGCCTCATCTTCCGCAATCTCTCTGAGCCGGAGTTGCAGAAGGTGACTCAGGAGATCTCCGAGGTCGGCACCGTTGAAACCACCGAGGCCCTCTCGATCCTTGGCGAGTACTACAACCTGGCCATCGACAATGGATACATTGCACAGGGTGGTCTCTCCTACGCCGAGCGTCTGCTGGTCAAAACCCTGGGAGCCGACGGGGCGCGCAACATGTTGGAAGCTCTCAGCCGCGCGCAGGAGCTTAGCGCCAGTAAGCTCGACTCGCTGCAGAAAGCCGATCCGCAGCAGCTCGCCAAGTTCCTTCAGGGTGAGCATCCCCAGACCATCGCGCTCATCATGGCTCATCTGGATCCCCGGCAGGCATCCGCCCTGCTCATGAAGCTCACGGACGAAACTCGCGCCGCCGCCATCAAGCGCCTCGCCGAGCTTCGCCAGTTCTCGCCGGAGATGGCGCAGAAGGTCTCCGTTGTTCTCCACCGCCGTCTCCAGGCCCTGGGCGAGCAGAGCCGCCGCGCCTACGCCGGGTTCAAGGGCGTTGCCGATCTGCTCAACCGTATGGATCCCGCCTCCGGCAAGGTCATCCTCGAACTCATCGAGCGCGATGACGCCAAGCTGGCCATGAGCATCCGCAATCTCATGTTCACCTTCGACGATTTCCTTGGAGTCCCCGAGACCGGAATCCGCGAACTGCTTGCCCAGCTTGACAAGAAGACTCTCGCGCAGGCGCTCAAGGGCGCATCCACCCAGCTTCGCGATCACCTCTTCAAGTCCATGTCCTCTCGCGCCGTCGATATGCTGAAGGAGGACATGGAAGCCCTCGGCCCGGTCCGTTCCAAGGACGTGCTCAAGGCGCAGCAGGAATGTGTCACCATCGCCCGCAGGCTGGAAGCACAGGGCAAACTCCAACTCAAGCAGGAGAATGAAGATGAACTCGTCGTCTGAGATTTTCCCTGCCTATCTCCCGCTGGAATACCGCGAGGCCGGCGATCCCGCCACGCAGCCGGCCTCCGATCAGCCCGAGGCGCCCGAACTTCAACCCGAGCCCGCCCAGGTCTTCGCCGCGCGCCTTGAGGACGAGCGCCGCGCCATCACCGCCCGTTGTCACCAGGATGCGGAACGCGAGGTGCAGCGCGCCCGGGCTGAGATCTCCCGCGCCATCGGAGATTTTGCCCACCAGCGCGACGAGTACTTCCGCCAGGCAGAATCGGAAATTGTCAGTCTCGCGCTTGCTATCGCCCGCCGCCTTTTGCATCGCGAGGCCCAACTCGATCCCAACCTCCTCGGCGGGCTCGTGCATTACGAACTTGAGCAGCTCAACTCCGCCACCAGTGTCCGTCTTGTTGTTTCCACGGAGTCGCTCGCCTGGTGGCATCAGGCCGCGCCCTCCATGCCCTGCCCTGTCGAGGTTCTCTCCGACAAGTCCCTCCCCCACGGCGAACTCCGCATTGAGACCGCACTGGGTGCTACCACCGTCAGCTTCGAGCGTGACCTGAAGGAGATTGAGCAGGGCTTCTTCGATCTCCTCTCCCATCGTCCCCACGCAACGCCTCCCCAGTCGGCGCACGTGCAATGATCCTCGACGAATATCACCACGCGCTCCAGGCCATTCCCCGCCGCCTTTGGAGCGGCAGAATCTCCAAGGCCATTGCCGGGCTCATCGAGTCTCACGGGCCGCACTGTGCTCTCGGCGAGTGTTGCATCATCCGCGACCACGCGGGCAACCAGGTTCCCGGCCAGGTCGTCGGCTTCCACGGCTCCACCGTGCTCTCCATGCCGCTGTGTCCCGCGGGAGAAATTCGCCTTGGCGACACGGTTTCCACCTGGGGTGCGCGCCCCAGCATCGCCGTCTCGCCGCGCATGGTCGGACGCGTCGTCGATGCGCAAGGACTGGCCATCGATGGCGGCCCGCCGCTCACCGGCGGCGACGCCGTACCCGTCCTTCGCGCCGCACCCAGTCCATTTCTGCGCGAGCCCATCAGCACCCCGCTCGGCACCGGCGTCCGCGCCATCGACGCCTTTCTCACCTGCGGGCGCGGCCAGCGCATCGGGATCTTTGGCGGAAGCGGCGTCGGCAAAAGCACCCTCATGGGCATGATGGCCCGCGGCACTTCGGCGGATCTCACCGTCGTTGCCCTGGTCGGCGAGCGCGGCCGCGAGGTGCGCGAGTTCCTCGAAGACGCGCTTGGCGAAGCCGGACGGAGCCGCTCCATCGTTGTCGTTTCAACCTCCGATCAATCGCCCCTTCTTCGGCTTCGCGCCGCCCAGGCGGCGCACTCCATCGCCGAGTTCTTCGCCGCGCGCGGCAGCCACGTTCTGCTGGTGCTTGACTCCATCACCCGCTTCGCCATGGCGCAGCGCGAGATCGGACTCGCTGCCGGAGAGCCGCCCACCGCCAAGGGCTACACCCCTTCGGTCTTCACCCTGCTTTCACAGCTCGTCGAGCGCGTCGGCAACTTCCGCACCGGCTCCATCACCGCCTTCTACACCGTACTCATGGAGGGCGACGACCAGATGGATCCCATCGTTGATGCCGTCCGCTCTCTGCTCGACGGACACATTCTGCTCGACCGCCGCCTGACCTCCGAGGGACACTTCCCACCCATCCAGCTTCTCGAAAGTCTCAGCCGCCTCATGCCTGCCGTGGCCTCGCCGGAGCATCTTTCAAAAGCGCAGCGCCTTCGCCAGATGCTCGCCGCCTACACTCGCTCTGAGGATCTCATCCGCATCGGCGCCTACCAGCGCGGCTCTGATCCTGACCTGGATCGCGCCATGCAGGTCATGCCCGCGCTGCGCAACTTTACCCGCCAGGGTCCCCAGGAAACTCCTCAACTGGAGCGCACGATTCAAGCTCTGCACGCCATGGCAGACTGATGTCATTTCATTTCGAGCTCCAGGGACTGCTTCGCGTCCGTCGCCTGTTGGAGCAGCAGGCCCGCAAGCAGCTTGAGGAATCCATGATGCGCGTCCGCCACCTTGAACGAAGTCTGTCGGAAGCAATCCAATGGCATCAACGCACGTCCAGCTTGCGCACCGGCAGCGCCCCGCTTCCCGCCGCCGAACTTCAGTTCCTCGAATCCGTCCTCCATCAGACTCAGCAGGCAATCTCACAGTGCGAGCGCAACAAGCAAGCCGAAGAACTCCGTGCCTCCCAGCTTCGCACTGCCTACCTTCAGGCACGGCGAGAGCGCAAGACTGTATCCACACTGCGAAGCGCCGCGCTGCTGCGCTTCGAAACCGAACAGTCGCGCCGCGAGCAATCCTCTCTCGATGAAATGTTCCTAGGAAAACTGATCCGATCCCGCAATACCGAAACGCCCCCGCAGCAGGATTCATGACAGGAATCTAACCTGCGAGCCGCGGTCTTGGCTGCCCACATGCACGCCAGTACCCGCATGAGCGCGATACCAATCCTCGCCGCCGTGCCCGCAGCCCCGCCCCCTCCGGGAGCAGCGCCCCACGACAGCAACTCGCAGTCCGGCTTCCATCAGTTGTTGGAGCAGGCGAGCCTCAGCCCTGCCTCGCGGCTGGCGTCCTCCATCCCGGTCACGCTCGCCAGCCCTGCCTCTGTTCCTCAGGACGCGGCAAAGCCCTCCAATTCGCATGGGCCTCTCAATGCGCGCGGCGTCGCTACCGTCACAAACACTGGAGCGATCCAGCGCTGCAGCATCGGTACAACTCTCTCTGCTCTTGTAAAACGTTCCAGGCCGATCCTCTCAAGCCCCGCCGCCGCCGTAAAGAACGCGCACGATCAGCCCGCTGCCGTCGCCCCTTCGCCGGAGATTGCCGCCAGGGTGGCCACCACGCCCACGCCCACGCTCGCCGTGCCCATCCAGCCCCGCCTTGAGTTGGCCTTCGATTCATTTCCGATCGCGGACTCTGAGGTTGCGGCGCAGCCTGCGGCGCTTCCACTCGCACAACCCTGCTCTCCCATTACCACACCCTCCGTGCCGGTTCATTCTTCCCAACTCGCACCGGTCTCTGCCGCCCAGGCTCCGGAGGGTGCCGAACTGGAGCAGCCAGCAGATGCTCCGGCGGCGCTGCTCCCTTCCCCATCGCATGGAGTTTTGTCCGGCACGCTGGCCGACCTTCTCCCCACTTCAACACGGCCCTTGCTGCCCGCTCCATCTGCTTCCCCGTCCCACGCACTCGCAACTGCGGCACGGTCCAAAGTCAAATCTCAATCCTCGCCTTCGTCTCTCCCGCCGATTACCGGCAGCCCTGCTGCTTCTGCTGCAGGCACAGCCCCCGTTTCCAGCATGCAACCGTCCGGCGCACAACACGCAGCCCTGCAGCAAGACGCCGCGGGTTCGAACGCGGTCGCCACACCTGCCGCGGACTTCGCGCCACCAACGCAACCGCAGAGGCACTCGCCGCTCCCGCATCAGCACTCCTCCTCATCGCCGGAGAATCCCGTTGCTCCCGCCGCATCCTCTCGCGAATCTTCTGAGGTCTCGCCGTCCATCGCGCATGCGGTCGTAATGCCGCAACCGGCTCCCACTGCGCCGCCCGCACCCGCAACTGCCGCGCATCCGGCGAGCGACGCTCCCACCCTCGTCGCAACTCCCGCAACCTCGAGCCCAAGCCCGGCTCATCCGCAGCCGCAGCTTTCTCCTCATCCCATCTCCGATCCCCCGCGCATGGTGGACACCGCACAGCTTCGCGTCGCCGCCAACAGCAGCGAACTCAAGGTCAGCGTTCAACTCCCCGACCTCGGCAAAGTCGAGGTTCGCGCCGTCACCTCGCATGATGGAACCACGGCCCACCTCACGGCTGCCCATCAGGATGCGCTCCAGGTTCTCCGCGCGGATCGCAGCGGCCTTGAGCAGGTGCTCAAAGCGCGCGACGTTCTTCTAGGCTCCATGGAATCCAGCGCCCAAGGCCACTCTGATGGCCAGCAGCGTCAGCAGAACTCCCAATCCACCGCCCATTTCTCCGGGGGCACGCCATCGGCAGCCCCCGCATTCCCCACGTCCGCGGCCGCCGAGGCAGGAGCCAACGCTCCGCTTCCGGACCACTCCAGCATCAGTCTTCGCGCCTAAGGAGAGAATTCCATGAATATCCAACCCATTGCCGCCGCAGCTCCCACCGCCAACGCAGCCGCCGCCGGCAAGTCCACCACGAACACGGCAACCGACGCTACCAGCATGTTCATGAAGTTGCTTGCTACCGAGCTGCAATCGCAGGATCCAACCCAGAGCA
>CAILAZ010000300.1 GCA_903832295.1 uncultured Acidobacteriota bacterium
ACTACGATGTCCGCTTGCTTCAATAGTTCGATGCACTCCGCGCTCCGAAAGTCACCGTCCCCTTGCAGGTGTTTGATGCCGATTTCGTCTGGGTCCGGCACGCGGCCATTGTGCTTGTTTCCGGTGTATTCCAGGGAGATGGCTTTCTCAGAATCGTTCTGACTAAATAGTTCCGCATTCTGGTTCTTGTAGCACGTTGTGATGAGCCTCTTCAAACTCAACTGCTCAAAGTTGTAGGAGAAGAAATGGAAGAAATTGCTGACCCGAGGATCGTCGCAGTTGCAGAGAACCGTCTTCCCGGCGAAGTGGCCTCGGTAGTGCTTCAACTCCTTCTCGATGTCCGAGAGTTGAGTGTAAAACTCATCCTTCTTTGCCACTCGCGCCTTTTGCAGATTAATGTTCTTAGCAGCCTGTGCCATGTGGCAAAGCCTCCAACTTCCACTATGATAAAATAATACTTGACAGACCAAACATGGCCTGATATACTCAGTCTATCATGGAAACGCCAACCACTCTTCTCGAAGCCGTGCGGTACTTCTCAGACCTCGATACCTGCCGCGAGTTCCTTGTAGGTCTTCGCTGGCCGGATGGAATTACCTGCCCGCACTGCGGCGCGACTAATGTTCACTGGATGGAAAACGCGAAGCAGTGGAAGTGCTACAACAAGGACTGCCGGAAGAAGTTCTCCGTGAAGGTCGGCACGATCTTTGAGGATAGCCCTCTCGGTCTTGACAAGTGGCTGGCGGCCATCTGGGTGCAAGTCAACGCTAAGAACGGCGTTAGTTCCTACGAAATCCACAGGGCCTTCGGAGTGACGCAGAAGACGGCGTGGTTCATGGAGCAGCGCATTCGCCTCGCCCTTCAGGACAATGGTGCTGGCTTCCTCAGCGGCGCGGTTGAAGTAGACGAGACGCTGATCGGCGGCAAGCTACGCAACATGCACCCTGGCAAGAAGGCAATGGCGAAGGGCCGCACCAACGACGGCAAGGTCATTGTCATGGGCCTGCTGGAGCGCAAGGGCAACGTGCGCACGAAGGTCATTGAGGACGCGAAGAAAGAGACCCTGCAGCCACTCGTGAAGAAGCACGTTGCGAAGGGTGCAACGGTCTATACCGACGCACTGAAGTCCTACATCGGCCTGGACGATCACTTCATCCATGAGACGATCAACCACGCCGAGACCTACGTTCGCGGCCACGTTCACACCAATAGCATTGAGAACTTCTGGAGCCTCTTCAAGCGGTGCATCCACGGAACGCACGTCTCGGTTGAGCCGTTCCACCTCTTCCGCTATCTGGACGAGGAGCAATTCCGCTTCAACAACCGCAAGCTTGACGACGCGGGCCGGTTCGTCCTGGCCGTCCTGGGCATCGTTGGTCGGCGGTTGACCTACAAGGAACTCATCGGGCAAGGGATCGCAGGGTAAGCGCCAAGGACGCGGTAAGCGCAGAAAGGCGGCTGATACAAATGGAGAAACTACGGAAGGCAGCACCTAAGAAGTTCTCTGAGTTTGAGGACGCGCTTAGACGCGCCCTCGGGGCGAACAAGGACGAAATACAGAAGAAGATCGAGGCGGCAGAGAAGCGCCCGCGAGGGAGGCCGCGCAAAAAACAGAGCTTGACAAACGACTCTTGACGATATAATCTTGACGAATGGCCCCGGCCAGACTCGAACTGGCGACCTCCGACCCGTAATGTCAGTGCTCTATCCTTCTGAGCTACGGGGCCAAAAATGTCTGGAGCGCGTGACCGGATTCGAACCGGCAAAGCCTAACTGGGAAGATGGGCGGTTTGCCATTAGCCTACACGCGCTCAACATCGGATTGGTAAGTGCCATTGCTAAAGCAGTGGCACTTACTGGTTTTCCTTTTGGGTATCTCCAACGTTTGCCTGTCGCATTCTCTTCTCCCTGGCGACGGACCGATAGAGACCTTGTTCTCCTTCAACTCGAACTATGTTACCACTTTTTGTCAGAGTACCAAGGTAGCTGCGGATATTCTTGATGGGCTTTCTTTCCATGTTGAAGCGTTGTTCCAGATCAAGAGCGCGCAGGTCTGCGTCCGTCCCATCAAACGCTTCGAGAATTCGCACGCGTTCACTTTTCTTTGTCCGCGATTTGCCGGTTATTGGCAGAACGCCCTGGGTCGGTATTAGCGGAAATGCCCCGAGGGCTTTGCCAACATCTATGACTAATGCGCGGGCCTCTGTCTCTA
>CAILAZ010000301.1 GCA_903832295.1 uncultured Acidobacteriota bacterium
AGTTCGTTCAGCGTTACATTGGTCGCCGCATCGCCTTGGCCCACCGCGATGGCAACAAAGAGCCGGTCCTTGCCGTAGTCCGTGGCTGAACCTAGTGCCTCTCCCGCGATTGGGACCATGCCCTTGCCCTCTTTTCCCGTGCTCTCGGCCACCAGTTGCTCAATCCAAAGTCCGAGGGACGCGATCTCTTTCGAGGTTACGAGCGTCAACTTGTCCACGCCGTGGCCGGCCAGCGACCCGAGCAGTGCGCCCAGAGCCGCCCCCGGATTCGTCGCCACATCTTCACTCTGGCACGCCTTGGCTGTCGCAACAGCGCGTGTAAGGAACACCTCCACGTCTCCGCCCATCACCGCAAACGGAACCATGCCGAAGAAGCTCAATGCCGAGTAGCGCCCGCCGATGTCTGGCCAGTTCACAAAGATCTTGCGATAGCCTTCCTGCTTCGCCTGGTTCTCCAGCAGTGTGCCGGGATCGGTGACAGCGGCGAAGTTCTCACCCGCCTTTGCGCCCTTCAATTCCTTGACACGATTGTAGAAATAGCGCTCAAACATCACCGGCTCTGTCGTGGACCCCGACTTCGAGGCAACGAGAAACAGCGTGGTTTCCAACTTTACTTGTGCTTCAATCTCTGCCACGGCTGCTGGAACGGTTGAATCCAGCACCAGCAGTTGCGGATAGCCCGGTTGGGCCCCAAAACTCTGTTTCAGCACCTCGGGACACAAACTCGATCCACCCATTCCCAGCACCACGGCGTGAGTGAACCCGGCCCCGCGAATCTCCTCTGCGAACGCTTTCAACTCCGCCACGCGCTCCAAAACCTGCCCAGGAACCGTCAGCCATCCCAGCGAGTTCAAGATGATCTTTGTATGTTCCGGCTTGTCTGACCAGACGCTCGCATCCTTCCGCCATATGCGCGCAATGGTATTCTTCGCCCGCAACTCTTCCAGAGCAGCTTCAAATTCCGCGTGCTGGGCTCCCATTGCAACTTCACTTGCTTTAGACATGTGCAACCTCGTGGCGGCGCCGTTCGATAACCGCGATCAAGTCATTGTAGGAATCCGAGAAGCTCTTAACCCCGGCCGCCGTCAATTCCAGGGTCACAGCCGTCAGGTCGATTCCAATTGCCTTCAGCGAGTCAAACACTTCATGCGCGCCCTTCAAGTCATCCGTGATCGTTACCACCGCTTTGCCGTGGTCGCGGAATGCATCGTAGGTCGATGGCGGCATGGTGTTCACCGTGTCAGGCCCGATCAATGTGTCGATGTAAAGCACGTCTGAGTACTTCGGATTCTTCGTGCCCGTAGAGGCCCACAGTGGCCTCTGGACCTGCGCGCCGGCCGACGCCAGCTTTTCCCAGCGAGCCCCGCTGAAAAGCTGCTGGAATTTCTCGTAAGCCAGCTTTGCGTTCGCGATTGCCGCCTTGCCTGTCAGCTTTGCCGCCTCAGGGCGTCCCGCTTTTGCAATCTCCTCAAGCTTCTTGTCCACTGCCGAGTCAATGCGGCTGACAAAGAAACTCGCCACCGACGCCACGCGCTCCACCGCTCCGCCCTTCGCAAGCCTCTTTTCCAATCCCTGCAGATACGCGTCCACCACCTGCGCGTAAACTTCCACGGAGAAGATCAGCGTCACGTTCACGCTGATGCCTTCGGAGATCAGTTCCACAATCGCGGGCAGCCCCTCAGGGGTCGCCGGAACCTTGATCATCACATTCGGCCGTGCCAGCTTTGCGTGCAACCGCTTGGCTTCCTTCACCGTGCCTGCAGTGTCATGTGCCAGCAGCGGAGACACCTCAATGCTCACAAATCCGTCTTTGCCCTTCGCGCTCTCGTACACCGGCAGGAACACATCGGCCGCGCTCGCAATGTCTTCCACCACCAGCGCGTCATAGATCTCGTCCATTCCCGCGCCTTTGCCCACCAGGCTCTTCAGCGCCTCCTCGTAGTCCTTGCTGCCTGAGATCGCTTTCTCGAAAATAGTCGGATTTGAGGTCAATCCCCGCAGGCCGTCTTCCTCAATCATCTTTTTCAGCGTGCCCTTGGATACCAGTGAACGCGTCATCTGGTCATACCAGGGGCTCTGCCCCAACTTGCTCAACTGCGCTAAAGGATTGCTGCCCATCATCTCTCTCCTCGTTTAAGATTCGATGCCCTAAAACTCCGATTCCATGACGGCTATCTTCTTCAGCCGCCGCCGATGTCGATCTTCGCCGCTGAACTCCGCACCCAGAAACGCTCGTACTAATTCCAGCGCCAGTTCCACCCCAATCACCCGCGACCCCAGGCAGAGCACGTTCATTTCATCGTGTTCCACTCCCTGGTGCGCCGAGTAGGTGTCATGGCAAAGCGCGGCGCGAATCCCCCGCACCTTGTTCGCAGCTACCGATGCACCTACCCCGCTGCCGCAGATGAGGACTCCGCGCTCGGCCCGGCCTTCCTTCAGTGCTGCTGCGATGTCAGCAGCACGATCCGGATAGTCGTCCGGGGTTTCCGGGTCATGGATACCAAGATCAAGTACCTCATGACCCAGCCTGCCTACCTCTTCCACTACGGAAGTCAGCAGGATTGATCCCGCGTGGTCTGCCGCAACGGCAACTTTCATCTACTTCTGGCCCTTTGCTGCCGCAATCGATTCTTTTGCATGCTCCACCACGTTTTCCACGGTGAAGCCAAAGTGCTTGAACACTTCCTTTGCAGGACCAGAGGCGCCGAACTGCTTCTGCCCCACAACCCTGCCGTCCAGACCAACGTAACGCTCCCACCCAATCGGAGTCCCGGCCTCCACCGCGACCCGGGCGCGCACGGAACTGGGCAGCACGCTCTCCTTGTACTCGGCGCTCTGTTCTTCAAACAAATCCCAGCAGGGCATACTCACCACCCGCGCCTTCACGCCCTCGCCCGCCAGCTTCTCCTGTGCTTCCAACGCAAGCTGCAATTCGCTTCCCGTTCCGATCAAAATCACATCCGGAGCCGCTGCCGGCACATCGCTAAACACGTAGGCGCCTTTGCGGACCCCCTCGGCGCTGGCATACTTCGAGCGGTCGAATGTCGGAACCGCCTGCCGCGTGAGTGACAGTACTGTCGGGTGTCCAGTGCTCTCAATCGCCAGCTTCCATGCCACCGCGGTCTCGTTTGCATCCGCAGGGCGGATCAGTCGCATGTATGGCATCAGCCGTAGCGACATCACCTGCTCCACCGGTTCATGCGTCGGCCCGTCTTCCCCCACGGCAATCGAATCGTGTGTGAAGACGTAGGTCACCGGCAGTTCCATGATGCATGCCAGCCTGATGGCTCCGCGCATGTAGTCGCTGAAGACCATGAACGTTCCTCCGAAAGCGCGAAGGCCGCTGGCAGCAATCCCGTTCAGGATTCCGCCCATCCCCATCTCGCGCACTCCGAAGCGAAGAATTCTTCCCCCGTAATTTCCGCTCTCAAAGCTCTTGTCGCCGTCGATCTTCGTCTTGTTCGAGCTTTCCAGATCCGCCGAGCCACCCACCAGCCAGGGCACGTTCTTGGCAATCGCGTTCATCACCTTGTTGCCGGACTCGCGAGTTGCCAGGCCCTTGGCATCGGCAGGAAAGACCGGAACATCCTTGTCCCAGCCCTCCGGCAGTTTGCCGGTCATAATGCCTTCCCACTGTTTGGCCAGCTCGGGATTCTTCTTCGCCCAGCTCTCGTATCTCGCTTTCCAGTCGGCCTCCCACTTCTGTCCACGCGCCACCGCCTCGGCCATATGCGCTCCCGCATCCTCTGGAATCAGGAACTGCGCATCTTCCGGCCAGCCGTAGAACCGCTTGGCGGCCTTCACCTCATCGGCTCCCAGTGGTTCTCCGTGGGCTGCGCTCTTGTCCTGCTTGTTCGGCGAGCCATATCCAATGTGGCTGTGGACGATGATCAGCGTGGGCCGTTCCGTCTCCGCCTGTGCCGCACGGAGGGCGGCCTCCACAGCTGCAAGATCGTTCGCGTCTTCCACCGTCAGTACATTCCAGTGGTAGCCCCTGAAGCGCGACTCCACGTCGTCGCTGTACGCCAGCGACGTCGGTCCATCCAGGCTGATGTGGTTGGAGTCATAGAGCCAGGTCAGGTTCGACAGCTTAAGATGCCCGGCAAGCGCCGCCGACTCGTGCGAGATTCCCTCCATCATGTCGCCGTCGGAGCAGATCGAATAGATCCGGTAATCGACAATCTTGTCTTCGCCCTGGTTGAAGTGTGCGGCCAGCCAGCGCTCGGTGATCGCCATGCCCACGGAGTTCGCGATGCCCTGGCCCAGCGGACCGGTCGTCGTCTCCACACCCGGCGTGATGTTGTATTCCGGATGTCCCGGACATTTCGAGCCAATCTGGCGGAATCGCTCAATCTCAGAGAGCGGCAGATCATACCCGGTCAGGTGCAGCATCGAGTACAGCAGCATGGAGGCGTGTCCGGCGGACAGCACAACCCGGTCCCGGTTTGCCCAGCGCGGGCCCTGAGGGTTGTGGCGCAGGAAGCGGTCCCACAGTACATAGGCCACCGGAGCGAGTCCCATCGGCGCTCCCGGATGTCCGCTGTTTGCCTTCTGAATCGCATCGATCGAGAGCGTCCGGATGGTGTTGATGCAAAGCTGGTCGAGCGCCGAATCCTTCGTGGTTTCAAGCTGCTGAACGTTGGCTGACATGTATTTTGAATTGCCTTTCTGCCCCGGAACGCCGCCGGGTGCTCTGCAAGTCTCCTAAAGAATATCGGGCAGGACCCCTGACGCCTAGATCGTGTACCTAATAATAATGCCGTGTGCCACTGTGCCAAGTCGAGGACGGACTTCGACTTTTAACTGCGCGCTTCCTGTTTCTGATGCGGCCGCTGCCGTAGAAGAACCAGGATGCCGGTTGCTGCGCATCATATCGGGGGTCGGCTCAGGGCGTCCGGCAAAAATCATTTCCACCTTTTGCCAGCCCGGAGCGTCTAACAGACCAGAACCTTGGCCTCTCGGCGGCAGCATCCATTCCGCCGTATAATGGCCCTAACCTCAAGGTTAGTATTTGAAGGATCCATGTCAAAAAGCGTGAAAACATCTCTCCTCCTGTTGTCGTTCGTAATTCTCGCCTTTGCAGTAGCAGGCGCGGCCGGCGTTAAGCCGGGAAGCGGCAACGATGGCGCGTATCGCCAAATGAGCGTTTATAGCGAGGTTCTTTTGCGCATCCGCTCGGATTATGTGGAAGATCCGAACATTTCCCAGGTCAGCAACGGGGCTCTGCACGGCTTGCTGGAGGCGCTCGACCCCAACTCCAGTTATCTGAACGCCGACGAATATAAGCAGTACAAGCAGTTTGGACAGCCGGCGGGTTCGATCGGTGCCGCAATTTCCAAGCGTTTTGGTTACGGAGATGTGATCTCCGTTGTGCCGGGCGGTCCAGCCGATAAGGCGGGCCTTCTCGCTGGAGATATCATCGAAGCCCTCAACGACAAGAGCGCTCGCGAGATGTCGCTGGCCGAGATGACCGGACTGATTGGCGGTCCGGTAGGCTCCATCGTGAATCTCAGCGTTGTGCGCTCCTCCAAGGTTCAGCCGCTCAAAATCGCCATCACTCGCGAATCCGTAAAGTACCCCTCTGTCTCCTCCAAGATGATGGATGGACAAATCGGGTACGTTCGCACCGAGGGATTTCCCAAGGGCCGAAGCCAGGAAATATCCGCCCGTATCCGCGACCTTCAGAAAAACGGCGCGAAAAAGCTGATTCTCGACTTGCGGAACTCTGGGGATGGGGAAATTGCCGAGGGCGTTTCCACCGCAAACCTCTTCCTCAACCATGGCCAGATCGCCTATGTGGAAGGTCAAAAGTACCCGCGCCAGAGCTTTGCGGCCGACGCCTCCAAGGCCATCACGACTCTTCCGCTGGTCGTGATCGTGAACAAATCCACCGCCGGCGCTGCTGAAATCATCGCCGGAGCAGTGCTCGATAATGCTCGTGGGGATGTTCTGGGAGACAAGACATTCGGAGCCGGCTCCATCCAGAAGGTCATTGATCTGCAGGATGGCGGGGCACTGATCCTCTCCGTGGCGAAGTACTACACTCCGGCGGGCAAGGCGATTCAGGACGCGGCCATCACGCCAAATGTTCTCGTTGCAGACAAGGCAGATGACTTCGTGGCACCCGAGGACTCGGATCTCACCCCAGATGAGAATGAAAAAGCCGAGCCCAAGAAAGTTCAGCCCGACGAGCAGCTTCGCCGCGCCATCGAACAATTCAGCAAGCAGGATCAAAAGGCTGCTGCGGCCGCCTGATCCATTCGCAATAACCGAGCCCCAGCCGGACGTGGCTGGGGCTTTACTTTTGACCAAACGAAAAGGCTGCGGAAGCTACCCGCAGCCCGAGTCGTTGAACTCAGTGAACTACTTCTTGCCCTTCTTCCCCTTTTTGCCTTTTGCTTTCTTCTCAGGCGCCTTGGGGGCCTTCTTGCTGGCAACTTTCTTTGCGAGCTTCTTGTCTTTCTTTACTGCCTTCAGAGCCTTCTTGACCGCTTTCTTGCTGGCTTTCTTCGCGGGCTTCGCAGGCTTGGCAGCTTTCTTTGCCGCCTTTGCGGGAGCCTTGGCCGCCTTTTTCGTTGCCTTCTTGGCTGCCTTCTTTGCCACGCTCTTCACCGCCGCCTTTTTCACGGCCTTCTTCGCGGGCGCCTTGGCGACTGCTTTCTTCGCCGCCGGTTTCTTTGCTGCTGGTTTCTTGGCCGCTTTCTTCGCGGCCTTCTTCGCCGGTTTTGCCGGGGGAGCCGGTTCTACTGGCGCTACTGGAACTTCCTCGTCGCGTTGAGCGCGGCTCGCCGAAGGCGCTACTGCTTCGTCTTCCGCGTGTCCTGATTCCTGCTCTTCCGCCTCGTCTTCTTCTTCTTCCAGTTCTTCCTCTTCTTCGTCGTCGATCAAATCATCGAACGCTTCGTTATCGCCAAAATCATCCCCGTCATCACTGCCACGACCATAAAGAGTCTCGTCGAACGTCATGTTTCCTCCTGGTATCTTTTGCCGCTCCGCGCCCGCGGATTGCTGAGCACAGGTACAACACGACTACTTTCCGTTACACGTGGTTCCTTCATGCACAACTTGCACATAGTGCGCGCCCCTGCACCCGAACACAATAACTCAGCCTTGTTTTCGATGCAACGGCATCGATGATTCCAGCCACAATCCCGTGATTTTTCTGCAAACTCAGTCCTTCTGTTTGCGCTTCTTCGGCGTGGACCCGGCGACGTTCGCCGCCTTTCCAGAGGGTTTCTTCGCCGCTGTCGCTTTGCCAGTAGTCTTCGCGGGATGTTTTTCCGGGGAATGTGCGCCGGCGCCGCCAGCCCGGGTCTTCGCTTCGGTGTTCCGGCTCCGGGAGGCAGTGTGTGGAGCGGCAGTTCGTACCGGTGCGCTTCCAGCGATTGGTTTGTAGATCGTAAGCACGCGTCCGGCGGTGAGGGTGTCGCCTTTCAGATGGTTCCACTGGCGCACCTTTTCCGATGGAACTCCAAAGTCGTCGGCAAGCGAGAGCACCGTATCTCCCCTGCGAACCTTGTATTGTGAGGGACGCTTGCTGTAGCTCAGGCTGCGGGGCGCGTTGGCCGCCGCCTTGGAAGGCGACACCGGAATGATGAGTTTGCTCGCCTGCCGCAGCTCACCACCCTCAAGATTGTTCGCCTCGGAGATGGCCATGGCCGTGGTGTGATAACGGTGCGCAATCTCTGCCAGGGTCTCGCCGCTCTCCACCTTGTGATAGCGCCAGTAAACCCGCATGTCTTCCGGGATCGCCGCCACCGCCTGTTCAAACTTCTCCGCCATTCCGCGTGGCAGATGGAGGTCGAAGTCCATGTCCTTCGGCGTGGTCATGCGCAGCAGGCTTGGGTTCAACTCCTGCAAAACGGCGGTGGAGGAGTCCGTGCACTCGGCGGCCAGGCGCAGGTCGATGGGATAGTGGATGCGCACCGTGTCGGAGAGAGCGGGGGAGTCGAGAGCCAGGTGGTCGAGCCCGTATTGCGTGGGGTTCTTCGCCATGATCGTCATGGCGAGAATGATGGGAACGTAGTTGCGCGTTTCCGTGGGCAGCACGTTGCGCCTGTAGAGCTCCCAGAAGTCGGCGTAGCCGGTGCGTTGCACAGCGCGCTGCACGGTGCCGGGTCCGGAGTTGTAGGCGGCCATGGCGAGGTACCAGTCGCCGAACTGGTTGTAGAGATCCTTGAGCAGGCGGGCGGCGGCGCGCGTGGCCTTCTCGGGATCCTGGCGCTCGTCAATCCACCAGTTGTGCTGCAGGCCGGCGTGCACGCCATCCCACGGCATGAACTGCCACATGCCACGCGCTCCCATGCGCGAGAGCGCGAGCGGCTGGAAACCGGATTCGGCCTGGGCGAGGAACATCAGGTCCTGCGGAACATTTTCTTCGCGGAAGATGCGCGAGATCATTTCGCTGTAGCGCCCGCGGCGCACCAGAGCGCGCTCAATGGTGCCGTGTCCGCGCGAGGAGAAATAGTTGATGTAGCTCACGACGGGATCGGTGAGCATGAGAGGAAGATCGCTGTGGGTGTTGGCAAGTTCGGCCTGCGCTTTGGCCTTGATGGTGGGATCGACAGGGAAAGTGATGTTGTTGGCTTCATCGATGGGCGCAGGTTCGGCGCGTTGTTCGGTGAATCCGTCGCCGGCTTTGAGCGCCTGCAGTTCCAGTTCGTGGGTGGCCTCGACGATTTTGTCGAATTCGGCCTGGAGGCGCTCGTCGGATTGGAGGCCGATGGGGCCGCGGAGGAGGAGATTGAAGGCGGCGTCGAAGTTGTCTTTGGCGGCTTCCATGTGTCCGGCGGCGTAGTTTGCCTGGCCCCGGGCGTACTCGGCTTCGGCGCGGGCGATGAGTTTTTCGGCGGTTTCCGGGGCGGGCGGCGGGGGCGCGGGCTGTTGCGCGATGGTGGCCGGAGGCGCGGTTTTCGCGGCCTCGGGGAAGGGCAAAGTGGGGGCGGTGGCGGCGGGGGCTGGGATGGTTTCGGCGGTTTTCTGCTCGGGCTCGCAGGCGACAAGGGCGAGGCAGCAGCACAACAGAAGCAGCGAAAAGGCGCGTCGGCAAAGGGTCATGTGGATGTTCGGCGCGTTCCGGGCGGAAAAAACGCCTGGAGTGCGCGCCAGCTACCAATCTACGAACGATTCACCGGGGGGTCAATCGTTGGAAAAGCTGCGTTTACTTCCTGAGCAATGGTTGAGCCAAGTCAGAAACCATATACTACTATTCCATGCCAAATCCGCTGCCCGGTTGATGGGGCGGTTCATCGTTGGCGAAGGCCTGTTCGAGGTCATTGACGAGGTCGGTGGCGTCCTCGATTCCGACTGAGAGCCGAATGGTGGCAGGCGAGACTCCCATCAGTTTGAGATCGCGTCGCGTGGCGGCAGAGTGGGAGGAGAGCACGGGGTAGGAGACAGTGGACTCAACTCCGCCGAGGCTGGTGGCGAGATACCAGAGTTTGAGGGCGTCGATGAAGCGCTCGGCTGCCGGGCCAGCGCCGCGAATGTCGAATGAGACGATGGCTCCGAAGCCGGTCATCTGCGAGGTGGCCAGCGAGTGCGAGGGCGAATCGGGCAATCCCGGATAGAAAACCTGGACGACGCGGGGATGGCGGGCGAGGTAGGCTGCGATGGTGGCGGCGTTCCGGCAGGCGCGCTCGACGCGCACTTCGAGGGTCTTGAGGCCGCGGAGCAGGAGGTAGGCGACGCCGGGGTCAGAGCATCCACCGGAGAGAATCATGGTTTCGCGCATGGGGGCCGAGAGCCGCCGGGAGGCGACGATTGCTCCTGCGGTGAGGTCGCTGTGGCCGCCGAGGTACTTGGTGGCGGAGTGAACGACGACGTCAGCGCCGAGGTCGAGAGGCTTCTGGAGGATGGGCGTGGCGAAGGTGTTGTCCACGACGACGGCGATTTTGCGCCGGTGGGCGCGGGCAGCGAGGCTGCGAATATCGGCACAGCGGAGCGTTGGATTTGTGGGCGTCTCCAGAAAGAGCATGCGGGTTTTGCGGGTGAAGCTGCGCTCGATGTTCTCCAGTTCGTGAAAGGGGACGAAGCGGGTTGTGATTCCGCAGCGGGCGAGCAGGTTGGAGAAGAGCTTGGCGGTTCCGCCATAGATATCGAGCATGGAGACGATCTCGTCTCCGCTCTTGCAGAGGGTAAGGGCGACGGCGAGTTCGGCGGCGAGTCCACTGGCGGTGAGGATGGCGTCTTCGCCGTGTTCGAGGGCGGCGATTTTTTCTTCGGCGGCGCGCAGGGTGGGATTGCCGTAGCGGGTGTAGAGGAAGACGTCCGGGTCTCCGGCGGCGTAGCGGCGCAACTGCTCAGTGTTATGAAGGGCGAAGACGGCGGTCTGCTGAATCTCAGTGGTGAGAGGCGCGTTGCGACCGTGGCGGTCTTCTCCGGCGTGAACGGAGAGAGTAGCGTCGGATGGGGGAAGCGGTTTGCTCATGGGTGCACGGCTGCGATGAAGTTTACCGGATTGACACAGAAATCCAAACCGGGCCTACATCCCGTATTACGGAGTTTTTTCACCCACACCTTCCCTGCGCTTCGGGGTAGAGTGACTGCCGTACCTATTTCCTGGTTCGCACCGCGTCGAGGCACTGCCCGTAGAGGTCGATGAGGTGCTTGGCGTAGTCTTCGGCTCGGGAGACGGTGCCTCCCTGGAATCCGGCTCCCGGGGTTCCGGTGCGGCCGAATCCAGTGGTGGTGGCGACGAACTTCATCATCTCAAGGGCGATTTCTTCGTCGCGGCGCATGGGAGGTGCTGGGGGTGTGGGAAGGGCAGGGGTCTCGCTCACGGGAAATCTCCGGGCTGGAATGGAAGAACTCTCGCGCGGCGTTGTCAAAGAGGCGGCGCGGTGCCGATGATAACAGATATCGAGTGCTGAGGAAGCGAGGAGGGAGCGAAGATGGTCTCCGCTCCCCACGGCAGCTACTGTAACCCGGCTAAGGGCCGTTGCCTGCAATCAGGGGACTCGGCCTGAATGCGAGCGGAGAGTGGCGGTTTGCGTGGGGGCAGCGCGTCCGCGGTTTCGGGGGTATCGGCAATGTCCTGTGGGGTCTCCGGGGCGGCGGATTGAAACACAGGCCGCAGGAGTCCGACTTCGAGCAGGATTGCGGAGAGGGAATCGATGGCGGAGGCGTAGTGGCGCTCGGCGCGTTGCACGGTGATTCCGAGCCGGAGCGCGACCTCCGGAATGCTGTAGTCGAGAAGGACGACGCCGGCGATGATTTCCATGGAGTGGCGCTCGACGCGGTCAAAGGCGCGCTCAATGTCATGGACGAAGATGACGGCGTCCTCGAAGGTGTGGAGCGGATAAGAACTGACGCGTGCGCGGAAGCAGAGGCCTCCGAGCACGCTGGGCAGGCGTCCGAGATCGACGGCCATTCGGAAGTAGCGCCGCAGGAGGGCGCGGGTGTAGGCGCGGTATGCGGGCAGGTCGTCTGGATCGACGCGGTTGCATGGCGGGACGATTTGCAATCTGGAATTACCGGGATTGGGGTTCATGCGTGTGCCTCCACCCGAAGGCGGGTCCAGGCCTGGAGAAAGGAGACGGGGCTGCCGAGTTGGAGGGAGCTTTCCGCGCGGGCGCATGGTGCGCACTGGGCGCGGGCGCTGCCGGAAGTTCGCAGCCAGATGGTTCCGCAGCGTTCGCAGTACTTGAGTTCGAAAGTCGGTGACAGCGCCGATTTTGAGTTTGTTTTCATGATTGTGTTTTTTGCCCCTTGCAACGTCGAGCCCTGCGGCCTGCTTCAGCGGTGTTCGGCATGGAGGCGTGCTCCGGTGCAGAACCTGGCTGAGGCAGGCGACAGGGCTCGATTCAGTTGCGATGACCTGTTGCGATGTATTTGTTTTCGGCGTACCCGAAGAGCGGTGCGCCGTACGGAACTTTGCCAGCTATCAATCAGGTGAGGCGGGTGTCATCCCGCCTGGTGAAGTAGCCTTCTTCATAACCGGACTTAAGGATGGTGCCATTCTGAACGACGACACTGAGACGCCCAGAAAAGCGGATATTCCGGAGAAGTTGCGTGACCCCTAGCGCAAGGAGTTCAGAGTTGCGAACCTTGCGACGAAACTCAACGAAATGGGTTTCGCTTGAAGCGTTGTTGCCGTGCTCCATTCCATGGCTCCTAGCCCACTGCCTGTTTTGTGTTGTTGGGTGAATGATTGAGCAGTGGCGCGAGGGAAGTCAATTAAAATATAGCCCCAAGTTACCAAAGTGTCTGGGGTTACATATTTCTTTACGCAATGTTTTTTACTGGACCGTTCTTTTTGAGGATTGCGATGTTGATTTCCGATTTGCAGAGCCGATTGCGGGAGCTGGTCCGCGAGCGGATCGAGAGACGAGAGATGACGGGGACGGAGCTGGCGCACCTGGCGGGATTCCAGCAGGCGCATGTTTCGAATTTTTTGAATGAGCGCCGGGGATTGAGCGTGGAGGCGATGGACCGGGTGATGGAAGTGATGCAACTGGAGGTTCGGGATCTGCTGCCGGAGGAGAAGGCGCGAGGTGGCGCGGGGGGAGCTGGAGAAGGGGGATTCGATTCGGTTCCAGTGGTTGCGCCAGGAGCTCTGCTGCAAAGCGATTTTGGGGAGGGCGAGGTGGTGGAGATGCTTCGCTTCAAGAAGAGCTTCCTGCGGAGGATTCGTCCGGAGCTGGCGAGCCAGCGGAGAAGCTGGCAGAGGTTTGCGATGTTTCGCGCGGACAAGGACTCCGGGGAGGCGATGCGCCCGAGGCTGCTGCCGGGAGCGATGCTGCTGATCGACCGGCACTACAACTCACTGCACAGCTACCGGCGGCGGGAGCCGAACCTTTACGTGGTGAAGAGCGGGAACACCTGCAAGGTGCGGTATGTGGAATTGCAGGGGAACCAGATTACGCTGCGTCCGGAGAACCAGCAGTGCGCGCTTGGATTTGTGCAGCTTGGGAAGGGCGAGACGTTTGCGGACTACGTGGTGGGGCGGGTAGCACATATCGCGATTGAGACGTAGGCGATGGAATGGCGATTGGGAGGGCCGCGGCGACGCGGCCTTTTTTGTTGTCAAGGGGGAAAAGTCCGGGAAATGCGGGTAAGTGATTGATTCGAGGGCAAATTTAGTTAGGGGCGCGGGTGAGGGGATGAGGGGGGTGAACTTGATATCCTGAACTTAAGAGGGAAAAAAGAGGAGCAACGGGGGTGGCGACGACGAAAAAGAAGAAGAGCGCGAAGACGAATGATAAGGTGAAACCGCCAAAGAAGATGGCGGCAAAGAAGACGGCCGCGAAGAAGACGGCGGCAAAGAAAGCGGCGAACAAGCAGCCCGGGGAAAAGGGAAAGAGGAAACCAGGGACGAAGCCGAAGCCAAAGGCTCCGAAGAAAGGCGGCGGGGGGAAGGGCAAGCCGGTGGTTGTGGAGGCGGCGGAGAGTGGGAAGCTCGATCCTTTTGAAGTTGCGAAGCAGACGATGAAGGGTTCGGTTCCTGAGATTGTAAGCGCGATGGTGGAGAAGGCGAAGCAGGGAAGCTGCACCCATGCGAAGACGCTGCTGGAACTGACGGGCGCCAAGCACATGTTTGAGGGAGAGGCGGAGTCTCATGGCGGCGAGCCGTGGGCGAAGCTGGTGCTGGAACGGCTGGACGAAGCAGAGTCTGGGAGCGGAGAGGAAACCGTAAGCGGGGAAGCGGAATCAGTGAGAGTAGAGGCAGAGTAGAAGGACCTGAGGTGAAGCTGGCATGGATATGACGTGGGTGACGGACCGGGTGGCGGTTGGCGGCGGCATCTGGGTGGTGGAGCGAATGGCCGAAGTTGCGCAGGCGGGGGTCACGCACGTCATTGATATGCAGATTGAGTTTGACGACCGGCCGCTGGGGAAGGCGGTGGGAGTCGAGGTTCTCTGGAATCCGGTGGATGACGACTTTATGCCGAAGGAGTACGAGGTGTTCGAGCGCGGGGTGAAATTTGCGCTGGAGGCGCTGGAAGATCCGGAGGCTAAGGTGTTTGTGCACTGCGCGGCGGGAGTTCACCGGGCTCCGATGATGGCGCTGGCGGTGCTGTGCGCCACGGGATATTCGCTGGAGGAGGCGAAGATGCTGATCCAGACGAAGCGGTACGTGGTGGATTTTGCCGAGGTCTATGTGCGGAGCGTGGAGAGCTTCTTAAAACTCCACAGAAACGGCGGAGCGGGGAAGGGTCGAAAGGACGGCAATAAAAGAGGATGAAAACAAGAACAATGGGAAATGCAAGCCGCCTGCTTGGGCGGCTTTTGATTTTGGTGTGGACGGCAGTGCTGCTGGGAGCTCCCGAGGCAAAAGCGGATCCGGGGAAGACGCTGGTGCAGGACAGGCTGTACCGGGCAGACGGCAGCGTGGCGCACGGCACGGTGACAATTCGCTGGGGTGGATTTTCAACCGGGGCGGGCGAGGCAGTGGCGGCAGGGGCACTGACGGTGGCGACGGACGCAAACGGCGGCATTTCGGTGGGGCTGATTCCGAACGAGGGCTCGACGCCGGAAGGGACGTACTACCGGGTGGTGATCAAGCTGGATGACGGAACGACGAGCGAGGAGCAATGGGTGGTTCCGGCGGCAGCGAGCACGACGGTAGCGGCAATCCGGGCGAAGGTGGTTCCGCAGGCGGTGGCAGCGCAGTTTGTGAGCCGGGAGTACGTGGATTCCCTGCTGAACAAGAGCACATTGGATTTGACGAAGCCGGGCGCGATTGGGGCAGTGACACCGAGTACGGTGAACGCAACGGGATACCTGGTGAATGGCACGGCACTGTCATCGGCGAACCTGGCGGACAAGAGTTCCCTGGCGCGGAGCTACGTGCTGACGCAGCCGACAGGGCTGGCAGGATGGTACAAGCTGGGGACGTGGGCGATTGGGAGCTGGCTGGGAGTTGGGCCGAGCGGACTGCGAGTGGAGATTACAAGCGGCGCGGGATACAGCTCAGGCACGTCGGGCAACGGATACGCGGTGCTGATTGCACGGAACGGGAACCAGACGGCGGCACCCAATATGGCGGGAATCGCCGCGTGGCAGTACGGGGCTCCGGTGCTGAGCGGGGTGAAGTTTGCGGCAACGGGAGGAAACAGTTCGTCGAAAAACATGAGCTGGGACGTGTATGTGAACCTGGGGGCGTATGTTTCCGGGACCTATGCGGTGACCCTGAATCCGAACGATACGTGGACGGATTCACAGGGCGCGGCGGGCGATCCGGGTGCGGCCTCGGCGACGGTGGCCGTGGGGAGCGTTTATAACCCGGTGGACAATTCAGGAAAGGTGAACGCGACGGCCGTGCAGATTGCGAGCGCGCCGACAGGCAGCTTTGTGAAGGCGGACGGAACCGGCTTCGGGACGCCGAGCAACTACCCGGGGGTGGCGTCCGACGGGACGAACGGGATTGCGATTTCGGGGAATGTGGCGGTGGGCACGGCGTGTCCGGCGGGAACTCCGCTGGGGACAATCTGTAACTCGAGCGGTCCGGCGGTGGACCTGCGGGCGAAGGGCGCGAAGTGCGACGGGACGACGGATGACTCACAGGCATTTGCAGCGGCGGATGCGTTGGGTGTTTCCGTGCTGGTGCCGAGCGGAACGACAGGGGCATGCGTGATTGCGTCGAACATGACGCTGAACTCGCACTACATCATCAACCAAGGCGGCGGGATCGCAGTGGCATCGGGATACCTGGTGCAGATGGCGAGGGCTCCGCAGGCGGGGCTGTACCAGATTTTCAGTGGGACGGGGCAGGTGCAGTTTACTAAGCCTGTGACTGTGTATCCCGAATGGTGGGGCGCGATTCCAGCGCTGTCGGGACCGACGGTGGATTCGTATCCGGCGCTGGTTTCGGCGTGTGCGGCGTTGCCTTACCTCGGGGCGTCACCACACATTCTGTACTCAGGCGCCCATGCGCGGTACGGAACAATTGAGTTCCAGACGCAGAGCTACCTGATGAGCCATCCGTGGGTATGCAGCTACGGAGTGGCATACACGATTGGCAACAAGACGGGGGGATGGAATGGGACGGCGACGCTGGAGTTGCAATCCGGCGCGGTTGCCAGCCCGCCGAGCGTAGAGACATTTGCGTTCTTTGTCGATCCTCCGGCGTCGGCAGCGGGTGGGGTAATCAGCGCGGGGATGTCGTTCGGTACGAGGATCAAAGGCATTCAGATTGCGGTTGACGGCAACAGTTCCTCGGCGATCAACAACTATGTGAGCGGGTTGTATGTGTCGATGGCGCAGGGATCGTCGCTGGAGAACGTGGGCGTGGGTCATGCGTGGGGCCGGGGATGCGTGCTGAACATGGCGCTGGCCTCGGTCAATAAAGACATGATTAACTGCGCAACCACATACAACGGGCCGAACCTCACGTTGATCGGCTATGGAGCGTTCGACTTCGTTAATACGGGGAACAACAATCTTTCCGGCGTGCTGGGGCAGGTGGATACCAGGATTCCCTACGCCACAGGGAATGTGCTGACACTCTCGGTGATTGGCGGGCTGGTATCAGGGACATCCCGTGTGGCAGTGGTGAACAATTACAACGGGTCATACAGTTCAGGAGGGCCGTCGTTTACCTACTTCACAAAGCTGTCTTGTGGGACGACTCCTTCGGCGGGGCAGTATGCGGAGTGCGCAAGCCCGACCAATACGCTGACGTTCAATGCTTCCGATGCCAGCCAGTTCATCCGAGTGTATTACCAGGATAGCTCGGCTATCACTGCGTCGGCGGCCTCGGACGCGGCGGTGAAGCCAGTTCCGAGTGTGCAGATCGAAGCGAACTCGGACATCCATATCAATGAGATGTTCTGCGAGGGCTCGTATGCGTGCCTGGCGACGTACAGGATGCTAGGGCTGACTATCGACCAGTTCCAGGCAAACTCCACAGGAGCGAACCCAGTAGGGTCCGGTGCCATCTTCATTGACGCGGCTAGCAACTACATTGCAATGCCGAAACAGAAGTACCTGTTTACGGCGGGACACTTCACCTATGGCGTGGTGGATGTTCCGCATGGTGTGATGCGAACTTTGGTAGCAGACCAGAACAGCGACAGCTACGCACGGGACACATACTCGCTGGGGTATAACGCCGTTCCTGCGAGTGGAACGCCACCGACGGGATTCAGTGCAGCTACGCCGGGGCTTGTGTATCCAGATGGCACGACGATCACTGAGACTTCCTCGGGGCAGATCGCGGTGCCGACGGCGACGAGTTCGACGCTGGGGCTGGTGATACCGGACAATTCCACGGTCACGATTTCCAGCGGAGTGCTCTCGGCATCTGCGGCGACGTATGGGCGGGTGGGGTACCTGGACTATGTGAATACCAGCCAGGGATACACTCCCACGACCATTGTGGCAGCGGGCAATGTGGCGGGCGGACAGTACGTGGTGAACTGCTACTCGATTCTGACAGTGGCGGCGACGACATCGTCCACGATGCCAAACTGCAATTTCCAATACACGGACGCAGACACGAACATGGCGAAGTATGTGACGGTGACACTGGCGTCCACGGCGAACATGGTGGGGACGCAGGGGGCGGGTGGAAGCAATTACAACGGAAGCGCTGTGATCAATGCCAAGGCTGGAACCCCGATTTATCTGTACTCCAGTTCTTATGCAAGCGCAGGCGCGACGGCGATGCAGTATTCGCTGCATGCGAGCGTGTACTACACGTATCACTAGGGCGCGGATAGCGGACGATGGGGCAGGAGCTATGGAAACAAGTGAGCGAGGAGGAGAGGCAGTGGAAGAGATGATGGGGAGGATCACGGCGCATCCGAAGACGAGCGTGGTGGGCGTGTTGCTGGCGGTATCGACGATTCTGGGAGTGCTGCAGGGACAGGGAATTTCGCTAGGCCATGCGGGGACGGGGACGGTGGTTTCCCTGGGGAGCGCGCTGGCAACCGCGATGCTGGGGCTGCTGGCAAAGGACCGGTAGAGCGCGGAAGGGGCGCCGGTCGGAAAAGCAGGAGCAAGGCGATTGAAGGGACAGATGGGAGGCCGCCAGAGATGGCGGCATTTTTATTGGAGGAGCGATGAGGAATCGGTGGCTGGAAGGGGCCGTGGGGTTGCTGCTGGCGCTGGGAGTGGCGGCGTGTCTTGAGGGATGTTCGCAGGTGGATCCGGTGGGGGCGGCGAAGGCGATTCATGCGTATATGCCGACGGTGAGCGGGTTGGCAGAGGTGGCAGCGGCGGTGGCTGAGGCTCTGGATCCGGTGGAGGACGAGGCGATTCGGGCGGTGAGCGGCCGGGTGCGGGCGGAACTGGTGGAGCTGGACGCGGTGAGCGTGGCGTACGCGTCGGCTCCGACGGTGGATGGATGGACGCGGCTGACGGCGGCGGTGGATCGGCTGGTGAACGATGCCGATGCGGCACTGATGGCGGCTTCCGGGATCAAGAACGCGGAGAGCCAGGCGCGGGCGAGGATTGCACTGAGCGCGCTGGATGCAGCGGTTCACGTGGTGGATGGATACGTGGCGGCGGCGCGAAGTGAGGCGGAGGCAAAGGCGGTTGCGGCGGGAAGAGCGGTGAAGCTGGAAGTGGTGACCAGGGAGTGGAACGCGAACGACTGGGAGCGGGTGGAGGCGGCAAGGGCAGGGATGTGAAGGGGAAGAGTAAAGGCAGGCAAGGCAAGGGTGAGTTGCGGGCAGATTGCTCCCACCTTTAACGCCGAAAGGCGTCGGTGCGAGGTGGGGGACCCTGGCGGAGGATCAGATACGCAGGAGCAAAGGCGAAGTCAACCGCTCCACGTGCGCTGGGCTTCCTTTCTCCCAGAGTTGGAAAAGAGCCAACTCTGGGCCACCCGGGTTTCCTTTGTCCGCAAAAGATGGCGAACAGCAACAGCAGGAGTGCAAGAGCGAGAGCGGGGGCGACTGTGGGGGTGAGGGCAAGCGGCGGTGCGACGAACGGAAGGGCGAGGGGTTGGGCGGGCGCGCGGGGCGGAGGCATGGACCTGGAAGCGCTGATGGCTTTCGGGAAGAGGCTGGACAAGCGGACCGGGCGGGGGAGCTATCGCGAGGTGCTGGCGGAGACCCTGCTGAAGGTGAGGAACAAGCGGGGACAGTTGGTTTATCTGCGGACGAATGCGGCGCAGAAGGAGTATGAGCGTGCGTGCGGGACCAGAAACATTGTGCTGAAGGCGCGGCAGATGGGGGTTACGACGTGGGTGGCGGCGAGGTTCTTTCTGCATACGATTACGCGTCCGGGGACGCTGACGGTGCAGGTGGCGCACACGCAAGAGGCGGCGGAGGAGATCTTCCGCATGGTGCACCGGTTTGTGGAGAACCTGCCGGCAGACTTGCAGGGCGGGGCGCTGCAGCGGTCGAGGTCAAACCGGAGGCAGCTGGTGTTTCCGGGGCTGGACAGCGAGTACCGGGTGGAGACGGCAGGGGATTCGAATGCGGGACGGGGATTAACGATCCAGAACCTGCACTGTTCGGAGGTGGCGCGGTGGGGGGCGAACGCGTCGGAGGTGCTGGCATCGCTGCGGGCGGCGGTTCCGCAGGATGGTGAGATTGTGCTGGAATCCACGGCGAACGGGATGGGCGGGTGCTTCTACCGCGAGTGGCTGAAGGCCCGGGAGTCGTGGTATGTGCGGCACTTCTTTCCATGGTGGATGGATGAGGGGTACAGGATTGGCGGGGAGCGGGGAAAGGAGCTGGCGGCAGGGGCGCTGAACAGCGATGAGCGGCGGCTGGTGGAGACCTTTGGGCTGACGCGGGAGCAGGTGGCATTCCGGAGGCAGGCACGGCAGGATTTCGGGGAGAGGGCGGCTGAGGAGTTTGCGGAAGATCCGGCGACGTGCTTTCTGGCGAGCGGGGCGGCGGTGTTTGACGGGGCGAAGATTGAGGAGCGGCTGCGCGAGGTGGATGAGATACGGGAGCGGAGGGAAAATGGACGCATCCTGGTGTGGCTGCCTCCGGCGCGGGGGCGTGAGTATATCGCGGGGGTGGATGCCTCGGGCGGCGGCGCGGGCGGGGATTATGCGTGCGTGGAAGTGATCGACCGGACGAGCGGCTTGCAGTGCGCGGAGCTGTATGGGCACTACACTCCGGAGGAGCTGGCGGCACAGGCGGCGAAGCTGGGCAGGGAGTATAACGACGCGCTGCTGGTGGTGGAGAGGAATAATCACGGGCACGCGGTGCTGGCGATGCTGGAGCGGGTGGAGCGGTACGAGAAGCTGTATCGCAACAACCGGTACGCGGGCTGGGTGACGACGATGCTGACGCGTCCGACGATGCTGGAGCGATTTGGAGCGATGCTGGTGGCAAACCCGGAGCTGTTCCAGAGCAGAAGGCTGCTGGAGGAGTGCAGGACCTTTGTTCGTCACGCGGATGGAAGGATTGCGGCGGCCGAGGGCGCGCACGACGACGCGATCATGGCGATGGCGATGGCGCTGGCGGTGAGGGAGTCGGGGTACAAGGCGTGAGGGGGGTGCATGGGCGGGGTGAGGAGCAAGGGCAACAACCCCACTCAACGAACAGCGCGTTGAGTGGGGCACTCGGCTTTGATCGCCTTCGATTTCGATGCGGCGAAGATCAAGATCAAGGGTAAGGCACCGGTAAGGTGACCAGGTGGGTGCGGGAGGGTGGACGGACGGGCGGGGCGACGGGGTAGAGTAGAGAGATTCCGAAAAGTTGTGAACGATGCGCGCGGGGGCGGCCTTGGCGGTGGCAGCGATACAGCACGTGAGACGGATGCGGGGCGGGGCGCAAAGCCACCTGATGCGCTGCTCCGACGGCCATTTTTACGTTGTGAAGTTCCAGGACAATCCGCAACATACAAGGGTGCTGGCGAACGAGATGCTGGCGACGAGGCTGGCGCATGCAGCGGGGCTTCCGGTGCCGGCGACCGAGGTGGTGGAGGTGCATCCGTGGCTGATTGAGCACACGCCGGAGCTGAGATTTGAGCTGGTGCACGGGTCGCGGAGCTGCACGCCGGGGCTGCAGTTCGGGTCGAGATTTGTGGTGCCTCCAATGGAGGGAATGATTTACGACTACCTGCCGGAGCATCTGCTGGAAAGGGTAAGGAACCTGGGGGCGTTTGCGGGGATCCTGGCGCTGGACAAGTGGACGTGCAACGCGAATGGGCGGCAGGCGGCATTCTGGAGGAAGAGCCGGGAGCGGAAGTTCACGGTGTCATTCATCGACCAGGGGTACTGTTTCAATGCGGGGGAATGGTCGTTCCCGGATTCGCCGCTGCGGGGAGTGTATGCGAGAAACGATGTGTACCGCGAGGTGACGGGGTGGGAGAGTTTCCAGCCGTGGCTGGGCAACATCGAGAGCATGGACGAACAGACGATATGGCGATGCGCGGAGGAGATTCCGACAGCATGGTATGGCGAGAGCTTTGAGATGGAAAGGCTGGTGGAGACGCTGGCGCGAAGGCGGGAGCGGGTGGCAGAGCTGATCCTGGGCTTCCGGAATTCGTCGAGAGAGCCATTCCCAAAGTGGAGGGATGTGGTCCACTGAGGGAGCGGGGGCGGAGGGGAAAATGGGGAAGGGACGGCTCAGGTGAGGGAAGAGGTTTAGGATAGCGGGAAGGTTGATGAGAGAGCGGAGACAGTGCGAGTTCTTCCTGCTGCGGTATGTGCCGGACGCGGTGAAGGACGAGTTTGTGAACGTGGGGGTGGTGCTGCTGGAGAGCGGCGGCCATTGGGCCGACGTGCGTTTTACAAGGGACTGGAAGCGGGTGCGATGCCTGGATCCGGACGCCGATGTGGAGATGCTGGAAGGGTTGGAGCGCGAAATACGGGAGCGGATTGCAGAGGGCGGGAGCAGCCAGGAGTGGCTGATCAAGCGGATGGAGGATACGTTCTCAAACGCGATCAGGCTGACGCCGGCCAAGGCGGTGCTGGCGGAGTCTCCGGCAGAGGAGATTGGAAGGCTGGCGGAGATGTACCTGGAACGGACGCGGAAGGGCGCGCGGACGGTGAGCGGGAGAATGCAGATCTACCAGACGATGCGGGGCGAGTTTGAGCGGCAGGGAGTGTGGGCGCTGATGCGGCACAACGTGGCGGCCAGCGAGTACACGCACCGGGGAGATCCGCTGAAGATTGACGCGGCGTACAGGCCGAACGGGACGGTACACATGTACCAGGCACTGTCCCTGGAGACGGATGTGAACGCGGCCAAGGTGCTGGCGTTCAGCTATCCGAAGCTGCGCGAGGGCGTGATGCGAGTGGAGCAGGCAGAGACGGCGCTGACGGCAATTGTGGAGAGCGAACTGGAACGCGAGGACGATGCGACGATGTTCGCGCTGGAGACGCTGGCGGCGAGCAGGATAGTGGTGGCGACGGCGGCAGAGATGCCGAGGATCGCCGAGAGCGTGAGGGCGAGGATGGGGTTGCAGTAGGGGAAATCGATTGGTGGCGGAAGGCTTGGGGGGGATTGGTGGTGGGAAAGCTTGGGGGGGGTGAAATCGATTGGTGGGTGGAAAGCTTGGGGCGGTGGCGGAAGCCGAAATCGATTGGTGGTTGGAAAGCTTGGGGCGGTGGCGGAAGGGTGAGCAGTGCTGGGATCCTTCGCTTCGCTCAGGATGACACCTCAAATCAAAATCAAAATCAAAATCAAAAGCAAAAGCAAAAGCAAGAGCAAGAGCAAGAGCAAGAGCAAGTGCAGGGGCAAGTGCAAGAGCAAGAGCAGGAGCAAGGACAAAGGCAATAAGGAAGAGTAAGAGCTAAATGATGAAGGCGCCTGCGGGTGCCTTTTTTATTGGGCGGGAGAGGACATGACGATAGCGGAGAGGATTTGGGAGCCGGTACGGCAGGCGGGGTTGAGGGCGCTGGGGGCGGGGGTGAACCCCGGGGGGAGAAAGACGAGCGCGTTGCCGCCGGCATTGCAGACATTCGGGAGACGGGCGGAACTGCTGCCGAAGAAGACTCCGGAGGCGCTGCGGCGCTTTGCGGAGACGCCGCTGGCGAGGAAGGCGATCAACACGATCAAGGACCGGGTAGCGGGGATGAAGTGGCGCATTCAGCCGCGACGGGGGAGGGTGCTGGACGGGGAGATGGAGGCGCGCATCCAGGTGCTGACCGAGACGCTGGAGCAGCCGAATCGGGATGACTCTTTCCGCTCGTTTGCCGAACAGGTGCTGGAAGACATTATTGTGGGCGGCTATGGGGCGGTGGAGTTGCGGCTGACGGGCGATGAGGGAAAGCCACTGGCGCTGTATCCGGTGGATGGGGCTTCGATCCAGTTGAAGGGCGATTGGGATGGAGATCCCGAGTCGGTGCGCTATGTGCAGGTGAGCGCGGGGCTGGGGGCGATGCAGGGACAGGGTGTGGAGCTGAAGGATAAGGAGCTGTCCTACATCCGGCTGAACGCACGCAGCCATACCCCGTTTGGGCTGGGGAGGCTGGAGGTGGCGTTCGAGACGATTCACGAGTTCCTGGGAGCGCACCGCTTTGCGGCCAAGCTGGCGAGCAACTCGGTGGTGCAGTACGCGCTGTGGATGCAGGAGATGGACCCGGGACAGCACGAGCGGTTGATCCGCTGGTGGCAGGACGAGATCGAGGGGACGGGACGGGTTCCGATACTGACGGCGGAGAACAAGCCGGAGGTGCTGCGCTTTGGGGTGGGGACGGACGCGGATTTGAGGCTGGCGTGGCAGGAGTTCCTGATCCGGGTGATTGCCAGCGCGTTTGACTTGCCGCCACTGTTTCTGGGGGTGGAGGCGGATGTGAACCGGACGACGGCGCAGGAACTGACGGACGCGGCATTCCGCACGGCGATTGTGCCAACGGCGCGGCTGCTGGCCGAGCACATTACGCGGGACGCGATTGGCAAGCGGCTGGGATGGGATGACCTGGAGTTTGTGTTTGTGGACCTGGATGCGACGGACCCGCTGGAGCAGGCGCAGATCGACCAGATTCTGCTGGGCTGCGGGGTGCTGACAGTGAACGAGGCGAGAGCGGCGCGAGGCTGGCAGCCGCTGGCGACGAAAGCGGAGGGGGAATGAGGATGGAGTGGGAGGCGATGGCGCTGGCAATGCCGGAGGTGAAGGGGCATCCGAACCGGAGAGAGTTCCGCGGGGTGCTGACGGTGGCGAATGCGCCCTCGGACCGGGCTCCGAGCGGGGCGCGGGGACACAGGGTGATGCTGACTGGAGAGGCGACGGAGCGGGCATTGCCTTCACTGCTGGGGATGGCGCTGGATTATGCGCCGGAGCTGGACCGTCATGACGCGCGGCGAAAGGTGGGGATCATCACGTCGGCCGACCTGCGGGCGGGAGCGGGGAAGACGCAGAAGGTGGATGTGCGGGGATATCTGTTTGCCAGGGACTTTCCCGAGGTGGTGGCGGAGATGCAAAAGCGCAGAGGCGAGCTGGGAATGAGCTACGAGATCGCCGATGTGCGGGTGGTGGATACGGAGGCTCCGGTGTGGGTGGCGACGGAGTTTAAGTTTACGGGAGCGGCGGTGCTGCTGCGGGAGAAGGCGGCATACCGGGGGACGAACGTGGAGCTGGCGGGGTAGGGGAATACGGGTTGAATGGGGCTCCCGGCAAGGACGGGAACAACGGCAAGGAAAAGGGAAAGGCAAGCAAACCGGCAGAGATGCCGGATTTTTTATGGGAGACGAGATGAACGAAGAGAACGGTGCGGGAGAGAAGAGTCCGGTGGAGCAGTGTGCGGCGCAGTTGGGAAGCGCGGCAGAGGCGCTGGAGCGGGTGATCGGCAAACTGGAGGCGCAGTATGAGGCGCTGAACCAGAAGATCGACCGGATTATTGCGACGGTGGAGAAGCAGGCTTCGGAGGCGGAGGTGGCAGCCGGAGCGGAGCGCAAAGCTGGCAGGGAGGCAGAGAGCGAGGTGGCGAAGCTCGAGGCGGAGAATCGCGAGCTGAGGCAGCGGGCGGGACGCAGGACACTGGTGCCGCTGGTGAGCACGCTGCTGGCAAAGAACGGCGTGGGCGAGGGCGTGCAGATTGAGTCGGGGACGCTGGAGAAGGCGCTGGCCGCGTTGACGGTGGAGCAGCGCATCGCGGTGAAGTCCGAGCTGGCGCGGGCGGGGATGATCGCCTAGCGGACTTGGATATGAGGCTCCGCCTGCGCGCGCCGTGGATGCAGTGGCGAGCAGTTGGACGGGCGGGGGAGATGGGACGACCGGGGCATGGGCAGGCGCCACGGAATTAACGAGGCCGGAGTGAGGCTCCGGCAGGGAGAAAGACAGAGGATGAATACGCAATTTGTGGACTTGCATGCGGCGGCGGATTACATGGCTCCGGGAGCGGTGGAGATTGACCGCTACCAGACAGAGATTTTCGACATTGTGCGGCGCCGCGGAGCTTTCGGGCAGCGCATCAAGAACGTTCCGGCGACAGGACATCCGTCGCGCTTCTTTGAGCAGACGGCGATTTCCACGCCGACGGCGGCGAGCGGATTTGTGGATCCGCGCAACATTGTGGCGACGGTGAACGCGCCGACACGGGTGGAGCGCTCGGTGCCGCTGAAGGCTCTGGTGTCGCAGATCAACTACAACCTGTTCGACATCGAGGTTGGGAAGCAGCAGGAGCAGTTTGCCTTCTTGCAGGCGAAGGACCTGGCGGACGCGGTGGACGGGGTGATGCGCACGCACGACGTGGCGCTGTGGAACGGCAACGACACCTCGCTGAGCACACCGACGACGCTTCAGTATTACGGCGCAGCGCAGCAGATTGGCGACGGCGGCAATATTGCGACGGCCTCGACCTCGACGAGCATTGTGGACACGCTGAAGACACAGGTTGCGGCGATGGTGGCGAACTCGAGCTTCGAGGTTCGTCCTACGGCGATCTATGCGAACCCGGTGCTGCTGGACCTGATCGACCGTGAGATGAAGACGGAGTTCAACATCGTGCTTTCGACGACGCAGGTGGCGGGGGGACTGACGGTGAAGACCCTGTCCACACAGGCAGGCGAGCTGCCGCTGATTCCGGAGTGGTCGCTGCCGTACACGGGAACTCCGGGAAGCGGGACGGCGGTGCTGCCAGCCTACATCGTGACCGAGGACCTGATCGAGTACCACTGGCTGACGGATGCGAATCCGAGAGTCTTCCAGTTGGGATTGACGGGTGCGCTGGCACGCCAGCTGGTGGTGGTGAAGTTTGGGGGCGTGGTGGTGAAGGGCGCGGGATATGCCCACGCCAAGGTGATCGTGAACCGCTAAAACAGCGGGCGCGAGAGCGGTGAGCGCAGTGATGGATGCGCGCGGGGGGAGGGCCGAGGCCCTCCCCACTGTGTGCGGGAAGAGCGGGCGATGGCATACCTGTCAGCGGATGAATTCACGTTGTTTGGGCTGGAGGAGACGACTCCGGACAGCCTGGTGAGCGCAGCGTCAGACCTGATTGACGCGCACTGCCGGAGGAAGGGCTTCGGCATTGAGCAGTACAAGGAACGGTTGCGGGTGGGCGAATCGCGGACCGTGCGGCTGTCGTATCTGCCGCTGGCGGTGGCCGATGGCGCGACGTCCGCGATTGTGCAGGCGCGCGGAAGATATGCGCGCAACCGTTGGACGGCGGGGGCGACGGAGTTGGCGGTAGAGGTGGCACAGGTGTTCACCACTCCGGCGAGATGGGTTGCGGTTTCGGCGGAGCTGCTGGAGGCGGACGCGGAGAGCGGCGAGGTGATCCTGGGTGGGGGAGCGCTGTCTCCGGCGCTGGCCGATTTGGAGGTGACGTACACGGCGGGCTATGCGGAGGTGCCGAAGGCGGTGAAGCAGGCATGCGCGAAGCTGGTGAAGAACGCGCTGGCGACACCGGCGCTGAACGTTTCAAGGCAAAGGATTGACCGCATGTACCTGGAGTACTTTTCGGATTCGCTGGTGGACGCGGATGTGAAGCGATTGCTGGCGCCCTTTGTGGCGCAGAGGTTAGGGGCATGAGCGCGGCGGGGCTGGAGAGAGCGGCGCTGGGGATGCTCCGGGCACTGGGAGCGGGGAAAGCGTCTCTGCTGGTGGCAGAGCCAGCGTTGGCGAGCGCGCAGACGGGGCTGGGGATCGTGGCTCCGGCGGCGAACGAAGTGGAGATCGAGCCGGTGCTGTTGCAGGCTTCCGTGAACGGCAACGCGCTGCTGGCGCTGGTGACGTGCGGGAGCGTGCGCAAGGCGTTGAGCGGAAGTGGAGCGCTGGACACGCCAGCAACGCTGAAGACGGCGATGCTGCGAGTGGGGGAGGCGCAGTACCGGATTGTGAACGTGGCCGTGAAGCACTTTGGCGGGTCGGAACTGCTATACGAACTGGAGATCGAGGCATAAATGCAAGCGGCAAAAGATACCTTCCTGAGGACCCTGTCAGAGAGGCTGACCGGGCTGAATCCGGCACGCACGGTAACGCTGGACGGCGGGGCACGCGCGGCGGTGCTGGCGGTGGAAAACGAGACACCTTCCGCCTATGCGGAGCGGGAGACATTCGTGGTGAGTTGGGAGAGCGCTGCGCTGGCCGTGCCGGGAGCTGGGCTGATGTACGCGGAGTGCAAGGTGAGCTATGGAAGCCAGGGCAGCGACGCGATGCTGCGCACGGATCGCGGGCGCACGGTGACGGCGATGGATGGCGAACTGCTGGGTATGTGCACACCGCGCTGGGCTGCGAAGCACGACTACACACAGACGCCTCCGGCAGCGCTGGGGACAAACGTCTTCTGGACAGCGCCGGTGCTGGAAGGGTTGAGCGAGGCGGGGGGCGTGCTGACACGAACGGCGAAGGTGAGGCTGTATTTCTTTCCGGAGGTGGGGTGATGGAACGGGCGGGGATGCAGGAGAGCTTTGGCGCAGTGCGTGCCTATTTTGCCCCGGTGGATCGCACGCTGGAGCTGGGAGCGGTGTTTGATCCTTCCTCTAGCTTTGATCTGAAGAATCCTCCGTCGCCATGGGTGGACCTGGGCCTGGTGCGCAACCTGAAGCGCGTGGCCAAGTCCACCATGGGGACGGTGCGGGCGGGAGCAGCGGCGGTGGCGCAAGGGCAATTCCGCAAGATGGTGGACGCGCGGGTGAGCCTGGATTTTTGTGAGTGGGGCAAGCTGCAGATGGCGGTGGCGGCCAGTTCCCAGCACATGAATGTGCTGGAGCCTGATGGCGCGGTGGCACGAGCCTCGGGTGGAAGCGCCAAGCCAGCGCAACTGGTGCTGATGGGGTCCACTGCAACCCGGATTGTGATGGACTCCTCAGCGCTGGGGAACTTCGCGGCAGGAGACCTGGTGGTGGTGGATGTGGACA
>CAILAZ010000302.1 GCA_903832295.1 uncultured Acidobacteriota bacterium
ATGTGGATTTAATATCTCCCTCCGCTTTGCCGAGTCTGAATGGAAGACTGATGCACTCCCCGCGCGCTACATGTGGGTCAACGGCGAACTCAACACCGGGGCTGAAAACACGCTTGAACGTGCCGTCCAGAAACTACTCGCAATGGAAACCTCTGGCCACGTCGGCGCGGTAATTCTCACGCGCAAGTCCTACATGGCAGCTGGACTTCCCGCCGCCGAACTCGAAATCTCGTATCCATCAGACGAAGGCGAGGCGCTCGAAAAGGTCGTAATTCTCTACCGCGAGCGCAAAGCCGCGCCCAATGTGATTTACACTTTTGGTTTACATACTCCGCGCAGAAATGAGAACGACGATCTGCGTTTGCTCCACGAGTTTGTCTCCGGATTCAGAGTGAAATAGATGGACTTCGATCAGCTTGAGACCTTTCTCGAGGTGGCGCGCAACCTGAGTTTCTCGCGCGCGGCGGAACGCCGTTTCCGCACGCAGCCCGCCATCTCAGCGCAGATTCGCGCCATGGAGGAGGAGGTCGGAGCTCGTCTGCTGGATCGAACCGGAGGCAAAGTATCGGTCACTGCAGCCGGAAAGGTCTTTCTCGCTTACGTCGAAAGCGCCCTCGAAGCCCGTCGCGCAGCTATCCGCGCCGTGGCCGAGGCTGACCGGGTTCCAGGCGGAGAGCTGGTCGTCGCCGCCAACGAAGGCAGTTGTCTCCACATCCTTCCTGAAGTCTTCGCTGAATTCAAACGCAGCTATCCTGATGTTGGCATCACCGTAAAGCGCTCCGAGACGCGCGAGGTCATCGAGGCTGTTATCGACAACTCCGCTGATTTCGGAGTTGCCGCCATGCCCATCACCGATAAGCGCATCACGGCCGTCCCGATCCACAAGGATGAGCTCATTCTCATCACTCCGACCGGGCACCCACTGGCCAAGTTCAAAGAGATCAAGGTCTCTCAGATCGCTGATTATCCCCTCCTCCTGCCGAAGATGGGACGCACCCGCGACAGCATCGATCGCATGTTTGACGAGCGGAACATGAAGGTGAACGTCAGCATGGAACTCGACTCCAGTGAGCTGCTTAAGCGCTTTGTTTCCGCCGGTGTCGGGATTGGTTTCTGTGCTTACTCCACTGCGCTCGGCGACCTGCGGCTCGGAATCACTGCCGTCGCACGGCTCTCTGACGCGCAGATTCGCCGAGACATGGCCCTCGTCTTCCGCAAAGACAAAGCCCTGAGCCGAGCCGCTCTCGCATTCATTGATATTGCTGTTCGGCTTAAGTCTCCGCAGACAGCCCGCAAATAGGCGCAATTCCACATTGCGCCTCACCCCGGAATCATTTAGTTTCAATGTGCCGCCCAACATTTCTGATCCGGTCGGATGCTTTCGTCAGAGGAGTAACAAGAATTGGCCAAAGACATGGTCCCCAAGCGCATCTTCCTCACCAAGGGTGTGGGCAAACATAAAGAGCGTTTGACGTCCTTCGAGCTTGCACTGCGCGATGCCGGCATAGCCGCTCAAAACCTCGTGCGCGTTTCTTCCATTTTCCCGCCCAACTGCAAGCTGCTCACGCGCGCGCAGGGACTCAAGTACCTGAGTCCGGGTGAAGTTGTGTTTGCGGTTGTGGCCGAGAACTCAACGCGCGAGCCGCACCGGCTGGTTGCGTCCAGCATTGGGCTGGCGTTGCCTGCGGACAGCAAGACGTACGGATACCTCAGTGAACATCATAGCTTCGGCGAGACCGACCAGGTCGCGGGAGACTATGCAGAGGAGCTGGCGGCGGAGATGCTGGCGACGACGTTGAATGTGGACTTTGATCCTGACAAGAGCTGGGATGAGAAGAAAGAGGTTTATCGCCTCTCAAATAAGATTGTGCGCACGACGAATATCACGCAAAGCGCGATTGGCGACAAGAGCGGGATATGGACGACGACGATTGCGGCGGCGATACTGATCTTCGATTAAGGCAGTGTTTATGCGGTTCCCGAGGCCCCGGAGAAGAATCCGGGGCCTTTTTGCGGGTTTGAGGCCGTGGAGAAAACGATTGGCGTTCTGGATAATCGTTGAAAACGCTGTAGTTACTTCTGGAGCAATCGTTCAGGCAGGTCCGATACGATTGGCACACTCGACATAGAACAAGAGGTGGATGGGGTACTGAATGGTACATGTTTGGGAGCACGGCATTTCGTCCCATCGGTTGCGTCCGGACAGGACTCCAACACGAAGGAAGCAGGTGAGCTGGTCACGCGCACTCATTCTGTGTCAGGCGAATCTCCGCGTGACTGAGGTTGCGATGGCACTGATGGTTCCGGTCATGAGCGTGCCCCACGCGAGATCGACCACGGTGACGATGGTGGGCCAATCCCTGAGAGTCGCCTGACTGGTGAGATCGTAGGTTGCGTATGCGAAGAAGCCGAGCATGGCTCCCATGAGGAATGCGCGTCCCATGCCCGATCCGGCGGAAACCGAAGGCAACACCACGAGGAGAGTGACTCCCAAGACGTACACGGCATAGAACAGGACGGCGGGCGCGGGGCGGAAGTTCTCGGCGAGCAGGTGCCCGAGGTGCGCTGCGTAAAAACGCTTGGCCATGGTGGTCAACCAGATTCCGTCCATTACCATCATCGGCAGCAGGGTTGAACAGTAGGCAATCAGCAGGTTCTTCATGGGTGCTCCTTCCTCATCCCTGGCGGCCCATGGCCAGGTTGCGATGCAATGCGTGCCCATAGAGAGCGGCGCGGTAGGGGGGCTTGGTCAGGATGAACTGATGCAGGCCGATGTGGCGCTCTTCAAACGCAGCCTCGCAGTAGGTTAGATAGAACTCCCACATGCGCGCGAAGCGAATATCAAAGCCCATGTCCGCGAGTTCTTCGAGGTTGGCGAGGAAGCTCTCTTTCCATCGGCGCAAGGTCTCGGCGTAGTGCAAGCCGATGTCTTCGGCATGGAAGAGCGTGAGCTGGGTTCGACGGCCGAGGCTGCTGAGGATTCCAGCAATCGAGGCCAGTTCGCCGCCCGGGAAAATGTACTTCCGAATCCAGTCCGAGTTCCTGCGGTAGGCCTTGAATTTCTGGTCAGGCATGGTGATGGTTTGAAGAAGCATGCAGCCATCGTCGGCCAGCAAGCGGTCACAGATTGAGAAGTAGGTGTCGTAGAAGTTGAGGCCGACGGCCTCGAACATTTCAATGCTGACGATCTTGTCATACCGACCCTGAAGATTGCGGTAGTCGGAGAGCAGCAGTTCAATTCGCTCGCCAGCCGCTCCCATGGCGGCGAAGAGCTGCTGGGCGTGGGCGTACTGCTGATGGCTGATGGTGGTGGTCGTTATCCGGCAGCCGTAGTGGCGCGCCGCATAGGCCGCAAAGCCGCCCCAGCCCGTTCCAATTTCCAAGAGGCGATCCGTGGACTTCAGCTCCAGCTTGCGGCAGATGCGTTCGTACTTGTTGAGCTGTGCCTGTTCCAGCGAGTCGCCTGGCGCATGGAAACAGGCACACGAGTAGGCCATGGTCGAATCGAGGAAGAGCCGGTAAAAGTCATTGCCGAGATCGTAGTGGTGGCTGATGTTCTTCCGGCTCCCCTCGAGGGTGTTGCTTCGCAGACGGTGGCGGATTCGCTCCAGGAGCGCGAGAAGCAATCGCCCTCCACGGTTTCCGCTCTCCATGCGGTCGGTGTTACGGACAGCAAGCCGCAACAGGGAGTAGAGGTCGGGCGAGAACCAGTCGCCGTCCATGAAGGCTTCCCCCATGCCGATGTCGCCGCCAAAGAGAGCACGCGAGAAGAAGCGCCCGTCCTGAATCACGAGCATCGCTTTCAATTTCGCCGAGGGCGCACCGAAGCTGTGGGTCTCGTTCTGGCACACAACCTCCAGATAGCCGTCCTGAATTCCGGAGAGCAATTGGAAGAAGAGCTTCTTGTAGAGGGAGGAGATCATCGTACGCTCCAGTTGGCTCCCAGCGGATGAGTGTTTGCCTTGTTGTAGCGTCCCGGCCCAGGATGCGGGATGAAGGACACCTTCTTGCGATAGAGCATCAGGGCTTCCCAGTGGATCGCCGCCACTGTCTTGGCGGTTACGAGCGGGAAGCGGAAGAGTGCGCGTCGAAGGGACTCCGCGCTCCAGGGCGCGTGCCGCAGGGAGAGCGTGGCGTCGAGGGTCTGCTCCCCATGCTCCAGCAGATTGGAGTGAATCACCAGCGCATCGCCCGGAGGCGTGAAGGTCCAGCGATACTGGGAAGCCATCCCCAGGAAGGGCGAGACGTGAAAGGCCTTCTGAAACACGTAGCTGCTGGAGTTGCCGGTGCTCCCGGCCATGTTTGCTGAGGACATCCAGTAGTTGTGAGTCTCTGCCCAGGTGTTCTTCACCTCCGCCATGATCATTTGCAGACGCTGCCCGGCATTGAAGCAGAAGAAGAAGGAGACGGGGCTGAAGTTGTATCCGAGATAGCGGAGATGGGTGAGGAGAAAGACGGGACCGTCAGGGAGTTGCAGGCCGTTGGCGGCTGCATCCTGGGCGAGACGCTGGCGCAGGTGCAGGCGCGGATCGCCGAAGTGGTCGCGCTGGTGAAAGCTCGCCCAGTTCCAGCGTTCATAGCTGGCCAGCCGCGAGGCGCGCATCAACTCGGGAATGCGGTCGATATCGAGGAAGGCGAGGAAGAGCGGATAGGTAAACTCATGCTGGGTTGGGCGGAAGCGCCGGTGGCGGATTGTGCCGGTGTAGATTGCGCTTTCCA
>CAILAZ010000303.1 GCA_903832295.1 uncultured Acidobacteriota bacterium
CGCGTGATAGGAACCGTCGCAGCCACCTGCGGTGGGGCAGGCGCTCGCCACCTTGTATGTTGCGTTGAGAGGCGTGAGGATGATCTTACGTTTCGGTGGTAAGGCCGTAGGCACCTTAGGCCAACCCTGGTTGAGCCTGTACCGCAGATCGGCCACCGCCCCTCTGCTTTTACGCCGTGGAGAATCGAAGGCCTTTTGAGCCTGCATGTTCAAGGTCGGCGCGCGCAGTGAGTCCGTTCGCGCGGATAGGGGCGGCAGCCGAGACCATCCTATCTCTGAAGGAGGTCTATGAACAAGCAGGTTTTCACACCGCAAGCGACTGAGTTTTGCGGGATGGATGTCAGCGCTGCTTCTCTGGCGGTAGCTCTGATTGCATTGGATGGAAGTTTGTTGCAGCGCGAGTTTTGCAACAACGCAAGCGGCCATGAGGCGCTTTTAGTCTGGCTTAAGAAGCGCAATAGCCCGGTACGTGTGTCGTTGGAGGCTACGGGTATTTACTCGTTGGATCTGGCCTTGGCGCTGGATGCTGAAGGCTGCATCGAGTTGATGGTTCTAAACCCGAAGCTGGTGAACCGATTTGCGCAGACGCTTCGCCGCTCGAAGACCGATGCGGCCGACGCGGTGGTTTTGGCGGAGTATAGCCAGCGGATGCCGTTCTGCCGTTGGCAGCGGCCTGCGGCGAGCCACCTGGCGCTGCGCACCGTGAGCCGTTACATCGGTTCGCTGGTGGTGGAGCGGGCGGGCTTGAAAAACCGTCTGCGCAGCGCTGAGAGCACGGTCACCACTCCGCGCGCGGTGCTGGTCGATCTCAAGCGGTCGCTGGCCGCGATGGAACGGCGGGTGGACAGACTGCGCGCCGAGGCACTCAAGCTGGTCGAGTCCGAGGAGGAGTTGCGCGGGCGCTACCAACTGCTGACCACGGTTCCGGGCATCGGGGCAGTGAGCGCACTGGCGATTCTCAGCGAACTGATTTTGCTGGCGCCAACCATGACCGTACGCCAGTGGGTGGCATCGAGCGGGCTGGACCCGGTGCATCAACAGTCGGGTACGAGCCTGCACAAGCCGTCGCGCATTAGTCGCGCCGGCAATCGGCGCCTGCGCGCCGCGCTCTACATGTCGGCCTTGTCGGCAGCTCGCTACGACCGGCATCTGGCAGCGTTCTATGGGGCGCTGCGGGCTCGTCACAAGACCGGGCTGCAGGCGCTGATGGCGGTGGCGCGCAAGATGCTGCACGCCATCTACGGCATCTTCAAGACTGGCACACCGTATGATGGCCGGCGGCTGTTTCCGAATATCCTGACAGAGGTAGAATCAATCGCCGGGTGAAACGGAAGCGGGCTCTGCTGGGAAGCAACCGTGCCGAGGGATAACCTGGCGGGCTCATCCTGACGATGAACCGGCGGGCGAGCGGCAAGCGCTCGCCCGCGCCCGAAAATCATCGGAGGGATAGACCCCGATGCCTTGAAAATCCAATCTCAACAGCACAAAAACTGTTGACTTCGAACAGAGAATCTGCGGTGGGGCGGACGCTCGCTATTCGCTCGCAGGAGTGGGTTCGATCCCCGGTCCCCAAAGGCCAGGGACCGGGGGCACCCGGGAATTGAAGTGCCAGCCGAGGGAGTGGGAGTTACTTTACGGTTTCTACGAAGGGTTTGACGGAGC
>CAILAZ010000304.1 GCA_903832295.1 uncultured Acidobacteriota bacterium
ATCTCCTCGTTTAGGCTGGGAGCCGAGCCAGAACATCGCTGCCCTGGCCCATCTCCTGTCTTGCGCATCGAACGCTTTCGGCGGGGCTAGTCCCCCACCAACTCCGCCGAACTACTTGCGAGCGGCGGTGCGCCGACGCCGGGTGGATCGTCTTCCTCCACGAGTAGCCATGCGTACCTCCTTCGCTCCACAGTTCAGCCCCGAGGCCGAACCAGTTAAGGAGACGGGCGCGAAGGCCAGCAGCAACGTCTCCGGGGTGAGTCAGGGCCGGCGAGAACCGCTCTTACGAGAGTTCTTGCCGATCTTGGCACGCATGTCACGCAGGAACTTCCGGGGCTGGCCAAAGTCTTTGACGACGCGGGGATCGGATTTCGAGGGGGTTCCGGCCATCTGAGAGTGGCTCCTTTCGGGGAGTTCGAGTACGTGGCTAGGACAGGGAGTCAGGCGGCGCAAAAACTACTTGCGTTTGCCTTCCTTTTTGTGGCTCTTCCGACGGGCCATGGTGTTTCTCCTTTTCACACGAGCCGAAGCAGGTGCGATTAAAGAGAGGATAAGACTAGAAAGGGAGGAATGGTAGGGGGGCTCCAGAACACTAAGCTGCTGTAATTAGCAAATATTTTGAATAAACACCCTGCCCGAGTGCGTTTTCCCGTGGCGGAACCGGCAAATGGGGATTCCAAACTCAGCCATCGTGCCATCTTCGACCCAGCCGTAAATTGTTTTTGGGCGACGGCCCATCATGCGCGCAAACTCGACCGCAGTAAGCCAATGAGCACGCCAGTTGTGCTCCGGAACGCCATGGACAGAAGATGCGTGATCCAAAGATTCCTCAACTGGTGCTTCTGCGATCGTAGTTGCCGTCATTCGCTCCTGCTTTCTCATTTCTTGCCTGACCGGACTTTAGCCAGAGCCTGAAGAGCCTGCTCGGTCTTTTGCTCGTCTGAAACACCTTCAGGATCAGGATAGCCCAAAGTCCGCAAGCCGCGCTCGGTCCCGACCACGCCGGCCTTCATCAGATCGGGCGTAATCTTGCGAACGATCGCCTCAGACAACGGCCGCACACTTGCGTCATCCAGCGCAAGATCGTAAGTCGAAGGATCGACCTGGCCATTCCAACTAGCCAAAGTGATCCCATCTGGACCCTTATACGCCAACGTGCTCTTCTGCTGGTACTTGCACATCGAGTCGAAGAAAAATTCGCCAACGCTCTGCGCCGTCTCGCTCAAGAACCGGCCAGCGAGCTGGAGCAGGCCGGAGGATTGCAACACAGCCGAATCAAACAAATCTGTCGAGACGTTGCCGTCGCCGGGATTGCCCTGGCGCGATGCCGAAAACCCGAGGACATCATTCTGCATGGTGAACAACTTCTCAGCAGCTTGAAGAGATCCGGCGCCGATGGCATTAGGAGTCACAACCTGGGGAACCTTCGTTCCCGGCTTGATCGTGCAGACCTCGCCCGGCAGCCCTCCGAATCCGTCGATGTCGATCCCTGTGTTCTCATCGATAAACCAGACGCCGTTGTTCATCCGCAGCCCATTCTCAAATGTTTGCGTGAGAAATCTCTGACCCAAGCGTTGCATATTTTCAGTCATACGCGTGACGGGGATGCCCCACGGGCCAAAGAGGGGAGGAAGCACGTAATTGGGGAACAGGGGGAACCGGGGCGCGGCCAGGTCACGACGCATCGGATAAGGATTATCGCCATCCTGAAGAATACTGCCCTCACAGTCAATAATCCAACGGCCCTGCGGATATTTCAGCCGAACTTCTGGATCGATCAGCGAGGTTGTCGGCACATCCGGCTTTTCAACCGCTTCGCGCGTGTAGTCGCGGCAGAAACAATGGTTGACCAGGACACGCCATTCGCTGCTTTGGGTCTTCGCATTTTGGCCTGGAGACGAAGGCATCGTCGACATCGGGCCGGGGGGCTGATTGACCCCGTATCCGGAATCACCCGAAAACGGTTGGAACCCACCCGAAGTGTGCCGAGGCTTAATCGCCTGCGAAGTGACAGGCCACTTCAACCGGACATCCTCGAGATTCATCCACGTGCCCCAGCCGGCGTAAGAGGGGTTCCACGTGTAGTCGGCGCCGGGATCGAAGAACACAAGCCGGGGATCGATCGAGCGAGCCCACATGCCGCCGCGGGCGCGAGAAAGATCCGGATCAAAACCAGCGACAATCCAGCCGGCTCCGCAATAGCGTGCCGTCAAGCCCGCCATCAGAAGGTGGAGATTCATCTTGCTGATTTGCCACTGAGCTTGAAGCGAAACTTCACGGGCAATATCGCGCGAGGAAGAAGAGGCTAAGGACGGATCGGCCTGCTGCGCTCCGGAATAAGAGGGATTGGAAGCACCGGCCGACGGAAACACGTACATCCGGGGCGAAAGATTCGAGACCTGATTCGCCTCTTCCAGCATGATCCGCTGCAGCATCGGGATCGAGAGGGACGGTCGGTAGACCGGACCAGGAACCATCGCATCCTGGAGGTTATAGAGATCTTCAGCTGCTTTGAAAAAATTTTCGCCCAAGGCTTTATTGCGCGCGGAGTCAGAGGCTTCTCGCCACTCAGTCAAATGCCTCGATCTGGGGTCGATGCTTTCCTGCTTTTGAGACTTTCGAGCAGCCCCAATAAAC
>CAILAZ010000305.1 GCA_903832295.1 uncultured Acidobacteriota bacterium
AGCAGCAATCCTAATTTCCAAAACCTTACAAGTGAAGACCTCATCGTGTGTCGAGCTTGTCGTAAAGGACACGAAGCAATTACGGCGAGCTGTGAGAAATGCGGCTCAACGGACCTAGAGTTCGCTGAGTTCCACGTCCGCCGTGCCATCATCCCCCGCCCTGGTTTCGTGCTCATCATGCCCGATTACGACCAAGTGGAGTACCGCTTGATGTTCGAGCTTGCGTGCCGTTTGGTGGGCTACGAGACGCAAATCGTGAAGGAGATTAAAAATGGGAAAGACCCTCATCAAGCTGCCGCCGATCTCGTGTGTGCTATGGGTACTTCCCTCACTCGATCGCGAGCCAAGAATGGTAACTTTGCGCTTCTATACGGAAGCGGAGATGGAAAGCTGGCTAAGACGATCGGCGGAACTCTTGAAGAGGCCCGAGCACTTCGGCAAAGCATCTTCAGTGTTGCTCCCGAAATCAAAATCTTCATCAAAGCTGTCATGGCGGCTGCCGAGCGTGGAGCTAAACCTGAAGAACGGTTCATCTTCAATTGGCTGGGAAGGCGTTGTCACTTCCCCGTTAGAGCCTACTCTTATCGAGCGCCTAACTATCTTGTGGCGGGCGGTGCGGCTGACATTACGAAGGTCGCGATGAACGGGATCGACGAGTACCTGCTCCCGCTGAAGTCGCGCATGATTATGACGGTTCACGACGAACTTCCCACGGAGGTTCACGAAAGCGAAATCATGACCGTACCTAGGCAAGTGAAGCACATTATGGAAAGTGCTTTCACAAGTAAATATCTTCCTCTCACATGTGGGATGGAGTGGAGTGAGAAATCACTTGCAGATAAGAGAAAGGGATTCCCAGCGTGAAGACGATCGAGGAAATTAACAAGCAAATGAACCTCTTCGTGAATCAAGAGGTTGAGCGCCGAGTCCGTGAATGGCTCGTGACGGCGAAGGGAACGGACTTCGTCAAGCTGCTCGAAGACACGACCCGCGAGGTCATGGAACTTAGAAAGGACGTTTACTGGAATGTGGGTACGAAACCGATTTTTATATCTCAAGGGGTTGTTGCGGACCCGGCGGGCGGACCAGGGAGGGGTGAGACAACCTACTGCGTGGTCCCCGGCGAAGGAATCGACCTTGGAATTCTCGGACTCTCGCGGCGACGACCAAGCTCTCAAGGTGGAAGCGATCAGGAAGCGGGACGAGGAGATGGCGAAGATTCAGTGCGAGCACGACATGACGATCAACAAGCTGATGTACGACCAGGCCAGCATTAACCGCATCCGCGCATCCCTGGTTCGGGTCGAGCGAATGCTTGCACAAATTGAAAAGGAGCTAGCAGGAAGATGAAGGGTATACAATTCGGCTCTCCGTTGTACAACTACAACGACGGCTTAGAGATGATGGGGAACTCAAGTCCACAAGCGCAAGTGGAGTATTTGCGCAAGTGCTTGCGAATTCAGAGTGAAGAAATCGACACGTTGAAACTCAAGCTCAAAACCGTTGACCTGGAAAAACAAGTTCAGGTACATGAAATGGAAACCATGCTCGAAGGATTGGAGAAGGCACGCCAATGGCTCAAAAACCAGAGACTCGCTTCCGAGCGGGGAAGGTCAACCCCTTTCTTAAACGCCTTAAAAACACGAAAGACTTCTCTGTTCAGCAACAAGCGATTCGCGGGACTCCTGATAAGCTTCTGTGCGTTAGTGGTCTTTTTGTTGGTCTTGAGCTTAAAGCTAAAGGCGGCGTCGTAACGCTTCTACAAGCGAAAACACTAGAGGATATTGAAAAGGCTGGGGGAATTGCACTTGTGGCGGACCCCGATAACTGGGATGAGGTTTCAAACTTCATTCTTAAACTAGACGAAGGAGAGAGCAATGAGCGCAAAAGAACAAGTCACATTAACGTACCGAGCACTGATCTTTGGAGGCGGGTTTTGGCAAAAGCTCGTCCACTCCCCGTGCCAGAATGATCGTCATTCTTACTGGCTTCACAAACTGAACAAGAAGATGGAGTCGGCTCAGAAAAAGACCGGCCCGATCTTCAAGAAATTCATCGAAGAGCTTGCTGAGAAATACGGTCAGAAGGGACCGGATGGCAAACCTATCATGGCGGGTAACGGACTTCCACAAGCGGAACCGTCGCAGCGCGATGCTTACGACGACATGCTTGACGAGTTCATGCAGAAAACCGTGACTCTCGATTTCGATAAACTCCCGCTTGAGTTTTTTGCCCATATCGGCAAAACTCCTATGGATTGGGAACCGCTTGAGCAAGTCGCTGAAGTGAGTCCTGCGAAGCTTGAGGAAGATGATAAGGCCCGCAAAAACGCTCATGAGTCGCTTCGTGCGCTCCAAGGCGGTCAGGCGGGCTGAAGGGATTGCGGGGTAGATCAGGGGTAGATCGGCGGCTTCATAAACCGTAGGTCGGGAGTTCGATTCTCTCCCCCGCAACCAAATCAACAATGGAAGCTGAACTGATGGGTGCAAATCCCTAGTCCACGAGGAAGTGAATTTACTCGCGGCTGTTCGATTCACAGTGGAAGTTGTTGGAAGCCGGGGGACCGCAAAATCCCCCGGCTTTTTTATTTTCGGGTCATCGCTTCGCCGGTCAGACTCCATGGATTGAATCCGTGAGAGGTGTCCGCCGTAGCATCGCTCGCACCCACACCGCCGCTACCGCTTCCTGCCATCATCGGTGCTTGCATTTGGGGAACCGCAGAAATACCGGCGGTCTGAGAACCGGCTCCGGCGATGTTGGGGTAGCTTGGATACGCCGCAGTGGATTGCTGATATTGCCCGGCTTGCTGCATCCCCTGATTGATGTTGTTTTGAAGGCCCGGAGCTGCGGCGTTGTACTGGCCCGCGTAACCCACGGCTTGTTGTTCACCGGACGAAATCTGAGAGGCATATGGATCAGAACTTCCACTTGTGGGATCAGTGGTTCCCGCCCACGGGTTGAAGTTTCCAGACGTGCCGAACGTCTGCGCTTGGTAGGGCGCAGGCGGTTGAATGTACGTTGGCTGTACTGGTTGATTCATAATTCACTCTTTCTCAGTAGCTATTGTTTTGCTGATCCGCAGTTTCGTCTTCGTCCTCAACGTCATTCTTGAGAGCGCCCACCGATGGCTTCTTTGGGCCGAACTTGCTCTGCGAGTAATTCTTGATGTCCTGAATAGACTTTATCGCACCTTGATGCCGACCCGCAAGAGCGTGTACCGCCTTGAGCTTGGTTGGGTTGTTCATGATTTCGTGCGCCTTCATCAGCGTGTTCATGTGGTCTTTCGTTTCCCACTCGCTTGGACCCTCATCTGCATTGCCCGCATTCGGCGCGGAAGGAAGGGCCTGACCCAGACTTGCACCAGTAGCTTTCTTGCTCATTTGTTCTCTCCTTGGTTTTGCTGCCCGAGTCCCCACGGATTCAGCGTTTTAAGGGCCATCGACGGCACCTTGTTGTTGATGACCTTCCCAGCCGTACCTAGAAGCTGCCGCTGAACCAGGGGGGAGCTGAGAGCGGCCCCCGTCGCAAGCGTTCCACCTGCAAGCATGGAAAGAGGATTTCCAGCAGCGTGAAGGAGCATGTTGCCGCCTTCCATGATTCCCGCAGTACGAAGTAACGGAGCGGCGGAAGCCGCAGGGCCGAGAACTTTGTTCAATGGATCGTTTCCGAAAGACTTGTACGCGCCGATGTCTGCCAGGTCTTCGTAGGAGTTCGGTATATATTTCTGAGCGGCGTCTTGGTAGGCCGTCTTGTTTTTCCCGAAGAGATTTCCAGCCCACGATTCAGCGGTCGCGGGGTTCTCGACACCTTTGAGCATCGGAGCTGCGTTTGCAAATTTTGAGAATGTCGAATCTGCGACTCCAAGACCCGTCGGGTCCATTTTGTGAAGAGCTGCTTTGATTTGGCCCGCAGTAAGTGCTGCGGTCGAAGCTGCTTTATCGGTCTTGAATTTCGACGCGCCGGTTTTATCGTAAAAACCTTTGGCCTGAGATTGCAAGTAATCCGCTGTGCGCTGAAGAGAGCCTGCGTCCTGTGTTGCTGCTTGTGGACCTTGCGATGCGGAAGATCCAATGTTACCCGTTCCGTTATTGATTGTGGACTTGTCGAGAGACTGCATCGTGCGACCGAGTTCATCGAAGTCACCCTGATCCATCGCAGATTGTCCGTAAGCGTTGGGCTTATTTTTCGTCGCGACGTTCTCGATCGTGTCCACCATATGTTGTGTGTCCACAGGTGAAGTCCCATACTTGTCGGCAAATTCTCCACGAGCTTTTGAAATCATTTGACCCATGGAAGAATCGGTTTGGGCAAGTTCTTCGGCAGCTTTTGCTCCGACGTTGGCCACGTTCCCTTTTTCGAGCGACCCCATCACTTGATCCGGTCTTTGAAGGAGATGCTTGGCCGCCGCCGTATCGACGGAGCCAAAAGTCGCAAGGTTTGACAATTTGGCAAGAACGGGACGAATTGTCCGATCAGCGACCCAGTTTGCCCCCTGCTTAACACCGGGGATTGCGGCCACGGCTTCACCGACGGGTTTTCCGACGGCTTCCGCGAGAGCGCCCTGTTTGGCTTCGTCCTCAAGCTGCGGAGTCACGTCGCCTTGATTCACGCCCATGAGCTTACCGATTCCGACTCGCGCAGCTTCGCCTCCGGCGGCCCCAGCGCCCGCGCCTGCAACACCGCCCGCGTACCCTAAAGCCGCAGCTCCCGGACCTGTAGGCAAGCCCGCAGTACCTGCGAGAGCCGCACCGCCCACTGCGCCTGCACCCATCCCCACCGTGGGGAGAGCGCCGCCGAGATGACCTTCCATCCAGTTGATCGGATGAGAAAGACCTTGCTGGTCCTTGTACCATTTGCCGTCGTTCGGGCTTTGCGCGACCATGTCGCCTTTTTTATTTTGCTGCACCGCTTTATAACCACGGTTCATCAGAATGGCTTTTTTCCCCATCACGTCGCCGAAGCTAGACTGCGTGCGAGCGAGGTTCCCACCGTACAGGTCGCCTTCTGCGGGGTTGTCGGGGCTTGAACCTGGCGATGCATCGGGAGTGTTCCCGATCGCGGCTACGGGGTTTCCCGGAGGCGCATTATCGTCGGGCTGAAAGCGCACGTTGCTTGTCGCGCCTGAATCGGGGGTGAACCGGATCGCCATTATCCACCTGCCTTTTTATACCCGCTCTTCTGCGCCTCCGGCCAATCTTCAGCCGGGATTTTTCCGCGACGCCCGTTCGGGTCAATCACAGGGATCATCGCACCAGGGAGGTCTGGGTTCGGACTCCCGCCCGGAGGTTGAGCCTTCGGTGTTGAGCGCGGAGCTTTGCCATTCTGGGTTCCGAGTCCGGCCTGTTTTGCACCGAACGTGGCTTGTTGGTTTGGCAGAGCGCCGGTCCCCAAGAAAGCCATGCGGCTCTTCTGGGCATCGACGTAGCTCGAACGAAGGTCGCTGACCATTCCGCGAGCTTGTTTGAAGGCGTTCTTCAAATCGACCGGAGTTTGCGCACCTGAGAAGGCGTCGCGAACTGCGGAGAGCTGCGCGGAGAAGTTCGACATTTCGGTCTTCTCGGCAGCGCCCAAGCCCGGTGACTGAGAGCCAGTTTCCAAGCGTGCAATTTCGGCGTTCAACTGTCCGAGCATTGCTTGCGTGGAAGCGACCTTTCCGTCGTCGGCGGCGTTCATCAAATTCATGATCTTGTTCGCGCCGTCGATGCGTTGCTGGTAGGTGTTCAGGATTTGGTCCTTGTTCACTACTTGCTGCGCACCAAGTGCTCCACGTTGGTCGATCCGCTCTTGCCCCTGACCCATCTTCGCAATCTGAATCGCCAGTGCAGGCGGCATCCCACTCTGCTCGCTCTTTCCAGCGGTTTGAGTATTCCCCGTTGAAGCTGCGAGAAGATCGTTGTAAGTGAGCGTCGGCTGCGTGGCCTTGAGGTTGTCGTACAGGCTTTGCTGAAGTTTCGCACGATCGCCCTGAATTCCTTGCTCGGATGCGATGAGGCGAGCGCGGAAGGCCGCAGGGTTCTCGGGCATATTGTTGGATTTCTGGTAGCTCTCCACGTCGCCCTTAGAGCCAGTCATGATTTCACCGAGACGCATCGCAGGAGTGAGGTCAAGCTGTGAGAACGGAGAAGCTTTCGCCTTCATCCCCGCTTCCATGTTGAGCAAGTTCTGGATTCGGTCAAGCCCCGCGCTCTGCTTTTGATAAGGAGCATTTGGGTCCACGTCGCCAATCTGGTAAAGATTACGGCCCGTGTTTGGGTCCACTTGTGGTTCACCGTTAGGACCAAGCTTCGGGGTGACTTGATGGCCTTGAGCCACAGCCATGCGAAGGTTGAAATCTTCTGGGTCAAACTTCTTTGCGCTGGTGGACATCGTCTGCTTTGTCTCATCCTTGGTTTGCGATCCAGTGGAAGTTTTTTCCATCGGAGCGGACGCCATAAGTCCAAGCTGAGACATATCCCCAGTTTTTCCAGCGTTGAACGCATTCTGCGCCCAAGGGTTTGCTTGTGGAGGAGTTACGTTGCTTTGGTTGGATGGAGCGTTCCCCGGAGGACGCGGACCAGAGGAGGTCATGCTTGGAGGAAGCACCTCTGGAAGCTGCGTATCAGGATGAATCGCGCCCATCTTTTTCAGTCGATTCAAGCCATCGACGGGATCAATCTTACCCGTCTGAACGCCAACGTGGAAACCGTGAAGCGCGGCTTGAGCATTCAAGTCCGTCGGATCAACGAGTTTAGATTGAGGATTGGACTGCCATGGATTTGCGCCTGCGGCGGCTCCACTTGCAGCGCCCGGAGCGGGAGGCCCCATTTGTGGTGCGCCTGCGGCAGCCCCACTTGCAGCGCCCGGAGGAAGTAAATCTTCGGGCTTTGTGGAGGGATGAACCACGCCGATTTTCTTCAGGCGATTGACACCGTCAACCGGGTCGATCTTTCCGGTCGCAACTCCAATGTGAAATCCCTTCAGAGCCGCTTGTGAAGTCGGGTCAGACGGATCGAGGAGCTTGGACGAGTTTGCGCCTGACTCCCACGGATTGATGTCCGATGAAGAGCCGGAATCGACATCATTTTGCGAAGAGTTTGCAGACGCCATATTAGCTGCCTCCGATTTGTCCGAAATACTGAGAGTTGTAGCTGGACGGAACTCCATTGGCCCCGTAATTAAAAGTTCCCGGCATTCCGGCGTTGTACCCTGCGGTCATCAGTGGATCGTGAGCGCCGCCGCCGTACATGCCGCCGCCTCCCCACGGAGAGTAACCTTGTTGCAGCCATTGATTTTGGAGCTGCATGTTTTGGATGCCTTGCCCCATCGCTGCACCCTGAGCACCGCCCTGAACTGCGGTTCCGATCATGGAGGGTTGATCGGGAGTGTCGGCATGCATTCCGGTCCACGGAGAGTACCGCTGCGTGATCGCAGCATTCTTTTTATCTTGCTGGTATTTTTGCTGAGACGAAACCGTCGTGGCGACTGCACCGATTCCCATCGCGATTAAAACTGGCATTAGAGTACCCTCCCGTAGTGACTCTCATCGGAGTCGGTCTTCACGAAACCCAAACTTTCGTAGCGTTTTCCCAAGCGGTCTATATTACAAGCCGCCGACAAAATTTTAAATCCACCCCGACGCGCTTCGAGAATCACTCTCGAAATGAGAAGGTTCATTGCCTTGTTTCGATCTTCTTTGTCCATCGGAGAGGAACTTGCAACGACGTGGTTCAATATGGCTATTTTAGCATCGGTCTTAAACAAGAATCCAGCGCAGATTGGTACGCTATCCCCCGTCACGATAAACCCGGTCGGAGGAAGTAACTCGGGATCGGCCACGGGAAAGTTCTTGGCCTTCCACCAGCTCTCAAGCAAGCAAAAATCTTTGGGGCTGTAGAGGTGAGTTTCAAATTTCATTTCAGCTCCAACACGAGTTCCACAAGTATTGAACCTGCATAGAATCTCGTTCCGTTAATTCTGAATCCCACCTTCATTGCCATCTTGAGCATGGGGAGATTCGTGTTCTCGATGATCGTCGTGACTCTCTTATATTTTTCTCGGCACCAGTCCACAAAAGCGAGATAGGCCCACCAGGACCACGTCGTCCCCTTCGTCCCCGGAAAAGCACCGCCAAATTGCCAATAGAGTGTGTCGGCCTCAAGCTCGCGACAAGTCATGTACCCCATTGGGGTGCCTTCTTTGATCGCCATCAAAGCGAAGTCGATGCGGTCATTAGACGCGGGTTTTCGCTCTTGAAACGCAATTTTGTGTGCGTTCTCGGAGTAAAGCTCCCATGCCTTTTTGTCGAAGTATTCGACCGTAATCATCTCTGTAAGCCTTCTCCTGAGTATGAGTTGAGGTTAGGTGCAGCGTTGTTGCGTTTCGCCTGGTCCGGTTTTTCGGTCGTGTCCAAATAGGGATGAGCTTGACGTGAAGCACCTTTACCCGTCCCTGGCATGAACGTGCTCGTGCGTGGCCTGAGCGAACCAAGGGGAGGTTGGACCATTGCGAGTGGATTGTGCATATGCGCGTTCGGGAGCTGCGGAAGCGGGTGAGGCACTTGCATCGCCGCATTTTGTGGGATCGCGTGCTGGTTCCAGGGATTAATCATTTAACCCTTCTTTCCCGAGTGAGCGGTCGCATTTGCTTGCTGGTATGCACCCCAAGACTGCATTTGCTGGTTGTAGGTATTTTGGTTGTACGCGTTCTCGGCGTTCGTGCTTGCAATCTGGTTTGCAACGTCTGCCTGATTCGCATTCTCCCAAGCATTCGCCTCTTGGAATTCCGGTTGAAGAGCCTGCGCTTCCATCCCCGGAAGCATCCCCATCTCCTGCATTTTATTTTGCTGATCGTTGACGCCAATCTGCATTTGATTGAGGGTGTTCTGGCGGCCAATGTTCTGGCTCATGTTCATGTAGTTCGTGGCACCGCCTTCGGCAGCACGCTCACGCGCTCCACTTGTGATACCGCCGGAAGAACCGAGATTGTCGAGAGCTTGCGCAGTTTGCGCATTAGTCTGCGTCGCACCCTGCTCCATCTGGTTTTCCGCAAGTGCATTTTGTTGTTGACCCGCAGCCGTCGCCCAAGCAGAAGGACCATTTCGATCCGCCAAATCAGCAAAGTTGGACACGCTCATGTCCAGCGGGTTCAAGTTGATTTGGCTGTTCATCTGATCCACGCCTTGAGTCAGGTCCATCGTGCTTGGATCGTAGAGAGGATTGTAAGGAGCTGCGGCCCCCGGATATGCGGGAGCTGGGCCTAAGTAGCTTGACGGATCAGGAGTGTTCCATCCCGTGATGTTGAACGGGTCAAGGATTTCACCCGCCTTTCCTCCGACACCGCCGCCTCCCCCAGACCAGTTGAAAGGGTTGTATCCGTTGACCTGATTTCCAATCGCGTTGTTTTGACCGCCGCCGATAATTGACATTAGCTCATCTCCTGATAGCTAGAGAAGTCCGGCTCGATTTCGGTATCGAGGTCTGGAATCATCTCGGCCAAAGTGTCCACCATTTGTTTCCTTTGCTGAGTGAGGATTTCCGAAGCCCCCGCCAGTCTCGGGTCGCCGTCTTTCTCCAAACACCTGCATTTGACCCATTGCATGATGAACGTCGCAAACTGTGGAATATCTACAAGTAGATTATTCAAAATCGTTTGAGTTGTCACGCACTGTACGTCGATGAAGCCCGTTCCAGTAGTGGTGAGGGTAATTGCCGTCCCAAGCTGCGCATTCGCAAGAGAGCTTGCGAGCTTAATGACCCCGCTCGAAACGGGTATGACGTAGTACGGGGTTCCCGCGACCAGGGGAGAGGGAAGAACCCCCCCTGGTTCCACTGTGAAATAGAGGATATCTCCAAGGATGTAGGGGATTCCACCTGCCACGAACGGGGTGATTCCGTCGTTATGGAGAAGCCCGCAAACAACCTGGATTGTGTTCGTCCCCGTGTTTACACTTGTGAAAGTTGTCCCGGAAATAGTTCCAATCAAACTTTCAGTGAAGCGAAGCTCACCCTGCACGTTGTTGAACGTGGGAATTGGCATACGCTGCGCAGTTCTCAAATACCACATGTGGAATGGACGAAAGAGGTTTGGAAAAGTTCCACCGTAATCCGGGTTCAAAGAATCTGGATACGCGTAGGTCGGGGGGATGATGGCCGTCTCCCGAATGTTTGGTCTGATCTTCACTCGAAATCCACCGGCCTGCGGGTTCACAAGCTGATAGCGATAATCGTCCGGCTGCCCATAGAAGTTCGTGAAAGCCGCGTCTTCAAATTCGTAACGTGGTTTGTACTGCGTGATCGGGTAGATGATCGAGCCATTCTCGTACATAATCGAACGAATTTTTGTGGCGTAGATATTCGCGGGGAGTGCAAAAACACTTTGTCCAGCAATCCAGGGCATGAACATGTCCGTCTTGAAGTAGTCACACTTGGGAAGCGTGACAATCTCGCTCTCAGCCTCTTCGATCGCTTCGTTGAAATATCCCACAAGCTCGACCGGGTTGATGAAGGTTTCATCCTGAAGATCGAGGTCCGTGAGAACCTTATTCGCCATTTCTTGATATTGCCAAACCTTCATGATTCCCCCTTACGCCGCCCACTTTTGGATCGGGACCATAAAATCAAATTGAGCCGGAGCATTCGCAAGCCAAAGATTGTTCGCGGTTGTTTTATTAAATCCAGTAGTTCCACCAGTGAACGAAAAGAATATCTGATTTGTAATTGTTCCGTCAACAAAGGCAAATCCAATAGCAGGACTTGCAGTCCACCAAACTTGAGACGCACCTGTATTAATGAACCAACCAGTGCCTACAGAAGCACCCGTCGCATTATTTGAAATTTGGGTGTAATCAACTAAAAGTGAAAACGGAAGTGTAAAACTTAAAGTAGCACCAACCGTTGTTCCTGCTTTAACAGAACCAGTAATTCTAATTTGATTGCCAACGCGCTGCCAAAACATGTTCGCAAGTGTAACTGTACCCGCATTCGTAAAAAGAGCGGGTACTGTGGAAGATACAAGTGCGGTCATTCCACGAGGATAATCTCGATATAGAACTCTCCAAGTTGTCCCATCGCAGTAAAGCTGTAAACGCTCTTGGAAAGTCGCCAGAGTCGTTGAGGTTGTTCCATCAGAAAATTTGTCCGCAGTCTTTGCCGTATTAATTGTGATAATTTTAAAATCATTGCTTGTCTTCACAAGCGTAATCACACGACCAGACATTGAAGATACAGGTTGAAGTTGAACTGCATATGATGCTTGATTTGCGAGTGTAATTTCAACAATGTCATCGGTGGACTGCATTTGGTACTGATTAGCAGTCGAAGTTCCAAAGGTTCCAGCCGAAAGCTGCGCTGAAGTCAAAGGGACAGAAACCAGGGAGAGAAGTTGTTTTCCCACGGCAGACGGGGTTGAGAAGTATGCGGTCTGGTCCGTCGTCTGGTTATTCACCGAGCTTTGGAAGTTGAAGTAGGTTCCATAAAAGAACCGAATACGGCACGCTCCACTTGTGCTGATGTACATGTTCGTGCTGGTGAAAGACCCATGAAGAAACGTAGCCGTTCCAGCTCCCGTGATCTTCGTCACGATGATGTCTTGTGGGATAACCCCGAGAGAATGAGGAATTGCTTGTGAAGTTACCGCACCCGTGAAGACCAGTTCTTGAAAAGCGAAATTCAAGAACTGATTTTGCTTCGTGAAATAATCGGAGAGGTTCTGAAAGTTCTTCCTGAGAAGAATGTCCTGAACCTCTTTGACGAAGATTTGTGGATTTGGCTGCGGAGTGCTCCCCATCAGGTGTTCTCCCCGCTATCCGCATTGGACTGCCAAGCCTGCGTCTTGTCCCCGAACATTGCGAACCGCATGACGATTGCTGAAATTTCCGCGCTCATGTTTTTCTTATATCCGCGAATGACGAAGCCCACGTTGCTCTGGTTCCCCAAAGTTCCGTTTGGATCAAGCACCGTGATCGTGGCACCCGACACGGCTGCAATCTGCCAAGTCTGAACGTATCCATCGTTCGAGGTCGCAAGGAAGTAATCAACCACGTCAAGAGGCCAGAAAAGTCCCGTCGGATAAAAACCCGCAGGATACGTCGGCGTGTTCAGCGTGACGACCTTCGTAGAACCATTCGTTGAAATTGTCGTTCCACTTGGGAAATCCTCACTGCGATAAATGCCCATGAAGGCATTCGTCAACTGAATCTGACGTAAGTTCGCTCGCAAGGTCGTTGCAGGGAACCTACGCCAGAAATCAGCACTTCCCCCGTAATACCAGTTGAAGTTTGGCGAACTCGTTGCCCCCCACGTCACACGAGCATCACCCCATAAGGGGTTCTGCGTGTAGTTGATAGGAGCCATGTTTCCGACCACTCGCCCGTTGTCGGAAATTGCTACGACTTGAACCTGCGCATTTCCCTGGTTCTTTCCAGTCCAATTGAGTCGAGTTGCGTATTTACGCTTGTAATGAGTTCCGAAATCCATCGCAGACGATGTCCAATTGAAAGGAATCGGTACGACGTTCCATTGCTGCGTGGGGACAAGCCCAGCAAAAGTGTAGGCAGCAAGGGTCAGGTCTATCTTCGGATCAGACGTTGTGTTCGGATCAGTCTTGAAAACCAATCCTCTTGAATCTCCGCGAATGAGTTGTCCGCCGAAGAACACCACGGCAGAAGGCTGCCAGTAATTGTAATTGAGAGGATTGCCAACGCTCGGAGATGGAGACGCCGTGCTTGCAAGTGGAACAAGTGATCCCCCGTTTCTTGCGGTCGTGAACACACCTCTGGGTTTGATCCCGTAATCAAGATAGAAAATATAGTTCATGTCACAGTCCGTATCGGTCGGACTGGTCTGCATACTCCACCAGATTCTACGAGTGAGCTTGTCATAAGCTCCGTAGACACGAGCTTTTTGAGCTGCGGTCTGCGTTGCGGCTGCGTATGATTTATTCAAGTCGATCGAGACTTTGATGAGCTGGAATCCATCGGTGTAGTAGAAGCCATCGTTTCCTCCAAAGAAGATACCGATCTCAGTCCTGACAACTGAGTGCGGACCCACACAGCCAATCGTGTCAGAGATTCGCTCGTGTGTGATAGCGCCTTGCCCAAGGGAGTTGAATCCTCCGCTGAGTCGGTACACGGAGTTTGTGCAAAAAACGATGATGTTGGAACGAGTGGAGGAGATAGCAACGATTGCATCTTCCAGTGTATCGGTGAAAGTAGCGGGCGCAGAGTCGGGGTTTTGTGGCAGTGATTGCAGAAGGGTGTTCGGCAAATACTGTCCGTTTTGAATGATGTTTCCATAGTAAGCCGTCCCGTTGAGGATGTGCATACACTTTGACGGAGGGGGCTGATCGTTGCCCACGACACCACCTGCGGTGTAAAGAACTTGGTTAAGATTTAGGAGCGTCGAACCAGGGGGAGTGATGAGCGAGTTTTGAACGTCGTTGTAGCTTGTCGTCCCGTTGAGAATAGTAGCCGAAGACGTGTTCGGAGACACCCCAAGAGATTGATTGCTCGCGACGAGGTAGAAAGTATTTCCGCCGTTCGTCGTGCGGTAGATTCTCACTCCGATGTTCGCGGTGTCATAGTTCGTCGAGTTGTCGTTGACGATTACGGGAATGTTTGTAATGGGAATCGTTCGCTGTGCCTGGATCGTGGAGAAAGGTGCGACGATTCCAAATCCACTTGCATTCGTAGGTACGGGTACTTGATATCCAACGTAAAGAGGCTCGATCGTTTGGATGGAGCTTGAAAACGTCGGATTGCTTTCAAGGATGTACTGAATCCCGTTAGCATCCACGGTGTACGTCGTGTAATAGGTAAACGCGTATGCAAGTGAAGAAACGGTTGGGACATACCAGTTCGTCACGCCGGGCGTGTTCGTCGGACCAAAAGCTTGAAAGTCGTTTTGAGGATTATTGGCCGCAGGATGGATATTGGAATCCGACATGTGTGTGAACAAGCAGAACATAAACTCTTGGGCGTAAGCATTCCAAGTGAGCATGTCCACGCCGAGAGAGTTATACGCTGAAGTTAAGAATTCACCAGAAGCCGGAAAGAAGTTATTTTGAATCGAGGGAGAACCGTTTGAGTAGTTCAAATGGTATCGTCTTGATCCGCTTGTGAAGTATGCTTGAATCTGCGTATTTGAGTTAACTACGGTACGGTCAAGCGTCGCAGTTCCACTTGCGGAACTCACAACGGCTGCTACTTCAGTAAATCCCGCAGAGCCGGTGAATGTGTTTGCAGTGGGGACGAAAATATAAGTCTGCGTGGGGAGAGTGATCGCCGACGACGTGGTCGAGTTGATTACTGCCGTTAAGTTTGCGGAGAGCGCGGTATTCGTGAATTTGATCCCGGTCGTTGAGATATTATTCGCGTCAAACATGTGCTGGTTTCCGTACTGCGTGCGCAGCCAGAAAATCTTCAAGAACGCGTGGTCAAGCGTCGTCGAAATAGGAAGCGTGCAATTGTTGTTCGTGTCCGGCTGAATGTGCATGTTGGCATCGTTCAGACCGAAGTTGTTCCACACGGCAGTTCCGGGAATTGGGTTTAAGCTCGCGGTTTGCGTACCCCCACCACCTCCGCAGTGAGCGTTCCACAGTGCTTGCAGACCGTTCACATAGTCCAAGAAATCTTGGATTGCGGGGGTGATTGTGGGTGCGGCGGACGTAAATGAAGCAGTAGCGGTATTGTATCCCGTAGCTCCAATCTTCGTAATGCTTGTGGGAGCTTGGGTGTAATCGTAGCGGCCCATGATGGCTACGCTATTGTTTGGTCCACCGTGAAGGTTGACCGCGTACATGTGCCAGAAAAACTTTTGGTAAAGATCGTCAAGCATCGCGGCAGCTTGCACAAGTGTAGTCGGAGTCACGTTTTGAGAAAGAGCTGCATTCGGACCAGAGTTAAGAATGTTTCCACCGCTTGACTGGTTTCCTCCGACGGGGGGAAGAACAAGCTGGAAGTGATAAAACGTCAAAGCACCCGCAGAAATGTGGTGGGTGTAGGCGAGGTTCAATGCGCCGACGAGAGTCAAAAGCGAAGGTAGGTCAACCGCAGCTCCCGCAGGAGTTGGTAGAGGCACCGGGCCTGGATACTCCGGGTCAATAAAGTTTTGGAACGTCTCAGCCGTCAAATAGCAAAGACTGTACTTGTCGATGAAATAATGTTGCTGAGTATTGTTCGACCAAGTTCCCGTTCCTTGGAAAGCCTGATCGTTCATGTGATTAATCATCGCGGTGCGAATTGCATTCGCATTCGTGATGCACTTCACAAGTAAAGAGTTATTGGTGAAGAGCGGTTGATTGTACACACGCGGAAGACCGGCGGTTCTCACCTGATAAATATTGTTTTGGTCGCGGTAAATACGAGTGGGAATCGGCTGAGAGTCGTTATTGAAGTAAAGCTGATGGGCGAACTCCCCCATCGTCGTCTGTGCGTAAATTTGACCCGCACCGATTGCTTCGTTTCCACTTGGGCCAGTAACCCGTTGCCAGGTCTGATTCCCCGTGTAAACGTCCGGCAAAACGAAAACATCCCGTCCCTGGTTGACGAGAAGCTTGGATTCGTTAATGTAGGTGAAGAGTGAGTCCACACGACGGGGCTGACCAGGGAGGAGATAGTTCAGTGGGTCGAACGGAATCGTCCCTGGACGCATTTGTAACTTCCTATCCACAGTGATGAGGAAGTTATCGGCAGCGGCGTACCTCGTCGGCCCGCTATCGAACCAATTGTCTGTCAGACCTCCTGAGAAGTCCGCAAGCTCTAATGGCTGAATTTGCATCGGTTCGATTGGCATCTTTTTACCTGTAAAAAACCGTCGCCGTTAAAGTGTTGTCGTTAATCAAAATTTGGTAAGTGCTGCTCGACAACCGGATGATCGTCGGGAACCAAATTTCACCCGTGGAAAGTCTGAAGAACATATCTGTCACGTCGTATAGAAAGCCTGAAGGCATCGTGATCGTTTGCTGGTAAAGACCGCCTCCGATTGGGGCCGCCGTCCAGTTCGCCGCAAGAATGCTTTGGGTTGTGACTGCCAATTGCGCTGAATCGGTGAGGTTGTGGGTGTGGTCATTCAGCATTTGAATGTTCTTTTCCATCGCTGGAAACCACACACTACCCGCATCAACCCCGTTCTGAGGTTTTAAAAAACCATGAGAAAGGGTAAGCATCTTCTACCTCCCGTCGATCTTTTTCAGCGCATCGGACTCCTGATTAGCTGTTTGATCGGCTTGTTGCGTTTCACTACGAGCATTCGTTGCGGTCGTCGCGTTCGCACCGTCCTTGTACTCATTCCCCCACTTCACAAGGAATTTTCCAAGAACATACGACGCCACGATACCAACAACCCCTGCGCCCAAATACAGGATTATCTTCCAGACTGCGGGAAGTGCGAGTGTCAGTGCTACTGGCATTTGAGAGCACTCCTTCCAGCCGTCGAAATCTGGACGTTACACTTGGTTCCCCAAGCAGCATTCCCAGAATCAATCGGCATTCGGTTGTACCCCGACTTCGTGACGATGATGATTGCAAGTCCTCTTGCTTCGGTGACTTGATGAATCCCGGCGTTGTCAGTCCAATTAAGGGTGAGCAAAGCCATCGCTTCTCCATCCATCGAAGAATCCCAAGTAGAGGCCCCGAAAAAATCAGCCCACGGAATTTGAAGAGTCCAATCTGTTACCCCATAGGACTTGTGAATGTCCTTGAAGTAAACGTCAACCGTTCCACCTGTGACGCCAGCGGCGCTTCCAGGTTTCGGGACAACAAGAGTCCAAGCTGCATTGATTGTGGTTCCTTCCGTCACTTGGCAGGAATCAACGCCTCCACCAGGAACCGCATTACATGCGGAACCTGGCAAAGAGAAATCCCCCGCAGCGAAGGCACTCATACTACTGTCCACGATTGGCGTGGAAGAGCATGACGCAATCGCCACGAGAGTAACCGCAACAAGAGCTGAGTACCAACGCTGAGAGGATTTCATATTAGCTCCCTGCCGGTGCCGGAGCAGCCGCAGGAACAGCTCCCTTAACGGTGAGGTACACGGACCACAACGCTTGAGCTGCCTGAAGAGCTGCATTGATGACGGCCTGAGCGTGAGCATCGCTGATTACGCCTTTTGCAAGAACGTAAGCCACGAGTGCGGAAGCATCGGGTTCATCAAAACCGGAAAGAGATCCAGGTAAGCTCGGAAGTTCACCAAGCATCGCAGGCACGTCGCCAACGAGATTTGCAAACACCGAAAGCTCCTGCACGATCGGCTTTCCACTGGTTTCAACGGCGATGCCGTCTTTCACGCCATCAACGACGAGATCGAGGATGGATTTAATTGGGGCAAGATTCTTAGCTGACATTTGGTTTCTCCTTCTTTACGAAGATCGTCGTTGCTATTCCGACGACCAACAAAAAAGCAAGCTCGACGATCGAACTGGCTTTCACCTTCTCCGTTTTGCCTAACCAGCACTCCACCCCAAGCACGAGTGCCAGGATGCTAGCGTACAAGTAATGGGTCGGCGTACAATTCATTCTAACATGTCCTCCACAGGGCATCAAAAAGCATAATGAAGATCAAACAGGAACGCTTCGAGGTCGTTGATTCGATTCAGCCATCCAGCCAAAAATTTTGCTTGAGTCGGGTCCACCGTGACGTGATGCACACAGGCAGCGGCACACGCCTTCAGGAAATCAAACGCGAGCTGCGGCTGTGCTTGTCCATGATTGATCGACGCCAAAATGTTTGAGGCCCCATGAACGCCCCGCTCGTAAGATTGATCGCAAAGAATCGTCGCCCACTTTTGATCGAGTGTATCCCCTTTGATAGGGTTCCAAAATTGCTTAATGGCAATTGCCATCGCCTGCTCCTCCGTCAAATTTTCGATGTCTTGGGCGGTCGAACCAGGGGGGAGATTTGCGAGCGTGATTCCGAACTTGGTTGGTCCTCCGGCATCATACTTCACATTCTCGAACTCCGTCCCCTCGTGCTTCTTAATCATCTCCCAGACTGGCGCAAAAACAGCCATTACTCATCTCCCACTTTTAGTTTTTTCATTCCCAACGCTCCCTTGATCTCAGAGAGTTGGTTGGAAATCTGACTGAGTGTTCGGTTGTACTCGTCTTGCTTGCGATTCAGTTCGACGATCGCTTTCGTGTTCTCAGTCGTTTGTGCGTAAATACTTGTGAGCCAAACAACCCCGCCCATAAGAACGAGAATCATGCTGAGAGGGAGGAGCGTGTTTTCCGTTATCTTAACGGGCTTTCTTTCCAGAGCTTCCATGCATCCCCCATCTTAGTAGTTGAGTTTCAAATAGTTTTTCTGCTTCCTTGGGGCTGGGTACGTCATGATGAACGGCGAAGCGTTCAGCGCGAGCGTAATCAACTCACCGCTTGGGTGCCAAACAATATCATTCACCTGCACGCCGGGACCGGAAGAGTCAAACGAGAGAGGACCAGCCGCAGGTAAACCCGCGCCTGCCGACATGTCGTATATGAATAAGTTTGCGCTATTCCCCATCGCAAGGAAGTTTCCACAAGGACTCCAAGCCACACAGTTGATCGTCGCAGCCGGTGCCGAGATGAAGAAAGGTGTCGTCGGAGTTCCAAAAGCTCCCGTTGCGCGGTTGAATGGATACACCACGCAGTAAGGAGAAGTGGACATACCCATCGCAATGAAAGTTCCGGCGGGATGCCACGCCATTCCTTTTCCGAGTGATCCGCCAGGTCCGCCCGCAGGAAGCGTTCCTGGGTTTGCAAGTATAGTTCCGAATCCTGTGAACGGGTCAAAAGGATACACTTGTAGAAACGGGCTTGTTTGCGAGCCAACCGCGAGATAATCACCCGTCGGAGAGAACGCCAGCGCGTTCACCTGTGCTGCGGGAAGTGTTGCTGGGTTAGATAACTTGGGTCCGAAGGCTCCAATGTTGATTGCGTAGGCGGACATAAATGGAGTAGTCGTATGCCCAACGACAACATGAGAACCGCTTGGATGAACATCAATGCACTGACCAGCCCCAGCGGGCAACGTGCCAGGGTTCGCGTAAGCGTTTTGGTTTGGAACTCCATAGATATCAACCCCCCATGCTTGAATGAATGGCGTCGTACCACTCACAGCAAATAGAGAGTGACCGTCTGGCGTATATTTCAGACCCACAATCTGCGCGGCAGCCGCCGTCGGAGTAGTGATGTCTGTTTTTTGCCAGTAGAATTTTGGTCCGCCGTCGTACATGCGAACGGTCTGCATGAACGGTGAACTCGTTCTTCCGCCGATTACGGTGCTCACCGAACCGAACGGTGAGTTCGCAAAACCTTGTTTCCAACCCGGATAAATGTCGATCCCAGTAATAAGCGTTGCGGGAAGAGTCACGGGGTTTCCGTATCCACCAGGAATCGTCGCGTAGGCCGGTTTGATTGCGGAAACATAAAACCACGAGTAAACATGGCTCTCAGAGCTTTGCGCGACACCTTCTTGGATATACGCTTCTCGGCGCGTGTACTGATCGGGGATGTTGAAGCAATACATCCATGGCGTCGTACCGGCGGCTTCCGTTGCTCTCTGGGTAACGACGAGGGTATGAACCTGTCCCGGTTGAGGGTTCGTGAAAGAAATTGTGGTGTGACTGTTCAGGACAACTTGCTGGTAAAGTCCGTTGGCCCAATTGATGACGACGGCATTTGACGCCGGAGTATTTTGCACAAGCGATGAAGCTTGTCCGGTGAGAAGAGGCACCCATCCCGAGCCATTGTAGAACTTGGGAATTGCGCCCGTGGGCGCGGTGACATCCGCAATCACCCGTCCAGTTGAGGCAGGACCAGGGAGAGTTCCGATCGTAGTATTTTCTAACTGTGCTCTTTCGAGCTGACCGATGACTTTCATCCCTGGTCCCTCTCTTTAGATATCCTGCTCGACGCCGATGGAAATTTGGAGTGCGCTAGCATTTCCGTAAGTGGGAGTTCCACCTGTGACGAAAACAACATACCCACTTTTCGAATCAGTGACGTTTGGAATCTGGTTGGTTTGTGTTGCAGCCTGAATCTTCTTGCGAATGTTTCCAATGTCTCCCACAGCGTTTGAAGCGCCGCTGACATAGTTCGCAGCCGGAAGAGTGACGATAGCGCCGATCAAGTTCAAATCCGCTTGTGAGGGCGAAAATGCAGCTCCATCAGTGTACGTTCCTGCCGGTTTCTTTTTGAAAAAGAAAAAGGTTCCAACAATCTTTTGGTTTGCATTGTCGCTGACCGAAATGTTCATCAACTCGGTGACACCGCTCAATGACTCGAAAAAATCTGCAAGCTTCGTGATACCGCCGACGATTTGGTTGGCCGAATACGCACCCGTACCAATTGTCGGCGTGAAGGTAATCACCTTCGATAGTTTTTTAATTGGGCTGGATGGCATATCCCCTCCGGTTAGAAATGGGGGGAGATTTTAACCTCCCCCCATCACATTAGGTTGTCGAGCTTCGAGCAAACACGGTGTGGACATAGCACTTACCGGCGGTAAGAGCCGCAGTCGCGACCGTGGCAGTCAAAGGCTGCGCAACAACCGAGAAGTTACGACGAGCCAGCGTAGCTGTACCCGTAGAAACTTTCACGGCGGTAGCCGCAGTCATGACCGGAATACCGGCGACCAAACCCGTGAGCGATGCTTTCGCAGTCGCAGCGAGTAAGTCAACGGCACTCGTACAGCCGAACGAAACGGTGGCAGCGCCACCGGACGTGACGGCAGTCACGAAGTCGAAGATGACCGAGAGGATGAGAGAGCCGACGGGCAATACAGCCGCGACGCCTTGCTCATCTTGCAGGGCCAAGGTTCCGATCGCACCGCCCACGACACTGAAGTCGAAGACGAAGCGTTTGTAGTTGAGGACTTCACTGATTTCGTCACCTGCGCCCGCCATCGGGTCATAGGCTTGAAGCCGAGTGTATAATGCTGGATTCAAGAACATGGTTTCTCCTTTCCTACCCGATTAGTCGGACAGGTAATACTCGATGTGGACGTTACATTTACCCGCAGTCAGAGCGCCAACCGCAATGGCCATGAACGGGATGACACCTTGGCTTCCAGTCACAGGCTGCACGATCTTGATCGAGTTCGCAGCGGTGTGGTTGGGAGTCATGTCAATAAGACCCGTTAGAGAGCCGATTGCAGTAGCCGACTTTAAATCCGCCGCAGTCACACCAGACGAAAACGCAAGTGTGGTGCTCGATCCCGCGAACGCCGTGACCACGTCGAGCAAGGCTCGAACGATGATCGCGTTGTACGGAAGGATCAACGGTTTGAAGACGTTCTTCTGCGGAGACGATAGCCCCGATTGCTGAACCAAGCCCGGAGGAGCTGAAATTCCAGGTGCGAAGGACGGATCATAAAGGTTCACGTTTCCGATTGCGCCGCCTTGGACGTTAAAATCGTAAACACCTTTTGCGATCCGTTGACCCCGGCGAATAATCTGAGAACCAAGCTGCGCTTGCGGCGTAAGCCCAGTTCCACTCATATTCCCCTGGAATTCTAACTCTGCGGGACTTGGCAAAAATTTCAGCCCAACTGGGGCGTTATTTGCATTTGCCATTTCTTCCTCCTTTCAAGAAAGAGGACCAGGGAGAGGATTGCTCCCCTCCCTAATCCGAAGAGTTAGTAGCTGATCCCGAACATGATGCCGCAGTAGCTCGGGCGTTGGAGAACCAACTCACCGAACAAGCAAACGTCAACGATGTACTGGAAGCCAGTGGTTGCACGAACCTCGAAGTATTCGATTCCATCTGGCGACTTCCGCTTGCGGAAGAAACCGTTGGAGTAGAACTTCAAAGCTCTCCAGTCGAGATAGATGATAATGTCATCATCCATTTCCTGAATACCGACGAACTTGAGCGGCTGCGAGGTTACGCTGCCGATCATGATCTCGGTCCAGCCATACTGACTGGCTTTCTTCGAGTCAGGCACCACGTTGTAGGCACCCTTGGAAGCTTCAACAATCTTCAGCACGGTGCTGAAGTTTTTGTAGCTCATCAGGATGTCCGTCGGTGCTCCTTTTCCGAACAAGCGGGTCTGCGTGTAACCGTCGAAGAGTTTTTCCACGAGGTTGGTAGCAGTTACGCTTGCGCCAGGGATATTGATCGCCTGGGTGTACGGATAGTTCACCTTCGTCACGCCGTAGATCGTTGCATCCCCGCCGTTTGCGGAAGAGAGCAAGAGCTGACGAAGCGAAGAGAACGCTTGGCCGGTGACGTTCGCGCCATCGTTATAGCACTTACCTTGGTTGGCCACGGTAATGCTTGTGATGGAGAAGTTCACAGGCGTCGATCCGTTACGCTGAGTGACCAGCGTAATCAGACCTTGGTTCATGTCGATACCGCCAGTCGGAGCGACATACCCGGTGACGTTTAGGCCGTTGATGTCCTGAACGATGACCTTCTGACCAACGACGAATCGGTCAGGACGGTCAACCGTGATGACACCAGACGAGCTGGTAGCATCTGCGGTGAGCTTGGCAAACCAAGCACCGTTCAGCAAGTTCACGGACACGACGTTGCGCATGTAGTCCATGAAGTCATTGATGGCGTCGGGCAGAATTTTCAGAAAGTTCTTTTCCGAAACCTGCTCGTGCTCCATCAAGTCGCGATGATTGAAGATCATCGAACCCCACGCTTCTTTTTGCGTGGTGATGACGCCACGAACGTACAAGTCTTCCGCGATGTCGTTGGATGCCGAAAGGCTTCCCATTGCGATAGAGCTTGCGCCCGCTGCTTTGAACGGAACGATCAAGTTACCGCCGTTTCCGGTAGCACTTGAAGCGCCGATCCATGTGTCGTCCTTCTCGACGTTCGAGAGGACGTAGTCACGCTTAATGAGTTCTTCCTTAAAAAGATCGTTAGGAAGGAAGTCATTAATCATGGCTTGAAATGTTCTATTCGTTGCCATTTTTATCTCCCCCTTTGAGGATTGTTGTTAATAAGTTCCACTTGCATAAAAAGATTTACGCTTCTCGGGCTACGATCTCTTTGTGCATTTTCTTCAAGTCCTCAATAGAGCGAGGTTTCTGCTTAACGGGGGCTTGGGATTTTCCTCCCCCCACGTTCGGAATTGTGCTGCCTTTTCCCTGTGCTCCCCCACTTGCGGGTGGGTTTACTACAGCCGGAGCACTTGCGGGCGCTCCTGCTTTTAGTCCGTACAGGGTCATGACCTTCTCAATCGCCTGGCTGGGCGTGAGAATCACTCTTCCGTTGCTGATAGCCGCTTCATACTGACCGCGTTTGTTGACTTCCTCAAGAAACGCACCTGCTCTGCCGTTTCGTTGATCGAAAGCCTCCATCACGGATTTTACCTCCGGGCGGGCTAGCTCGGAGTTCAACAACTGGTTGTGGGCTTGCTGGACCTGTTGTTGATACTGCCTTTGCTGAAAGGTTTGCTGTCTTTGCAATTCGATGTTCTGGCGTTCCGCATTTCTGCGGGCGTCGATCATCGCTCTCTGCTCTGGCGGTAACTCTTGATAGTTTAACTTCTCCATCGCGTATTGCAAGACTTTCTGAGGCGGCACTTGCAGCTTCTCAAAAAATGCGTCCATGTCTCCGCGTTGGTAAGCCTGACGAGCTTCATCAATATGCCCGAGCATGTAATTATGCTCCGCTTGCAATTGATTAAAAGTTCCCTGAAGAGCTTCGTGCTTCGGCTTGAAGTGTTCTTCAAGTCCATCCGCTTTCTCGAAAAGCTCTCTCAGTTCTTTCTCGTCCTCTTCACTCTTAATGAGTGAACGGTACTTCTCAGGAATTTCTTTTTCCTTTTGAAGAACCTTGTACTTGAAATTTGTTTTTGATTCGTAGGCTTTCGGGGCCGCAGCTTCTCCTTCCCCGCCTTCACCTTCTCCGCCCTCGTGACCAGACTCGTGCTCGTGTTCGCTTTCCCCGCTACCAGCGGCAGAAGCGGCTGCCGCGCCGTTTTCACTTGTGGACGCGCCTTCACCTCCGCCCGATCCACTTGCGGGTTCAATATAAGAGCCGTCTTTTTCACCAGTAACTACTTCATCAGGCATGATCTATCCTCTTTCTCAAAATGGCCGCCCAGCCGGTCCACCAGGGAGAGGGGGCCGCGCTGACATGCTCAATGGACCCGGAGGGCGTGCCATCGACATGCCCTGCATTGCTCCTGGTCCCATTGGCATTGGTCCACCCGGCGGTCCCATCGGCCTGTTCATCGGAGGCATCCCACCTCCGGGGGGCATCATCCCCGGCCTTGGTCCCATCGGACTCATACCCCCACTCGGGCTTGAAGGGGGCATTCCTGCCATAGGTCGCGGAGGTCCGCCCGGAGCTGCACCCGGCTGCGGTTGTCCACCGATACCCTGTTTAAGAAATTGATTGGCGTATCCAGCCTGCATTTCCTGCGGCATGTCGCTCATAGATTGTTGCATCGTACCCTGAGCCTTCAACTGCTCGATGAGCCAGTTCAAAGCATCTTCCGGGAAGCGTGCTCGACGTGTTTTTGCACCCGTCGGATCGCTTGGGTCTTGTACATAGAAGTCGCAAGGCACTAAAAGTCCACTTGTGGGGATAAAACCCTGTTCTGCGCGTGCAATTTGCGCCTTTTGAGCGGCGTCGATTTGCTGGTGAATAGCGGCCTTTTGCTGGTAGTTTTGCTGGATTCTTGGGTCCAAAAACTTGAAATCTGGCTTTCTCATGCGTGCATTGAGCCGTTTTCCCGCATATTCATGGTTATCGTTCGGCATGACGGGGGGCTGCTCGCCGCGATCGAGCGCAAGAATCTCATTTGTCGCGTTATCATTGTCGATCAGCAAATCATCGAACGATTCATCTCCATCTGAGTACGGCATCGAGCGATAAATCTTCCCAATCTGTTCCGGCTTCAATTGTGGACCCACATATTGAAGAACGTGGTTCATGATGAGCTGTTTTCCAAGCTTCGTCTCGATGTCATCGCTCTGCGCTTCAATTTTGATGTCGTAATCCACGTCTTTGCTTTGACGATACTCTGGAATGTTCACTTGCTCTTTTTTCCCGAAGCCTGCGATGAGTTCTTCATCCGACAAATGGAATTTTGCGAGACGCAAGTAACATTTAACGACTTGAATGAGGAATTTCTCGAAGCGTTTGATGTAACGCTGGAATCTTTTCTTCTGGCGAGCAGAACGGAAGAGCAAAGTATACGGATCAAGCTGACCTGGAATCTCCTGCATGTCTTCCGCGACCATCATGACCTCGTACAGCTCTTTCACTTGTGCAAGCATGTAGTTGAGGTATTGAGAACCGTCGCGACCAGCGAGAATCACGGGAGTCATGCCCGTATAGTTCAAGGCGCGAACGCCCGGAAGTGCGACTCCGCTTGAAACCTTGGTTCCGTTTTGGATTAGGAGCTTGTCGTCTCCGAGAGTTACCTGATGCTCTGCAATCTTTGAGGCCGAGCGATTGATTTCGGCTTGGTAAGGCCGCATAATCCGCACCGGGGAGCGCCCGCGAGGAGTAGTAGGCACTTTGTCTGCTGGCATAAGAATAATTGGAAAAACGCCGCCGGGTAGTTCGCCTTCCGCAAGTATTCCTTCCTTTGTCGTGATAAAGAAATAGCCTTTTGGGTACTTGTAAGATGGACGGAAGTAGTATTCCCGCACCATGACCTGATTCTTCGCACGTTTGTACCCCCCAAGAGCCCCGTCGAAGATGATGAACGTCTCGTCCGCAGCCGGTACGATAAATTTTTGAATCTCTGGGTCTGTGAATTTCCCCATGAGGTCGCCCTTGTTGACCATTTTGCGAATGCAGAGCCATTCTGCGCGGCGAATGTCCTTACATTCTGAGGGGCGAAGGAGATTGAAAGCGAAAACTTCTTCAAATACGAAAGCGCCCGTGAATTTGGGCTTGTCCATGTCGGGGATCGGCTGCCCGACTTCATCGAGCATCGGTTGGCCTTCTTGCTCATGACCTTCTGGATGAACTTGCGGCTCGTATCCAGCCATTTCTCCCTGCGTAGGGTCGTAGAAAACTTTTACGATGCACTCGCCGGTCTGAACAAACTCGTCACACCAATCGTCCATGAGGTCATCAATGTTGTATTTCGAGTAGGCATCGCGCCAGAGCGCGTGGTTTAAGTCACAAATTTTTTGCTGGTGAAGATCGCCTTCGATTTTCGGATCGAATCCCACGCCGGGATTCATGGACATGATGTTGTTGGCGTAGGTTTTGGTAATTTTTTGAATGTGGTTCTTGGTCAGGCGCATCTTCTGTTCATGGGAGAGTTCCCGTGAATCTCGAATCCGCTTGTAGAAATAACTTTGGCGGCGCTGATAATGCTCGCCCGCGACCAGGAGAAGATTGGAACGCATTTCCGCGAAAATTTGCTGATCGCACGCATCACCGTCGAAATAAAGCTGATTCAGGTCACTGATGTTGTGCTTTTCAGTCTTGTCCGTCTGATCCAGCATCGTCGATCATTTCCTCTAGTTCGCCATCAGCCAATTGGCGTTCAAATTCGACTGGGTCTTCCAAGATGAGCATCGCGACTTGCTCTTCCTTGGTGCGCAGCTCATCGAGTTCGAGCGAATCTTTATTTTCCTGCTCATGATTTGGCTCCGCGATTTTCTTTCCGCGCTTCACGCGGGGAGCTTCCACATACGAAACTTCAGGAGCGTCACCGAACTGAAGTTCGAGTCCGCCCATACTGAAGCTCTTCACCCCCCGGCTTGCGCATGAGTCTATGATACGGCATAGCTCGTCCGGTGTGAAAGGGTTATTTTTGTTCAGCTTATCCCTCACCCGCGAGTTCGTTCCAGAATTCCATTTCGTCGTCCGGGTCTTCCCACTTTTCTTCTTCGCCCTCATTCATCATCTCCCGTCGTTCTTTGATTTGTTGCTGATAGGGAGAAAGTTTATCTTCCTCAACCTTTTCAAATGGTTCCATCAAACCTGTGCAGTCAGAAAAATCCCACGGAATCTTCGTTACCGCGTAGCGAAACGCATCGGCAAAATTGTTTTTCGCCTTTTTGGGATTCTCATCTTTCTTCAGCGTAGAAAGTTCTGACCCGAGCTTAGAAAGCTCCTCAGTTTCGTAAATTGCCATCATGTCGTTGGCAAAAAGCGTGTTGATGATCTTCTCGCCAATCTCATGACCCTTCTCTGCGGGGATGAAAGTTTCACCCATGCCGGAAGCCACGATGAAGAATTCTTTTGAAGCCCAATCGTAGTATTGAACGATGGGTTTTAATTTTTTCTGCTCTTTGATCTCGATGTGTTTTTTCACGACGTATGAAGAATCCGTCGTAATTCCGTCCCCTCGCCAACCCGCAAAAACACGGCCCATCTTGTAATCTGGGCGAACAGCAACGTAGCAAAGTGCCGCCGGATGCCCGTCTTCCCCACCCGAGCCGGAATCTTGCCCAACGTAAACGTGCCATCCTTCAGGGACAGGATGCGGCTTTTTCATATGCTTTGTCGCGTCGAAGTTCGGATACTTTCGACCCAAGAGCATGATGAATTTACCGAATACGCGCCTTAGAACCTCAGTATGTGTTTTACACGAAGACTTCACTTGTGAAATACGAGCTTCGGTCCACTGGCTCGGAGTTCCGTCCACATACTTCATAGAGTCGTAAAGAGAAACCTGCCGCTTCCAAGCACCAATGAGTTCTTCTTTTTCCTTGGCCTTGGGTTCGAGCGCACGCCGCCAGAAATCCTGACCAATCGTCGCGGTGAACACCATGTGGAAGTAGCCGTCGGTCGCAACGAGACGAAAGATCAACTCGTCGTAAAGATGCAGTGGCATCTCCTCGTCACAAAACATGGCGTACACAGACGCCGTCTGAAGGTCGATTACTTTCTGCGCATAGTTTTTGAAGTAGACAATGACGCCCGAGTTGAAGCGAATGCCCTCAAGTTCACCCTTCTTGCGCATTTCTTTCCACCCATACTTTGCGTCGTCCTTCATCGCACCTTTGGGAAGAAAGCTTTTCCACTTCGTCTCGAACTCAGCCTCCAAGACCTTGGATGACGGATACATGTACCAAAAGCAATTTGGCCGCGTGGACCAGAGGGAGGCCCAAAGAGCTTTCTCAGTAGCCCAGTGAATGCATTTTCTTATTTGCGTGGAGCTTTTTGAAACTTGGTTGGCCGCGCACAGAAGATTAAACTTATTTGTACTTGTGAAAAACTCCCAAGCCCATTCGTACCATTTGAAAGCATACAAGTGAGGAAGGTTCTCTTTAGTTTCCTCAAGCTGAAGCTGCATCAACGCTTCGAGCTTTTGCTCCTCAAGATTCTTGAATGGGGTGGAGGTCATTCCGCCTTGACCTCGATTACAGGCAGCTCTGCATTCCTCTTTTTAACTTCGTCGAGCTTCGCCTGAATCTCCTCAAGACTCATCTTCTCCATCATGTCGGCAATCTTCTTAGAATCTGCCGGAATGTTTTGAGTGATCGTGGCGTTTACACTTGTGGAAGTTGTCTTTTGCTCGACTCTCTGAACGATCGCGCCGTGCTTTCGTTGGTCAAAATACATCAGCATTTCAAATTGAAGCTTGGCCAAATGCCGATCCACATTCCCGCTTCGATCCACAGGGGAGATCGCAACAACGTCCCTCATGTTGCTCATCAACGTGTCGATTCGCTCATCACACTGCGCGATCATGCTCGCAAGGGGGGTTAAAATCCAAGCTAGGTGATTCACGTTCCGAATCGCTTGCGCCCAATGGCTCGAAGATGCGATGTCGCGGTAAATGTTGGCGACAATCATCTGACCGCCCTGGACTCGGTCGTACTCCCGCCAAAACTGAATCCTGAGCATTCCGATCGTGGCCGGAATGGTATGCTTTTTTTCACGAAAATAGGCGCGGAGTTCCGTTTCGTGCATCTCGAAGAGCTGCGGGTCTTGCTGCCTTACGCGGTCCATAATGAGCTGCGTATCTTCGGGAAGCAAAATGCCTCTTTCTTGGAAATGAGGCAACTGAAGCGATTTGTGTGCGTCTAGGCCCATGTTTAAGAGATTACCTGAACCGAACGGCCCTGGATAGTGTGGTGCGTAGGTGCGCGATTTTATTCGCGAAAAATTTTTTAAAAAAGAGGCCCCGAGACATTCCCGCCGCTCCGTGGCTGCCCCTCCACCTCCCCCGTCACGCCGCGCCCGTCGTCCTGTATACCGCCGCACCAGCGCACCGCCGGTTAATAGGCCGAATGGTAAATCATTTCCTATTGTCCTTATGTCCGCTTGTGGAACGCGGATTAGGTTCGCGGACGGAGGGTCGTTCGGTGCGTGGGTTCGGAGGTTCGAGGTCCGGCGCGGAGGTCGTTGGCACTGTCACCCGTACCAGGGAGAGTTGACCGACTAAGGATTACACAGTGCATGAAAGTTCTATACGTTTCCATCGGTAGCTTCAATGAATTCACCAGTCATTTCACAAGTGGACTCGTGGCACGGATGCTGCTATATAGTTCCGCAAGTGGAATCAATAACGGTTCCACAAGTGAAAGGAATGTAGTATGAGCACCGATTGTAGCAAGTGTGAAGGATACAGAGTCAGTATGATTATACAAGTGGAAATCAAAACTGTGTATGGTGAAGAGCGTATCTATCCAGCGTGCGCTAAAGCTAGCGTGTTTGCAAAACTCGTGGGTCAAAAAACTCTCACTCGTCGTGATATCAACAACATTAAAGAGCTTGGATATACGATTGAAGTTGTGCAAGCAAAGGCGGTGCTCTAATGCGTGCGAAACAGCCGACTCTGATTGTATGATTGTTACTACCTTAAGTCCTTGTAATCGAC
>CAILAZ010000306.1 GCA_903832295.1 uncultured Acidobacteriota bacterium
CGCTCGTGCCCCCTGCTGTCTTTCCCACACCCCCCGCAGGTGGCGCTGTTCCAGCACCATCGCCCCGTATTGCAGGCCAGCATAGCCCAGCACTGCGACTCCACAGAAGAGCAGCACTGGCGCAATCCGCCTTCCGAGTGGCCTTCCACCCCGGCCGTCTGCTGCACTCGACCGCGACATACGCATCTCCACGTTCGATAGATGCGCGGAGTGCTTTCAGCAACAAAGATGTGAGTTGGAATTCCAGCAGTGCTTACGCTCGGCGAGAGCGCATCGTCTGTACCGCTCCGCCTAGCAGCAATCCAAAACCAATCAGCGAAATCATCGGCAGCGGGCTTCCTGCCATCGGCAGGTAGCCGTCGCTCTCCTTGCGCAATTCCCCCGGAATGGGCGCTGCTGGAGGCAGTCCTGCCAGCGTCCGTCCGCCGTGCTGCCTGCCGCTCCGCGGACTCTCTGAAGCCGCCGGCTGTGCCGCCACCTTGAACTGGATCGTCGCGCTTCCGCCCTGCACTGGCGAGTTATTTGCGTCCACCATCGTGACCCGTACCGTGTGCAGCCCCGGCTGCAAGCCTGAGAACGTGTAGTCCGTGGACGTCGTGTTGATCGGGTCCTGTCCGTCAAGCTGCACCAGGAAGTTCGGCTCTCCGCTCAGCGCCGGTTGCACCAGCTCAAATCGCAGGCTCGCAATGTTAGAAGTCAATGTCTGTCCCGCAACCGGAGTCAGAATGCGGATCGATGCCGACTGTGCCTCCGGATTCACCACGGCCTTTGTGGACGAATCACTCCCCGGTCCGGCGGGCTGGTTCTGAGCCACCCCGCTTGCAACTGCGAAAGAGAATGCCATGAAAAGAATTAGTTGAAACTGCTTCATGTCTCGTGCTCCGAACTATGCAGGCGGCGCGTTAAGTACAGCACTCACATCCCCAAAACAGGCGTCCCGCTGCCCCTTTCCTGTATGCTCCTCATCTTCCACACAAGCACCCGATCTCAGCCTGTGGCCCTCAGTTTCCCGCCAACCAGCTCATGCAAATTCTTCCACCAACAGTGGTTCTGCTCTCTATGGATGCACGGAAGCAACCAAAGTGTTCAGTTCAGCCCAGCAACCCTCCAATTTCTTTTTCCGTAATACGCCCTTGGTTCAAATGTCTTAAGCTCTCACGTTGACACCCGGCAGTCACACTGGAACAATCAGTAAAGTCAATTTCTAGAAACAGGAGCACCCCATCTATGCCCGAGACCGTAGAGATTCAGCCTGTGGAAACTCGCACCAGCTCCGCCGCCATCATCGCGGGAGCTGTGGTCGTTGTCCTCTTATTTGCCGTCGCGCTCTTTCTCATCGTCGATCTTCGCGGCCGTGTTAAAACCTTGGAAGCAGGCGCGGACCGCCAGGCTGCCGAAACCAAGGTCATCGAAGACAAGCTCCACCTCACCAACAAGAACATCGAAGCCGGTATGGAAGCCCTCGGTTCCAAGGTCGGCATGACCCAGGAAGAACTGGGCCGCCGTACCAATGAGCTTCGTGCCCAGCAGGAGCGCGCCGCCGCCAGGCTCTCTGCCGAGCAGCAGGCCACAAATCAGAAGGTCGCCAGCGTCAATTCTGAAGTCAGCGGCGTCAAAACCGATCTCGGCGGTGCCAAGTCTGACATTGCCAGTACCCGCAGCGACCTCGCCGCCACCAAGGCCAAGCTGGAAACCGCCATCGGCGATCTCAACGTCCACAGTGGCCTCATCGCGAAAAGTCACGACGAGCTCGAGTTCCTCAAGCACAAGGGCGACCGAAATTACTTCGAGTTCACCCTCAAGAAGAAGGAGCGCAGCAAGCTCGCCACCATCACCCTCGAACTCAAGAAGTCGGACCCGAAGAAGTCCCGATTTACCTTCAATATCCTCGCGGACGATCACACCATCGAAAAGAAGGACCGCACCCTCGGCGAACCGCTCCAGTTCTACACCGGACGCGACAAGCAACTCTATGAGATTGTGATCTTCACCGTCGGCAAAGATGAGATTTCCGGCTACCTCGCAACCCCCAAATAACCTCTGCTCGAACTCACATAGGCCCGGCTCAGCCCGGGCCTTTGCCTTCGGAGATCTATGTTCACCACCTGGATGACCGCTCTACAAATCGTTGCCCGCACCGGCGCCGTCTATCTTCTCGTTCTCGTCGGCGTCCGCCTCACCGGAAAGCGTGAGGTCGGCCAGATGACGCCCTTCGATCTCACCCTCCTCCTCCTTCTCAGCAACTCCGTGCAGAACGCCATGACCGGCCCTGACACATCGCTCATGGGCGGAGCCGTTGCCGCCGTCGTCCTTCTATCCCTCAACTACCTCGTCGCCGAACTCAGCGGCATCAACCGCCGCTTCCGTCGTCTCGTTCAGGGCTCCCCCTCGCTGCTGATTCATGACGGACAGCTCATCACCGACCACCTCCAGCGCGAGCACCTCACCGTTGATGAAGTTCTCCGCTCTCTCCGCGAGCACGGCATCGGCAGCATTTCAGAAGTGGCCATCGGCGTCCTTGAAGTGGACGGCTCCCTCAGCTTTCTCAAGCTCGACGAACTCCCCGAAAGTGTCCGGGCCCGCCATCGCGCTCGTTTTCTAAAACGAAACTAGGCCGCCACTCACACGTATTTACATCCTCGTGTAGAAAAGAAATTGCCTGCGCAGCTTCGTTTTTGGAAGCTGCTGCAACCCGCTCAAAGATTGTCCAATCCGTAACTACAGCTTTTTCAACGATTGCCCTGGTCGTCAATCTTCCTGCACCAAGGCTTGTGCAAATGGCCCTGAAACGCCATTTTCAAGCCACCCCAAAAAGCACGAATAAATCGAAAAACAACACTTTTCTACCCCAAAATCGCCCCCATCTCGCCCCATAAATGTCTTTTAGCGCAATCACATCCCCTTAACTCCATGTATCTGAATTGGATAGGAGGATTGCAAAGCGGAAAAGTCTCTCCGTGGAAACACCCTGCCTGTCGCCCGCGCCCACTTCCGGCCTCACCGTTCATTCTCAGGAACTTCCCTGTTTTCAAATTTTTAGGGGGAAATATAGGGGGGGATCACTGCTCTCTTTTACCCGCTCTGCTTCCGGCTCCGCGTTCGGCAGATAGATGCGGAAGACCGTGCCATTCTCCTCTCCCGATTCGCACTCGATGCGACCCTTGCTCTGCGCAATAATGCCGTGCACAGCCGACAGCTTCAGCTCTGACCCCAGCAGTGTGCCGCGTGTGGAGAAGAACGGATGAAAGATATGCTGCCTGTCAATCTCGTCCATTCCAGCGCCCGTATCTGCCACCGTCACCACCGTGCACGGTCCTGCGCTGTACGGGCAGCGACCGGTGGAAATGCGCAGTTGTCCGCCTTCCCGCATCGCCGATCCCGCTCGCCCCGCAAGGTACTTCAGTACGATCGCAAATTGGTTGGGATCAAGGAATACAGGCTCCGCGCTCGCGTCCAGCTCCAGTTCCACCCGCACCCGCAGACCCGCGATTCGCGATAGTTCTGGCAGCAACTCGCGCACGCAGTGGTTGATGCATACCGCGCGGGGATGCAGGATCTGCCGCTGACTCACTGCCAATAGTTGATTCGCGACCTCGCTTGCCCGTTTCGCGTCTTGCGATATGCTGTGCAGTTTGCTCTCTACCGCCGCGGAGGTCTCGCACCGCAGCGCCATCTCACAGGCAAGTCCAATCGACTGTGTGATGTTGTTGAAGATGTGCGCCACGCCGCCCGCCAGGCGCGCAACCGCCTCCATGCTTTGTGCGTTGGTCAGCTCGTTTGCCATGTCATCACCTGCATGGCACTACGGAGCTTGCATGTCACAATTCAACCCCTTCGCAGGAGGGAGCATGGTTACGAGAGTGTTTCGTTCCGATTTGGAATGCCAGTTTAGGAACGGGCGAGTGTCTGCCGCACCTGGTTCAGCAGCGCCGGAAGGTTCGCTGCCGCAGAGGCAGACTCACCGAAGCGTGCGTGCTCGTACGCTGCCGTAAAGCGAACTACCGCCTCTCGCAGGGCCTCGTCGCCAATCGTTGCGGCAAACTCTGACGGGGTCTGCGCGGCCGTTCTCGGATATCCCTTGCGCGCCAGGCGGCGCGTCATCCGCAGGTAGAGAATCGCCGCGGCCGTCCGCGGTGATTGGCTGGTTGAGGCTGCTCGCCATTGCCTGACCACCTGCATCAGGAAGAAGGGAAGTGCAATCACCAGCCCCAGCGCCAGCACTCCAACTCCCGGCCTCAGCAGCCGCCTGGGATCGCTCGTAGCAGCCTGATGCACATGTCGTGCAGAGTCCAGCATCCGTTCATACAGCCGCGCTGACCAGGCACGAAACTCCTTGATCCGGCTGCGGCTCTCTCGCACGCCTGCCATCGTCAGGCTCTGCTGGTGCCCCGCATCGTAATTGACGATCCACTCCCGCCAGAACTCCCGTGCCGCATCCGCATAGAGCTGAGAGCGCGTCCACAGCGTTGCCGCCGGTGCGTCGCTCGCCGGAGTCGGGTCGAACATCATCCACCCCGCTCCCGCGATGTAGGCTTCTACCCACGAGTGCGCATCCCGCGCCCGCACAATGTAGTTGGAGTTCACCTCGTTGAACTGCCCGCCCCGGAAGCCCGTGATCACCCGCGATGGGATCCCCACCGTCCGCAGTAGCACCGCCATCGAGGAGGCGAAGTACTCGCAGTGCCCGCGCCTCCTGCGGAACAGGAAGTCTGCCAGTGGGTCCACCGGAGGCTCCGATGGAAGCTGCAACGTGTACCCGTACTGCGTGCTCAGGTACCGCTGGATCGCCACCGCCTGTCCGTAGGCGTATGGCTGATTCCTGGTGACTTCTCTGGCCAACTCGGGTATTCTGGCATCTAGTGTCTGCGGCAGTTGCAGGTACCGGTCCGGTATCTCAACCTCCGGCCCCTTACCCTCGGGTACCCTCCCCACGGACACGTCTGATAGCCCCTCATAAATTGTCACATTCCTCGTATGATCAAGATTATGAAAGGTTTGGTCGTCGTCAACGCTGATTTCGCGAAACGGTCCAAACAGCGCTTGTGCAGTTGGAATCGTGAAAATAATGTTTGTGTTCAGCGGCTCCATCAGAACTCGGTAGTGCAAAACTTCAGGCTGCAAACCGCGCGAAACCAGCAGTTCCTGCCTATGCTCCACATCGGACACGCGCGAGGAAAGCTGGAAGATTCGTCCATATCCTTGCGCCAGCACATCAGACTCGCGATGCGGATTCCGCCAGCGTCTCCCGTCGAACAGCGTGAGCACTGCTCCGCGCAACCTGATCTCGTGAGCGCCCGTGCTGTCGCCGTCGATCTGTATGTGAGCAACCACCTCGGATGATTGCTGAATGCGTCCGATCTCGCCCAAATCCACCGAGTCCGAAAAGCCCGTCGAGATCGCGTCGCTCTGCGCAAAGCGCGACAGGTAACCGCCTCCAATGCGCGGCATTGCAAAGAACAGCACCACCGCCGCAGCTACAATCGCCGCAACCATCACCGCCGTTGTCCGCGCCAGCGACCCCGATAGCAACTGCAGCGCCGACACCTCGCGTCTTCGAGTCCGAAGTCCGGGCAATGACAGGGCTGCGGAATTGGCCGCCGACATCGCCGACCTCCGCATCTCCATCACCATGAAGCAGAACACCGAGAGCACGATGAACACCGCAAATGAGGCCAGGAAGGCCGAGTCCACCGTCAGAATCGCCGCCGAGAGCACCATCAGGAACGAGAGTACCGCCAGATAGACGTAATCGCGGTCACGCTCCACGTTGAACAGCTTCACGCACATCCCGAACAGCACAAGGTGAACCGCGGGAGTCACAAAGTCTCGTCCGGAGAGGAAGAAGAAGTCCACCAGGAAGAGGACAAAATACACCACTGCGAGCCACGACGTAACCCGCCTCGGAATCACAAACGCGCGATCGCGCAGCAGCAGGTACGCGCGCAGCAGCAGCGCAACCGACACAAACCCAACGCTGATCAGGTCGAGTTTGCCCGTTGAGAACAGCGTCGCAAACCCCATCACAACCAGCAGGAACAGCGACGACTGAAACAGCCGTTCAATCTCCGGCGGTGCGGCGCGGGATGTGGCTGCAGAGGCCATCGGCTCCAGTATAGTGGCCACTGATTGCGTTTTTCCTCAGCTCATGGGATGAACCGGAAAAAAGGACGTGTTAGTATCGACACTGGTCGGACATCGGTCTTACGCGATGAAGCCCCGCCAATCCCGCCAGGTCCGGAAGGAAGCAACGGTAACGGGCCGTTTCGTGCGCAGTGAGCTTCCGGTGTCCGGCTATGATTGTTTGCCGCCTTTCTTCCTCGCGGTTTCCTGATTCCCGTTTCTGCCCGCTTCCCCTTTGAGAACTCCCGCAGCATTGGGAGATCCTGTTTTCCTGTCGCCTCGTCCCGAATTGCGCGAAGCTTGTTACATGGAGCGATGGAAGATGCAACTGGAAGGCATGACTCCAACTGGACAGAATGCGGCAGCCAATGCGATCGCTGCCGAGAACTCCCTCAAGCAGATCAAGCAACTGCAGTTCGCCGTGTGGACGAACGTATCTGGCGAGCGCGTCCCGATTGGCGCTGCCATCCGCGGCTTTTCTCTGGCGATAGCCCTTGCGTTGTCCTTCTGGGTCGTCGTCGGACTCCTTCTCTGGTTGATCCTGCGCTAACAACCGCGCTGCCGCCACTGGAAGCGAGTTACCTTGCGTCCGCTACTTTTCTGTATTCGCGACCGCTTTAGTCAAATCCGTTGCGTGGTTTGAGCCTGAGTGGTTTACATTCCTCTCGCGGTGGGCGACAATTGCCTCATTCCTAATACGGAGATTCAGGAGTTGAATACTCACATTCGGGCCAAAATCACGGCTCTGGGCACATATGTACCTCCTCGTGTTCTCTCCAACAAAGATCTGGAGACCCTGGTCTCGACCACGAACGAGTGGATTCTTGAGCGTACGGGCATCCGTGAGCGGCACATCGTTGATCCGGGCACTGCCGCCAGCGATCTGGCGGTAGGAGCGGCTCGTGACCTTGCGGAACGCCACAACATAGATCTCAACACGGTGGAGGCAATCATCGTCGGTACGGTGACGCCAGACATGATGTACCCCTCCACTGCTTGCCTGGTTCAGAAGAAGCTCGCCATTCCACAGGCTTGGGGGTTTGACATCTCAGCCGGCTGTTCTGGCTTCGTCTTCTCCTTGACTACGGGTGCAAAGCTGATCGAGAGCGGAGCTCACAAGAGGGTTCTGGTGATTGGCGCCGACGTGAACTCGTCGATGATCGATTACACGGATCGAGCGACCTGCATTCTGTTTGGCGACGGCGCTGGCGCTGTCCTACTGGAGCCTGCCGAGGAGGGCGAAGACGTCGGCTTGATCGACTTCGCACACCAGATTGAAGGCTTTGGCGGAGATTATCTCTACATGCCTGGCGGTGGAAGTCTGCATCCCTCCTCACACCAGACCGTGGACGAGAAAATGCACTATGTTCACCAGGATGGGCAGCAGGTGTTCAAGTATGCCGTGAAGAAGATGGCGGAGATGACGGAACGCGTGCTGGCAAAGAACGGATTAACGGGCGCAGACGTGGACTGCTTCATTTCACACCAGGCGAACAAACGGATCATCACTGCGACGGCAGACCGTTTGAAAATGCCCCGTGAGAAAGTCATCATCAATATTGAGGATTTTGGAAACACCACGGCTGGCACGATTCCGCTGGCGATGAAGACGGCGGTGGAGACCGGACGCCTGAACAAGGGAAATACTCTCCTGATTGCATCCGTTGGCGCCGGTTTCACAAGCGGTGCATCTCTGATCAAGTGGGCCTTCTAGGCCAAATCAAAATGCTGTGAGGAGTGCTCGTTATCAGCGAGCACTTTTTCTTTTCACCTGGAATCTGGTGCGGAACAAATTCCATGGCTGCGGGTTTCAAAGGGATACCTGACGTGCGCGTTCAGCGTTCGTCCTCGCGAGGTAACGATGAGGCCTGTCGGCATTCTGCTCTCTGCCATCACCTGCATTGCACTACCGCTTGCCCTTGCGGCGCAGGAGCAACCAACTGCAAAGCCGCCCGCCGGGCGAGTGTATTCTGTCCCGCCGCAGGAAGACGAACAGCGACCACCGCAAGCTCCTCAAAACTTGTCGAGGGAGTGGTTTCCCGAGGGGATTGAGGCGCTTGGCCAATACGCTACATCGCGAACAGAGTTCACGATTGATCATTCCATGTTGGTAATGGCGTCCAAGCTGGACAAGGACAACGAGGATCTCCGCCGTGTGATCGCGGGAGTCAGCGGAGTGTCAGTACACAGCTTCCACTTTCCGGGCGCGGTCTCCTGCGATCCAGCGATCATGGCCTCCATCAGCCAGCAATACCGTGAGGCGGGTTGGCAGCACCTGGTGAGTAAGCGCCGGCGGGACGACGGAGGCTTAGGTACGGACCTCTGGATACATCTGGATAGTGCGGCTATTCGGGATATTGCGGTGCTGTTTATAGGTGTGAAGCAACTGAATTTCGTAACGGTAACAGGATCAATTACGCCGCTGGATCTTCTCCATCTCAGCGGCCACTTCGGAATTCCAAAAATGGACGGAGGCGTCGTGGTTCCTGTGCCGCAGAGCAGTCGCTGACTTGCCCCGCGCCTGGAAGGGCGCGGGGACAGCGGGCGTTCTACTTGTGGGCGCCAGACGGCGCCAGGTCTTCAATGTTCGTTTCGCACTGCAAATGGCTGGACGGCTTTAACAGAGTCTTGACCTGCACCTCATACCACTTGTGGTGACGGAGGATCGCCTGGATGGAATTGGTGAGCTGATTCTGTGTCCAGTTTCCTCCCAAAGGAGGCTCCGGGAAAGTGATGCCTTCTGGAGTGTTGATGAATGTTGCGTTGTTCTCGATGCTGTAGGTTCTGTGATCCTTCAGACGAATATCGAAAATCTTTCCGCGATCGCGCTTGGGCGTGCTGAATACGATCACGTACAGATACTTAGCGCCACTGAAGGTCTTGTTATCGGCGTGATAAGCCAGTCGTATAGACTTCTGATCTTTGACGTTCACCCACTCGTATTTCCCATTGAGGATGCATTGCGTCGCCTCGAAAAGCGGAACAGGCGCTCTATCCTGTGCACCGACAAACACACCCATTGCAGGAAGTAAAAGCAGTAGAGCCAGGTAGCGTTTCATGTTTGAGTTCCTAGCCTAAGTTGGGCCGATACGACCTTATGTTACATGATCGGGAGTTCCAGGGATTTGCGAAATTGGAACTCTCCGGTTTTCAGGTGCACGTGCTATCTCACTGCAGCGGTCAATCCCCTGTACCAATTCAGGGTTCGCCGGATCCCCTCGTGGAAATCAACCTTGGGTGCGTAACCAAAGGCGGCCCGTGCCCGCGAAATATCGGCTAATGAGTGAGCAATGTCGCCGGTGCGGGGAGGCGCGTATTCCACGGGGCCAGTGTATCCCGTCAGCTCACGAAGAATGTTCACGGCGTCATTCAGGGTGATGCGCTGCTCAGTGGCAACGTTAAACACCTTGCCGGAAACTTTGTCAGCAGGCGCATGCATGGCTGCAAGGTTCGCTTCCACCACGTTTTCAATGAAGGTGAAATCGCGGCTCTGCGAGCCGTCTCCGAAAATGACCGGAGTGCGGCCTTCCAACATTCCGAGCGAGAACTTCGCAAGAACGCCGGAGTATTGGGATGAGGGATCCTGATGCGGTCCGAAGACGTTGAAGTAACGCAGCGTCACGGTCTCCATTCCATAGACGCGGGAGAAACTCCGCAGATACTGCTCACCCGTAAGTTTACTCACGGCGTAGGGAGAGATGGGATCTGGAACCATGTCCTCCTGCTTTGGCAGAGTAGGCTGGTCTCCGTAAGCCGAGGACGAACCCGCATATACGATTCGCTTCACTCCAGCATCTCTGGCGGCAACCAGCAGATTGAGTGTCCCTGTGACGTTGTTGGCGTTTGTGGAGACCGGGTCGGCAACGGAACGGGGAACGCTTGCGAGCGCGGCTTCGTGGAAGATGTAGTCGATGCCCTTACAGACGCACGCGCAAACCGCAGGATCTTCTATCGTCCCTTCCACAAAATCGATTCCTGGAAGGTCCTCCAAATTTGCCCGCTTTCCGGTCACAAAGTTGTCCACTCCGCGTACCGATTCGCCGCGGGCCAGGAGTGCCCGCGCAATATTAGATCCGATAAAGCCCGCAATTCCGGTGATGAGATAGGTAGCCATAGCGTCGTTTCTGGCCTGAAGCAGGCCACGATTCCGGATCGAGTTCTGTTCCCCAACCTAGCAGTGAACGATATTGCTCGCAACAATGCCCTTGGTTGCGTTGCGAGTGTCCACTACGAGTTGAGATTCCGCCACAATCCGCTGGTAATCATAACTCGTATGGTCGGTAACGATAATGACGGCGTCATATTGCCCCAGATTTTCAAGCGGGGTGCAGGTCATGTCGAGGTCGTAATGACGCCCGCGGCCGACTCTGGGGAAGAAGGGATCATTGTAGGAGACCTCAGCTCCTGTCTTTCGCAGTAGCTCAATAACCGTGAGCGAAGGCGATTCGCGGAGATCGTCGATGTCGCGCTTATACGCCAGACCGAGGACGAGAATCTTCGATCCGTTGAGACACTTCTTGCAACTGTTGAGGGCGAGGGAGGTCTTTTCAATCACGTAGTAGGGCATCCCGGTGTTGACCTCGCCGGCAAGTTCAATAAAGCGTGTGCGGAAGTCAAACTGTTTTGCCTTCCAGGAGAGATAGAACGGGTCGATGGGAATGCAGTGGCCACCCAGTCCAGGACCGGGATAGAAGGCATGAAAACCGAAGGGCTTGGTTTTTGCGGCGTCAATCACTTCGAAGATGTCGATTCCCATTCGATCGCAGAGTTGCTTAAGCTCGTTTACGAGGGCAATGTTGACGCAGCGGTAAATGTTCTCCAGCAGTTTCGTCATCTCAGCCGTGGCGGGAGATGAGACCGGAACTGTCCGGTTGAATATCGTTCCGTAAAGGGCGGACGCAAGTCCTGTGGCCGTGGCCTCAATGCCGCCAATTACCTTTGGAATATCGCGTCGAGCAACGGTGTCATTCCCGGGATCTTCGCGTTCGGGAGAGAATGCGACGTAAAAGCCCTGGTCGCCCGGATTGCGGATTGCGCGCAAACCGGATGGGTTGCCGGATTCGAGGATCGGCACGAGGATTTCCTCGGTTGTGCCGGGATAGGTAGTGCTCTCAAGAATCACAAGTTGCCCTTCGCGGAGGTTGGGCGCTATGGCAGTCGCGGTCTTCTCGATGAAGCTGAGGTCGGGTTGATGGTACTCATCCAGCGGAGTCGGGACACAGATGATGACTGCATCCATCTGGGTGATTTCAGAGTAGGAACTGGTGGCGCGAAAGCCGGAGCCCTGAGCTTTGACAATCTCGGTGCCGGGTATGCGAACAATGTAGGATCCGCCAGCATTCAATGCGTCAATCTTGCTCGAATCCACGTCAAAGCCGGTTACCCGGAATCCTTGCTCGCTAAACAGGAGCGTCAGCGGCAAGCCTACATAGCCCATGCCAATAACGCCGATTCTGGCTTGGCGGGAAGCGATACGGGATTCCAATTGGGAAGAGGGCGAGGTTGACATCGGCATGCAGGAAAATTCTCCTAATTGTTCAAACCTAATCGTAGCAAAAAAGTGAGATGCATAGGACCCGGCAGAAAATAGGCTTCAATTGGCTTTGCCAGCCTCCAGAGCCGCCCGAAGTGCATTTTGCGCATCAGAATGTCCGGGAGAGTTGGCGGCAATGGGCCAGGATAGTTCATTTCATCGAGTTCTTTGGGCAGCAGCTTTGCTTTTCACGGTGTCGGCTAGCAGTTCCTGTGGCGGGGGGAGTTCAGCGGGAGGACCACCACCGCCATCTGGCGCGAACAAGGCCAGTCGCGTCATGCTTGTTGTCCTCGAGAACGCGGACTACACGGCGGTTGTGGGTAGTCCGGACGCGCCCTATCTGAACTCGCTGGTGGCGCAGGGAGCACTGGCGACAGCGTACTACTCGAATGTGCATCCCTCGATAGGGAACTACTTTATGCTCACCGCGGGTGGTGTTGTGAGTACCAATGACACCTATGCAGGGTCCGTAGGACCGCCAGAATTGGCATCGGTGCTAACCGCCGCAGGGAAGACCTGGCGCGTCTATGCAGAAGGGATTCCTGCTGCCGGATATACGGGAGGAGACACCGGCACCTACCTGAAGCGGCACAATCCCTTTGCCTATTTCTCCGATGTCGCCGGTACAGCTACAGCAAGCAACATCGTCCCGCTTTCACAATTGGCGACGGATGCGACTACCGGCTTAGCGGATTTCTCGATGATTGTGGGCAACATTTACAACGTCGGTCATAACTGCCTCCCGGCGCTGAGTCCCTGCACAACTTCGGTGCGCGTGAAGCAGGCAGATACATGGCTGCGTAATGCGCTGGCACCCATCCTATCCAGCGCAGCGCTCCAGCAGGAAAGTTGGCTGCTGGCAGTTACGTTTGACGAGAGCGAGAACGACAACACAGATGGTGGCGGGCACGTTGCAACTGTCCTGGTCGGGACAAATGTGAGGCCGGGATACCAAGCGGCGAACTCATATCAGCACCAGAGCTTGCTGCGCCTGATGCTGGAGTCGCAGGGGGTCAGCACACTTCCAAATGCAGCAGCGGGAGCTCCCGGCATGGCAGAGATATGGAAATGACACTCCTGCGTGAATTCTTCCTCTTTGCGGCGGAGCAACTCTGATTAGGTCCGGCTAAGAGCCTTAGACAATTCCCTCACCGGATAGAGAGCCTCGCCACAAGCACTCCGGCGGCGAGGTTTCCGTGTATTCCATTGAAAGAGCAGGACCAATCGAGTGGCTTCCGGGCTACCGCCTAAGCCCTGTTTGGGTGCCTGCCTACTCAGGTCAGCTACTCACAATTCTGCTGAGCTGACAGGAGGTCAGTCAGAGCCGTCCTCTACGCAAGTAATCCTAAGACACTCAGGGGGTTCTCCGCATTTCCGATTTGGCTGTGCTGCCCGATAGTGGTGTCAGTCAGCCGCTACTCGGAAGGAAAGACCGACGAGTTGGCGAATCTCCGAAGTTGAGGTTCCAATGAATAAGTTCTTACTCGGTGCGATCTGTTTGCTTGCGCCTCTCTCGATCGCACAGGTCACTGTTCAGGTCTCTGCCCCCCAGGCCTATGCCACCGTCGCTGCCCCTGTTCATGTGCATGCTACTGCAACCAGTTCTCACCCGATCACAGGCTGGCAGGTTTACGTGGACAATGCCGATGTCTATAGCGCTCCTGCCGGCGGAACTATCGATGCAAACATCAATGCCGCACAAGGCTCGCACCAGATCACCATTCGCGCATGGGACTCAACCGGAGAGTTTGGAAGCCAGGCGCTGCAGGCCACTGTCGCGGGAGCGGCACCGCCAGCAGCAAGCACTGGACTTCCGCAACCGCCGGCCAATGCAAAGGTGTTCAACAACATAGAGCAGATGACGACCAGCTGGGGAGTCTGCCACACGGGAGCATGCGCAGGTGGAAGCGGCGCGGGCACTTTCTGGCAGGCCTTCAATCAGGGATCGCCTTCGCTGGACGGCCGCAGCATGGAACTATTCCAGGATGGCAAATGGAGCAACGCGCTCTGGTACAAGAAGGTGGGAGCTGACAATGCCGCGACCAACTTCCTGTGGGACTTCTACGTGCAGCTTGATAGCGCTTCGGTGAATGCCGGACAGGCGCTCGAGTATGACGCATTTCAGTTTGTTGGCGGCTACAACTACATGATCGGCACGGAGTGCAATTACGCAGCCGGAGTCTGGGACACGTGGAATGAAGTCACACAGAAGTGGCTTCATACCTCAATTCCATGCAAGAAGTTCGCTCCCGGAACGTGGCACCATATTCAGTGGTATATGACCACCAACCATGGCAACCACACCTACACCTACAAGACCCTGGTTGTGGATGGCACGGTTTATAACCTGAACCAGACCCAGCCTGCGAAGTACCTGGCGTGGGGAGACAACACCGGTGTGCAGTGGCAGTTGGATGTGAATGCGAGCGGCACTGGCTATCACGAATGGGTTGACAAGGCCAGCTTCACAATGTGGTAAACACGAAGAGAATACGCGGGGGCTGGCCACTGTGCCAGCCCCTTTCCCTGTCCAGATTACTGAATTCCGCAGCCACAGCCCGGAGAGGGGACTCGCACGCGCAGGAAGTCAGCGACCCGCTGGTAGGCGTCGATCTGGTTTTCAACCCTTGCGAAGCCATGCCCTTCGTTCTCATAGACCTTGAGGATTGCGGTTCCACCCCGCTTCTTAATGGCCTCGGCGACCTGTTCCGCCTCAGATCTTGGGCAGCGAGGATCGTTGGCCCCGGCGAGGATCAGCAGAGGAGCTTTGACCCGGTCGATGAAGTTGATGGGGGAACGATCCTCCCATAGCGCTTTGTCCTTTACGGGGTCTCCCATGAAAAGCCTGTCGTATTCCTGCAATTGTGGATCTTCATTCTGAAACTCGGTGAACCAGTTTACAAAGGGCACGATCGGAACGCCGGCAGCCCAGAGCTCTGGATGCCGGGTTACAGCCATCATGGTGAGATAGCCTCCGTAGCTGCCGCCCATGACGATCAGCTTGGATGGATCGACAAAACCCGTACGCTGAATGAACTCTGCAGCGCCTAAGACGTCATTCAGTTCTTCGCCGCCTGCATCATGGCGATTGCCCTCCTGAAACTCTCGTCCGTAGCCTGTGCCTCCGCGGTAGTTGGGGGCAATCACGAGATACCCCTGGTTGTTCATGTACTGGATGAAGCGGTTGAATCCGTCCATGGATTGCGAGGCAGGGCCGCCGTGAATGTACACAATGGCGGGGTATTTCTGATTGCGCACGATATTGTTGGGAATGTAGGCCCAGGCGGAGATGGTGAACCTTCCATCACTGCTCGGATAACGGACGAGAACGGGTTTGACCATGCTTGTCGAGCTTAGCCCACCGACGAATGAGTCTGTGAGCTGCATGGATTGCTTCGATTTGAGGTCGAAGACGAAAAGATCGTTTGGCGTGGCCGCGCCGCTGTGATAGTAGAGCAGACGCTGTCCGTCGCGGGAAAAGGGCGTAACGTCGCCAGCGAAAGCGTTGACGCCTTCGGGGAGTTCAAAACGATGGATCTCGGTGCCGGAGACCAGGCGGGAGTAGAGTGCCTCACGACCGTCAACATTGGCCGACCAAACGATGCTGCTCCCATCTGGCGAAAATCCGCCGGCGTGAATTTCCCACTTATCGGCTGTGACCCAGGTGATCTTCTTCGAAGCAAGATCAATCATGGCTACGTTGTCATAGCCATTCGCTGCATTGCTGGTGATCAGCAGCGTCCTTCCATCCGGTGAGAACGCAGCCGCGAAGTAGGTCTGTTCGCCTTCATGTGCGGTGAGGTTGGCGCCTGCCTTTGTGCCCAGATCGTAGAGGAAGACATTAGAGTCCTTTCCACTGGCATCTTCCTGCGTGTAGGCGAGCAACTTGCCATCCGGAGACCAGAGTGGCGACACGTTGCCCAACCGAGCAGGGGAGTTGCGGGTGACATGGGTGGTGCGCCGGGATGCAACATCGACGATCTCAATCTCGAAGCTCGGCGAAGTCTTGGCCTTTGTCATGTACGCGATGGAGCGTGAATCCGGCGACCATGCGGGCGCTTCGTCTGCGGACAGAGGAGAGGCCGTGAGGTTTGTGACTTCGCCATTCGACGGACTGACTAAAAAGATGTCCCAGAGCTCGTTGCCGTCTTTGTCGCTGGTGTAGGCGATCCACTTGCCATCAGGAGACCACGCAGGGGAAGACTGACGCTGGTCGCTTATTGTGAGCTGAACAGGCCAGCCACCACCTGCAGGCAACGTCCAAAGATTGCTGCGTCCGCTGATATTCGAGATGAACGCAACGCGTGAACCGTCAGGCGCCCAGGTGGAACCGCCTATCAAACGGGTGCTGTAGAGCATGGGAATGGAGAACTTCTGGAGATTCTCAACATTCGTGGACTGAAGCTGCGCAGGGTCGGTGACGGCCTGCGGAAGGGGAAGCGTCTGTGCTGCAGCGAGAATGCTCATGCAGATGACGATAGCAAAAGGCAGCCGCGGATTCATGGGGGAAGTGTAGCAAAGGCAGCGCCGGAGTTCGACTGCGGAACTCGTGCCTGTTCAGGTGCCGCTCCCTGGCGTGCGATCTACAAAGCATGCGTACGCGACCATGATTGTCAGCAAGGGGTCCATGGCATGCCGATAATCGTAGCTGGGGTGGGTGAGGTAGTACGGGGCGGGAAAGAGCAGCAGGAAGAGGAACACTGGCAGCAGCATGGATCTGTGTCCATTGCGCCAGGCAATACAGAATCCGACAGCAGCCAGCACGGTGATAGAGGTGAAGTAGCAGACAGCTAAGAACTCGAGGGGCTCTGCCTTCAGGTACCCCGGGCTGGTGCTCCAGAATGCGGTCCAGATGAACAGCACCCGCCGCACTGTAAGGGAGAGGAACTCAGACGGATGGTTGCTGAGCCACTGCGTTGCCTCCAGCTTCTTTGCATCCATATAGGCGAGTTCGCCGAGCTCTGCCCACTGCTTGCGTTCACGGGCAGAGTTCGAAGGGTGAACCGCGTCTGGGCATGGAAGCCTTTGGTCGCCATTGTTTCCAACGTGCACTTCCAGCCAGAAGTTGTCGCGGACCGGAAGCAGGCGATGGAACTGTGCGAAGTTGCGTAAGGTCCACGGTGTCAGAATCACAAGAAAGATAATGGCGGATGCTAACGCCGGTTCCAGCCAGCGGTGGCCGGAGCGGGCGGCCCTCCAGACGGCCCAGAGTCCCAAGGCAGGCAGGGTTGAGAGCAGTGCGGGGCTGGTGAGTGCGGCGCTTCCCCAGAGCGCGCCCCAGAGCATCCATTGCCTCATTCCTCCGCGGCTGAGAGCATAGGTCAACGAAATCAGACACGCGGCTAGAAGGGCCGTGAGGGTATTCTCCCAGATCCTTTCTCCCGCGACGTAAATGGAATAGGGAAGGAAGACCCAGAGCCAAGCTGCGCCCAATGCCACGGCATCGCCGAAAAGTTGTCGGGCGATCGCACGAACTGGCAGCGCGGTGAGTGCGCCAAACAGAGAATTCAGGCCGAGCATGAACCACGCTGCTCCCGCACTGTACAGCCCGAAGATCTTGAAGCTGGCTGCGATGAGCAGGGGATACACCGGCGACATCCACGCAGTCGCCCCGGAAGGCTCATACATAGGGGAGGCGAAGCCGCGTCCCTCGAAAATGGCCCGTCCCACCCTGCCCATTTCCCACCCGAAGCGCCAGTGGTCGAGGGCAGGATTCAGGTGGTAGCGGTATTGGAACGCCACTGAACCGAGCCGGAGCAGCAATCCCATGCCAACCATGGCAAGGCTGCTGTTACGTGCACGAGTAAAGAAACGCTCCATGCTAACTCTGAATCTGCTTTTCGACTCAAAGTTGCAGGAGCGCACTTTGCATTGGAGTTCGCGGTATCTCGCTTATTCGTAACGCAGAGATTCAGTCGGCTGCAATTTGGAGGCTCTGCTTGCCGGGAGATATCCGAAGAGCACTCCCGTTGCGCATGAAACCACAAAAGCCGCCAGAACGGAATAGACAGAGATTGGAATCTTCAGGCCAACCTCGGGTGGAATGAGTGGTTCGACAACAATCTTTACGCTGACGGCAATCAGGATTCCGATGATCGCGCCGAGACCGCTGATCACCAGAGCCTCGATGAGGAACTGGTAAAGAATCTCCTCCCTTCGAGCGCCTACAGCCTTACGTAATCCGATCTCACGCGTTCGCTCTGTGACCGTCACCAGCATGATGTTCATGATGCCGACGCCGCTGATGATGAGTGCGATCATGCCGACGAGCATCAGCACGATGGTCAGGGCCATCGATATTTTGCGGGCAGCCTCGAGGATAGAGGCCAGATTCTGAACGACATACACTGCACCCGGAGTATGCCGGCTCTTGAGGAGAGACTGCACCGCCGCCGTTGTTTCGGGAACACTGTCTCCGCTATCGGTCTGGGCGTAGAGCGTTCTGACGTAATCGTTTCCAGAGTAGTACTTGATTAATCCGAACGGAATCAGGACGGATTGAGCACTGATCTCAGACTGTCCAAAGGTTGCCACGCGTTCGCGGAAGACCGCGATCACGGTAAACGTCTGCTCGCCAACGCGAAGCTGGCGGCCGATCATCGGCCCGGGGGGCAGTTGCTTCGCCAGTTCCTGGGTGATCAGGCAGCCTTTGGCACCCGTCGCCTGGTCCAGATCGTCGAAGAAACGACCTTCGAGGATGAGTAGATTTCGAATCGTCTGGAAGCCTTCTGTTACGCCAATGAGTGCGACCGGCTTCTCTTGTCCATTGACCACGATGCTGGTAGCGACATCGTAGGTGCCAGCGACCTCTTTGACATGCGGCAGATGGCGGATTGCCTCCATGTCGCTGAGACTGATCTCGTCCGCCTGGGAGCGGGCATTTGCGGTGCCCCCGGTGTAATTTGCATAGACCAGATTCGAGCCAACCCCCTCGATCTGGGCCAGGACGTACGTCTTGCCGATCAGTGCGATGGTTACGACGAGCACAATGCAAGCGGAACCGATCACCACACCAAGCATGGTGAGCGCTGCCTTCACCTTATTGGCACGCAGGGCGTCGAATGCTACCTGCCATGTTTCACGGCTAATGGTCGCCATGTCTTCCCTTCAATCCAGCTCTTGCTGAAGGTACCAGTTTCCATGCGCGGACGCTGTCTTTGCAAGTGCATGAGTCGGCAACTTGGAAAGAGCAACTCTGTCCGCTGGGCGCTCTCGACTGTTCACTGCGCCTTTTTCCCCTTCCGCCCGCAATTGCTGCCTGGGCGCTAAGCCCGATGATAGTATCAGCATAGATTGCTATGCCTTTGAAAACGCTGTTCCTCAACCCACCCTCGTTCGAGAATTTTGATGGCGGCGCCAGTTCGCGCTGGCCAGCCACGCGTGAAATCGAGTCCTACTGGTATCCGGTTTGGCTTGCCTATCCTGCTGGAATGCTGGAGGGCTCAAGGCTGCTGGATGCGAATCCGCACCACGTCAGCGCGGAGCAGACCGTTGAAATCGGCAAGGAGTTCGATTTCATGGTGCTGTTTACGAGCACGCCCGGGTTTGAGGGGGATGTGAAGCTTTCCGGTTTGATGAAGCAGGCGAACCCCAGGCTCAAGGTCTGCTTTGTTGGCCCACATGTGACGGTTTCGCCCGACCATGCTTTGAGTCATCCTGAGATCGACTTCATTGTGCGTCGCGAGTTTGACTATGCGGTGGTTGAATACGCAAACGGGAAGCCGCTCGCGGAGATACTTGGCGCAAGCTTCCGAGGGACGGACGGTAAGATCGTGCACAATCTCGACCGCCCTTCGATCGAGAATCTTGATGCGCTTCCTCATGTTGTGGACGTGTACAAACGCGATCTGGACGTGACGAAATACAATGTGCCGTTCCTGGAGCATCCCTACGTTGCGCTCTACTCCACGCGTGGATGTCCCGCGCAGTGCACGTTCTGCCTCTGGCCGCAGACGCACTCAGGGCACGCATGGCGCAAGCGCTCTTCAGACGATATTGCCGCCGAAATGGTGAAGGCGAAGGCATACTGGCCGGACGTGAAAGAGTTCTTCTTTGACGACGACACGTTCAATATCCAGAAAGCGCGCACGGTGGAGCTTTGCTCCAAACTCAAACCGCTGGGCCTGACCTGGTCCTGCACCTCTCGCGTTACAACGGACTACGAAACGCTGAAGGCGATGAAGGAAGCAGGCTGCCGGCTATTGATCGTTGGCTTTGAGTCTGGCGATGCGCAGATTTTGAAGAACATCAAGAAGGGCGCCACATTGGAACGCGCCCGCCAGTTTGTGAAAGACTGCAAGAAACTGGGCCTTGCCATCCACGGGGACTTTATCCTCGGACTGCCGGGAGAGACCCGCGAGACGATTCGCCGCACAATCGACTTCGCAAAAGAACTGAACGTTGAGACTATCCAGGTTTCAGTAGCGCATGCATATCCCGGCACAGAGTTCTATGACTATGTGAAGGACAACGACTTCATCATCAAAGAGAACGACATGGTGGATATCGGTGGTCATCAGGTTGCCCATGTCCAATATCCCGGCCTTCCTGCGGATTACACGATGGAAATGGTTCACAAGTTTTACGATGAGTACTATTTCCGTCCCAAGGTATGGGTCCCCATCGTACTTGGCTCGTTGTTTAAGACTGAAGATCGCAAGCGGCTTTACAAAGAGGCAAAGGAGTTTTTGACGCTCCGTAAGTCGCGCATCAAGGCTGTTCAGGAAGCAAGAGCGAAGCAGGCAGCACGAGAAGCGGAAACCGCCAAGGTCTAATGGAATTCCGTTGCAAGAAATTGCCCGCGTCGTGGACGCGGGCAATTTCCTGGGACAAGAACTAAGCAGCAACTAATCAGCCAAGCTCTCCGCCTGTGTTCTCACACGATTGCGCCAGTGGCTCTGCACAAAATATACGATCGCAATCAGCAGTACCAGGACAATCACGGCATCAAAGCGGTGGAGCCACTGCTTGAGTCGCGGGTCACTATCCCAGCGCTCCCCCAGGGTTGCCCCGACAAAAGCCAGCGCATAGCACCAGGGCCAGGATCCGACAAACGTGTAGAGATGGAACTTGCCGCGTGGCATCTTGGCAATCCCCGCGGGAAGTGCAATGAACGTGCGCACCACGGGAAGCAGCCTTCCCACGAAGACAGTGATGCTGCCGTATTTCTGGAAGAACCGATCACTCAACTCGAGGTCGTGGCGGTTCATCAGGATGTATTTACCGTAGCGCTCGATGAGAGGGCGACCGCCGTAGGCTCCCACCTCGTAGGCAAGCACCGATCCCAGGTTGCAGCCAATGGCTCCGAGTGTAGCGACAATCGCCAGCGAACTGAAGCGTCCGGTGTACACCAGGTATCCTGCGAAGGGCATGATAACTTCCGAGGGCAGGGGAATACATGCCGACTCGATGCCCATCAATACCGCGATGCCCGGATAACCGAGCGAGGAAATCACGGCCTTGATGAAACCGGCCAGGAGCAGCAGAATATGTTCGATCATGAGCCCTCAGAACTCTTGGTTGGAATCTTGGGTAAATACATACCCTGGCAGCAGCAGTCCCTGGGCGGTCTTGGAAATCTTGACCCGTCGCGTCTCTGCCGTGGGTGCAGAGGCGTCTGCTGGGCGCAGCATGGCGAATTGAGAGAACACCTCGTTGTAGACCTTGGTGACAAGAAAACTCTGCCCACTTGTCTCTTCGCGCCAAACCTGCCCGAGCTGGATTGCCCTTACTGCCATGTTAGTGAGCCTAAAGTGTGGGCACCGCCGGGTCAAATGACGGAGGTGCCCTGCCAGGGTTATGGTCGTGAGGGTCTGCCGGAAGGGACAGGTCTGGTCTTCGGCATCGCTTTCGGGGTCGTGCCCTCCAGCAGCGCCGTCAACTCGCTGGCAGCGCACCGGAGGCCAACATAGAAGGCTCCGAAATTTGAGAAGACTCCGCTGACCTCGTCAAAACGCATCTCGTAAATAAGCTTCTTAAACACCACCGGGTCGTCGGCGAACAGGTCCACGCCCCATTCCCAATCGTCGAAGCCAATCGATCCGCTGATAATCTGCTGAACTTTCCCTGCATATCTGCGGCCTATCTTGCCGTGCAAGTCCATTTGCCGCTGCCGCTCCTCGATTGGGAGGGTGTACCAGTTCTTCAGTTCCCCTCGCTTGCGGTCCATGGGATAGAAGCAGACATAACGGCCCTCTGGAATCTGGGGGAAGAGCCGAACATGCATTGCTTCGCGCTGCCGGTTCATCGCCTCCTCAATCACCTCGTTCCACTCCGCAGAATTCGGCTCCACACCCTGGGCGACCAGACTGCGGTAGAGCTTGACGGTCGATTCATAAAGTCCGAGCTCAATCACGGAAACATAGGAAACGGCTGGTTCCAGGTACTCGAGGAGTTCGAGCTGATTAAGAGAAAGCTGGGCCTGGTTCAGCGCTTCGAAGTTGTCGCGGAAGTGAACAAAGAGAATGTCTCCCTTATGCCCAAACATGGAAAAGAGTGCAGAACCCGCTTCTTCCATGGTGGAGAACGAAGCTTGTGCCTCCGTCGCGATTCGAGCGCGCTCGTCCGCTGCAAGGGCGTGCCAGAGGCTCCAGCGAAACCGGAACATCTGGTGGAGGACGGCGGAGCCTTCCAACGTCAATGGAACTGCAGGTAACTCAACTGTCTGGGCCTCTAGGCCCTGCTCGCTCGTACTCATAGGTTTTGGAATCCCCGAAGTCTCAATGATCGCTTTGCCCCTTATTGTACCGCCCCGGCACCTTCTTCGCCGCTTGTCCAAACCTGCTACCATTTCCCGGTGACGAAAACGCCATTGCCGGTGAAGACGAGCCCTGCGAAGAAACTTGCAAAGCTCCACAACCGATTTGAGCCACTCGCGCCGGAGCGGGTTGCAGAGATTTTGAGGATACTAGAGCGCTCCTATCCGAGCGTTCGTTGCGCGCTTCATCACGAAAGCGCCTGGCAATTGCTCGTGGCGACCATTCTCTCGGCGCAGTGCACGGATGTCCGCGTGAACCTGGTGACGCCGGCCTTGTTCAAGAAATACCCAACCCCAGCATCGCTGGCAAAGCTGGAGCCGGAAGCTCTGGAGCCCCTGGTTCGCACAACCGGGTTCTTCCGCAACAAGGCTAAGAACATTGTCGGTGCAGCACGAAAAATCATGCAGCAGTTCGACGGTGCAGTGCCAGAACAGATGGATGACCTGCTTTCGCTTCCAGGAGTGGCCCGGAAAACTGCAAACGTCGTGCTCGGATCGTGGTTCGGACGCGGCGAAGGAATTGTAGTGGACACTCACGTGCATCGTATCTCGCGGCGTCTGGAACTTACCCGTTCGGATAATCCGAAGCACATTGAACTTGATTTAATGCGGATCATTCCGCAAGTGAAGTGGATCGACTTCTCGCACCAGATCATCCATCACGGTAGAGCCCTCTGCGTGGCCCGGGGTCCCAAGTGCGCGGAGTGTCCACTGGAGAGTCGTTGTCATGCTGCGGACAAGACCTGGTCAACGGTGGAGCAACACAAGGGCGCCAAAGGGAAGAAGGGCTAGCGTCGGCAGGCCTGAACATTTACAATCTGTGGTTACGGTGTGGGGAGACATGCGCCTCTTACAAAATATTGCCGCCATTGCCAAGGGCATGAGCATCACCTTCATGGAGATGTTCCAGCCGACCACTGTCGAAAATTACCCGGACGGAAAAGGTCCGTTGCGCGGGGCAGTCTTTCAGGAACGATTTCGAGGACTGCACGTCCTGCAGCGGGATACGGATGGCCTGGAGAAGTGTGTCGCTTGCTTCCTTTGTGCGGCAGCCTGTCCTTCCAACTGCATCTACATCGAAGCGGCTGAGAATTCAGCAGAGACACGCATTTCGAGCGCGGAACGCTACGCAAAGGTCTATAACATCGACTACAACCGGTGCATCTTCTGCGGCTACTGCGTGGAAGCCTGCCCCACGGATGCGATCACGCATGGGCACGGATTTGAGCTGGCAACCTACAATGCCACCAATCTCGTGTATAGGAAAGAACAACTGCTGGCAATCTCTCCCGCTCATGAGGGAGACAATGCCCGTTTCAACGCCAGCGATGCGGACAAGATGCACATGATCGCCAGATAGCCAGGAGCCGTCCGTTTCACTCTGGACCGCTCGCGAGCGGTCCAGAAACTTGCTGGCGCCGCCCCATCCGATTTCAGCTATTCTGGTCTTTTCCCCGAACAGAGGCTCTGTATCCCAATGAGTGATTTTCTGAAAGCAGTGAACGAGCGCGTCGTTGTGTATGACGGTGCGATGGGCACAAACATCCAGTTCCGCAACCTTACTCCCGAGGATTACTGGGGGAAAGAAGGATGCAACGAACTGCTGGTGCTCTCCCGCCCTGATGTCATTGCGGATATCCATGCGTCCTTTTACAGCGTAGGTTGCGACGTAGTGGAGACCGACACATTTGGGTCCACGCGCATCGTCCTCGCCGAATACGGATTGGAAGATCGTACCCGGGAACTGAACCTGGCCGCCTGCAAGGTGGCAAGGGATGTTGCCTCCCAGTTCTCCTCCGCGGCACGTCCGCGATTTGTCGCAGGTTCCATAGGTCCAACGACAAAGCTGCCCTCGCTCGGTCACATCACATGGAATGCCATGCTCGCGGCGTTTGTAGAGCAGGCAGAGGCCTTGATCGAGGGCGGAGTGGATGTCTTGCTGGTAGAGACCTGCCAGGACATTCTGCAGGCAAAGTGTGCGGTGGTCGCCTGCTTCGATGCCATGCAGAATTCTGGAAGGCGGGTTCCCGTGCAGGTACAGGTGACCCTCGAATCCACGGGAACTATGCTCCTCGGAACCGAGATTGGAGCTGCACTCACGGCCCTTGAGATTTTTGACGTTGACGCGATTGGATTGAACTGCGCCACCGGTCCGGTTGAGATGAACGATGCGGTGCGCTATCTGGGGCTGAACTCCACGAAGCATGTTTCAGTGCTGCCGAACGCCGGGTTGCCGCAGAATGTAGGCGGGCACGCAGTGTACCTCCTAACGCCCGAGGAACTCGGCGCCTATCACAAGCACTTTGTTGAGGATTTTGGCGTACGCATTGTGGGCGGCTGCTGTGGCACGACGCCCGAACATCTCAAGGCAGTGGTCGATGCTGTAAGAGACCTCACGCCAGCGGAGCGTTCCGTGAAAGCCTCGGCGGCTGCCTCAAGCGCCTATACGACAGTGCCGCTCGACCTTGATCCAAAGCCGCTGATCGTGGCGGAAGAGATGAACACGACCACCCGCGTCGAGAGCTTCCGGAACATGGTGCGCGGAGGCGATTACGACGGCATTCTCACCTTGGCGAAAAAGCTGGTGAGTGACGGTTCGCACATGCTCGATCTCTGCTGCGCTGTTGTCGGCGAAGATGAAAAAGCTTACATGAGCAATGTGCTTGAGAAGATCGCAACGCGTGTGCCAGCTCCGATACTCATCGACACAACCGAGGCGGAAGTTCTGGAAGAGGCGCTGAAGCGGGTACCGGGGAAGGCCATCATCAACTCCATTAATCTTGAAGATGGAGAAAAGCGCACCGGACGCGTGCTGCCTATGGCAAAGCGTTACGGCGCGGCAGTGATTGCGCTGACCATTGACGAAGAGGGCATGGCGCTTACCTCCGCAAAGAAGATCGCGATTGCACAACGCATCTTTGAGTTGGCGGTGAACAAGTATGGAATCCGTCCCCAGGACCTGATATTCGACGCATTGACTTTGCCGATTTCCACCGGGCAGGAGGACTATCGCTCTGCTGGAGTAGAGACGCTGAAGGCAGTGGAAGGCATCAAGAAGGCACTGCCTGATTGCCGCACGATTCTCGGAGTGTCCAACATTTCGTTTGGCCTGAATGCCTATGCGAGGCGCGTGCTGAATTCGGTGTTCATGCGCGAAGCTGTGGACCACGGGCTGGACATGGCAATCGTCAATTACACAAAGATATATCCGCTTTATAAGATCCCAGAGGCCGAAGTGGAACTGGCGCGCAAGCTGATCTACTCAGATCGCGGCGCTGGCGATCCTCTGCAGAAGTACATGGCGCACTTCGCAGCCATGAAAGGCAAGCAGGAAATTGTGCCCACTGCGCACGCCGAATCGCTATCCGTGGAAGACAAATTGAAGTTCTGCATTATCCAGGGCGAAAAAGGTGTGGGTGAAGGCGCAACTCGCCAGCCGATTGAGCAGATTCTGGAGGTAGCACTGCAGACCTACACGCCTCTGGAAATTATCAACACGATTTTGCTTGATGCGATGCGAACCGTAGGGGACTTGTTTGGCGCGCGGAAGATGCAGCTGCCCTCCGTGCTGGATTCAGCGGGAGTGATGAAGGCCGCTGTTGCTCATCTCGAACCGAAGATGGAGAAGGTGGAAGGCTCGCAAAAGGGAACCATGGTGCTGGCCACCGTGAAGGGAGACGTCCACGACATTGGAAAGAACCTTGTGGACATCATCCTTACAAACAACGGCTACAAGGTGATCAACCTTGGTATCAAACAGCCGGCTGAGACGATCATCCACGCCGCGCAGGAGCACCACGCCGACGCGATTGGCCTGAGCGGCCTGCTGGTGAAATCCACGCTGGAGATGAAATACGTCGTTCAGGATCTGGAACTTCGTGGACTGAAGATTCCGGTTGTCTGCGGGGGCGCGGCTCTCACTCGCAAGTTTGTTGAAGATGACTTGCGCAGGGAATACTCGTCCGCAGTGTTTTATGCTGAGGATGCGTTCGCCGGGCTGCACGCGATGGAAAAACTCAGCGGGCCTGAGCGGGAAGAAACGATTCAGTCCGGCTCTGTAGTCCGCGAGTTCTCGCGCGTGAAGGCGTTAGCTGATCTCTCACTGCCGGAGGAGCCGCGAGATCCAATTCCTGCGGCAGAGATCCCGCAGCCCCCGTTCTGGGGAGTGAAGACCGAGCACGCGCAAGACTTCGATCTGAAGACGCTCTTCGAATACATCAACCCGACGGCTCTCTTCAAGAACCAGTGGCAGCTCAAGACGGCTTCGCAGGAAGACTATCTGCGTCTGGTGGAGGAGAAGTACAAAGCTATCCTCTCTGCCCTTGAGCAGGACGCCATCGACGGAGGCTGGTTCGATCCCAAGGTTGTTTACGGATACTTCCCGTGCCAATCGAAGGGCAATGACCTGATCGTCTATGCGCCCGCTGCGGGTTTGACTCTGGAGGACTTCCGCCAGGGCAGCCCGTTCCTGGATGGCGCCACTTTGGAGGCGGGAGCCAACCTGCCGCCCGAACTTCCTGAACTGTTGCGCTTCAGCTTCCCGCGGCAGGCGGAGGGGCGCAGGCTGAGCATCTCTGACTTCTTCCTGCCGGTCACAAGCGAAAGAGTAGATGTGATTGCGCTTTCCATTGTCACAATCGGTTCGCGGGCGAGCCTGGAAACGCAGAGTCTTTTTGAGCGAGGCGAGTACACCCGCTATCTATACCTGCACGGGCTGTCGGTTGAAACCGCGGAGGCCCTGGCCGAGTTTATGCATCGCCGCATCCGCCAGCAGTTGGACATTGCCGATCAGGATGCCGCGCGCATCGGCGATCTCTTCCATCAAAAGTATCGGGGGTCACGCTACAGCTTCGGATATCCTGCTTGCCCTCATATGGAAGACCAGACGAAGCTCTTCGCGTTGCTAAGGCCTGAAGAAAATATCGGTGTAAAGCTCACGTCCACGTACTTGCTTGAGCCCGAACAGAGCACCTCTGCCATTGTCGTCCACCATCCGGCCGCGAAATACTTCGTGGTCTGATGGCATGCTGTTGAGACTGCTATCAACTTCCACAGGCGGCAGGTGACGAGGAGACGCACATTTTGTTACACTCGCAGTGCGAGCGCTTGCTCGTTCTGCACCGCGGAGAGGTGGCAGAGTGGCTGAATGCACCTGACTCGAAATCAGACGTGGGGGTAACTCCACCGGGGGTTCAAATCCCTCCCTCTCCGCCATAAGTTTCCTTGCCGAGATTACCCGAAGAACAACGCTCCTGCCATCGTCTGCATTGCGGTGTATTAGCCTTGAACCCACATTCTTCTTCGAGCGACATGGAGGGGGGCACTGCTCAGGCAGTGGGCGTGGAGCGGACAGCCGCAGGCTTGATGGCGTGATGACTTCTGGCGGAGCGGTCCACCCGATCCCAGAAAGCGATGAAGTAGTCAACGGCTGAGAGCAGGGTTACGAAGAGCATGAACCAGACCGCGATCCGGGCAATAAACTCAACTCCGATAATGAAGCCGAAGAAATTCCACTCGTACCAGCGGTGTGCAAGAATAACGGCTACTACCGCGACAATCTGCAGCACCATCTTCAGTTTTCCAAGATTACGTGCCTGAATCGCAAAGCCTTCGGTGGCGGCCACACTGCGCAGCCCGGTAATCAGGAACTCCCGCCCAAGAACCAGCACAACAATCCACGGGGGCATCAGGTTTGGCGTAAACCGAACCAGCAGGATCAGGCCGGCGGCCACAAGCAGTTTGTCCGCCATTGGATCCAGCAGAATGCCTACGCTGCTGATCTGCCCGTGTTTTCGCGCCAGGTAGCCGTCGAGTCCGTCGGTTATGGACGCGAGAATGAAAATCCCAGCCGCCAGAAGTTCTTGCTTACCGCTTGGGAACATGCTGCTGGAAAGCACCCAAATCAGAAAAGGTATGCAGCCGATTCTGCTGAGAGTGATCGAATTGGGCAGGTTTAGCAACTCAAGCCATCCACACGTGCGACATTCTTCTTGGAAATTATGCGCGATCAACAAGCGAAATAGCAACGTAGCTCGTTCAAGTACGGATTTGTGAACAGTGGGATCGCTTGCCAATGTGGAACTCAGTACCGAGCGCTCAGCTTCCACCATGCCCGCTGTCTTCATAAGAAGAGCCAGTTTCCGGTGTGCTTTTCGGGTATGTTCGCTCTTGAAAAACGCGGCATCGTTTTTCTTTGATATTCCAGAATTTTGTGAGAAGCTAGCGTGCTGCCCAAGGAAATCAAGTCGGGAGCAGCTCCTGGGATTCCCGGCGCGAACGCCGTTTTGCCCTGGGCCAGTGGTCTGACCTTTGTGCGGAGCGCGCTACCGACGGCGTCGCTTCGGTTGATTCAGAGCTGTTTGACCCTCAATTTGGATTGGCAAAGTGCGGAGCATGTCCGCCGCCGATCCCTCAAATCTTGAGATGGGAGATGAGCCTTGACCTTCCTAGTTTGCATTCTTGCACTGGCATTCCTCATGTTCGTAGCGTACCGCGGCTTCAGCGTGATTCTGTTTGCCCCCATCGCGGCCCTGGGAGCGGTTCTTCTCACCGATCCCAAGGGCGTGCTGCCCATCTACAGCGGCTTGTTTATGGACAGAATGGTGTTCTTTGTCCGAAACTACTTTCCTGCCTTCATGCTGGGAGCCATTTTCGGCAAAGTCATTGAACTCTCTGGCTTTGCGAAGTCCATCGTCCACTCTGTCGTAAAGATTGTCGGTCCCTCTCGCGCAATGCTGTCCATCGTCGTGGTGTGCTGCTTGCTCACCTACGGCGGCGTGTCGCTCTTCGTGGTGGTATTCGCTGTATATCCGTTCGCCGTCGAGCTCTTCCGCGAATTGAACATTCCCAAGCGTCTGATCCCGGGTACCATCGCACTGGGTTCATTCACCATCACCATGGATTGCCTGCCGGGCACACCCCAGATTCAGAACATCATCCCCACCACTTTCTTCAAGACTGACGCCTACGCGGCGCCGATGCTTGGAACCTTGGGCGCTGTCTTCATCATCGTCCTTGGCATGGTGTATCTGGACTGGCAGCGTCGCAAGGCGCAGAAAGCCGGCGAAGGCTATGGAACAGGGCATATCAATGAACCGCCACCAATTGATATGA